>PLWX01000133.1 GCA_003151155.1 Acidobacteriaceae bacterium
TAGGGAGACTCTGATTAAGTTCTCTGCTTTCCACAGCCAGTCAAGATAAAGTGCAGCCAGATGAAACCTCGGACCAAACAGAGGACACTGGCGATGGCGAATGGATTCGAGCGGTATACGAAGAAGACGCGGCGGGCTGCGTTTCTGGAAGAAATGGAGCAGGTGGTTCCGTGGAGCGAGTTGTGTTCGCTGGTGGAACCGCATTATCCGAAGGCCGGCAACGGACGCCGTCCGGTGGGCATCGAGCGCATGCTACGGATTTACTTTTTGCAGCAGTGGTTCAATCTGTCGGACCCCTCCGTGGAAGAAGCGCTGTACGACTCTCCGCTGATGCGGCACTTCGCGCAGATCGATCTTGGCAACGAACCGGTGCCGGACGAGACGACGGTCTGCAAGTTCCGCCACTTGTTAGAAGAGCACAACCTCGGCGGCGCGATGCTGGAGACAGTGAACCTTCACCTCGAAAGTCGCGGCATCAAGATCGCCACCGGCACCATCGTCGATGCGACGATCATTCACGCGCCCAGTTCTACGAAGAATGCGGGCCGGCAGCGCGATCCCGAGATGCACCAGACCAAGAAGGGCAACCCGTGGTACTTCGGGATGAAGACGCACGTGGGCGTGGATAGCAAGATGAAGATCATTCACTCGGTGGTGGTGACGGCAGCCAACATCGCGGATTCAGCAGCGCTGCCGGATTTGTTGCACGGCGATGAAACCAAGGTCTGGGGCGATCAGTCCTATCGCGGACAGAGCGCAGCGATCCACGACATTGCGCCACGAGCACAGGACCTGACCCATAAACGCTACCGTCACAAGGACCGGGTGGACGAAGTCGAACGTGAGAAGAATCGAACGAAGTCGCACATTCGCTCCCGCGTCGAGCACGTGTTTGCAGTGATCAAACTTAAGTTCGGCTACACGAAGGTGAGATACCGGGGAATCAAGAAGAATGCCAATCAGGTGTTCACGCTCTGTGCGTTGAGCAATCTGTTTCTCTTGCGACGCAGATTGCTGGTCACCCAAGGGGCGTAGTGTCTCTGGACACTCTCCAGAGGTGACGACAATCTCCACGTAGTCGGAAACATCGCTCTAAAATGCCGAAGTCCCTCTCCCGCTAACATAAAAGAACTGCTTCGCCACCACTTATGCAGACCTTCCCTAGATAGCGAAATGGCTGTGAACAACCTGGGTTAGCGCATTTGGATAACATAGGTTCTCTACGATTCTCTGCTTGCGTAACCGTCAGATGCGGCCTACCCATCAGTTGGATTACCGAGTAAGGATCAGCATTCATTGTCCAGCAGCTCGCACCAGCCTCTCCACGGCGGGAGCGACGACGAGCAGCGATTCTGCATGCGGTTGTTTCGCAGAGTTGATCAGGGCGGCCTGTTCGTTCATCCACTCAGGCCCAGGTTTGCTGCCGTTCTCCAAGTATTGCATCGCCAGCAATCCCGACGTGCCAAGCATGGCAAGGTTCTGTGAAAGCGGTGCCGCTTCCTTGAGCAGGAACGAAGACTGCAACTGCGGCCGCAACTTCGCATCGTTATCCCGCCACTGGGTGAGCAGTTCACGCATCTGGGCGATCTCCGCCGGCGTCGCCCTGTGCGCGACGAGATCGTCCACCCAAGTGTTGAATCGCACCGCGACAATGCTCTCCGGGCGACTCGCGTCGGCCAAATGGTTGAACGATTCCAAGCTGGTATAGGGGTGTCCCGTAGCCTCATTATGCAGTCCTTCACGTCGATATTCCGGAGGCGCCTGCACGACATCGGCGAGCGTCTTAATCGCGGCGATATCTGAAGATCCGACGAGCCGCTCGAGCATAGGACGGTAATATGCGCGATGCTGCAAGCCCACAGACTCAAGGCGCATTGACTCGGCTTCCATACGGGCGTACATCGATGGAATGTCGCGGGTGTTCTGCGGTGACCAGAATCGCTCTGCAATCGCCGCCATCCGCGGCCAAATGCGCGAATCCACATTCTCTGGCGTTACCATCTCCGACCACATGCAGGCTTCGCCGCCCAGGATCATTTTCTTATCTTCGTCATTGAGGGTGGCGGCTTTTCCGGAGAGAGGTTCGGTCGAATAGTGGAATGCGGCGGACTGATAGAGGTCGAGATAGTAGCCGAAGGAAAGCAGCCCGTGAAAGCCCTTGCGGGCAGCGTCGGCAAGTGAATCCTGCCCGCGCCAGGATTGAATCACGATCGACTTCGGGAGATCGGGGGAGAGGATTTCATCCCAACCCACCATGATTTTGTGGTGCTTGGAAACGATCTCTTGCAACCGCTTGTTGAAGTAAGCCTGCAGGTCGGCGTTGTCCTTCATGCCATGCGAATGAAGGAATTGCTGGATTGGCGCATTTCCATCCCAACCCTTACCGTTGACCTCATCGCCACCAATATGGAAATAAGCGTCCGGAAACAACGCAGCCATCTCTCCGATAAAACCATCGAGGAACTTGTAGGTGGACTCCTTCGTCGGATCCATGGCGGGATCGAAGATGCCATATTCGCGTTCAATGGAATACGGCCCGGGGGCGCTCCCCAGTTCGGGATAGCCAACGAAGAACGACGTACTGTGACCGGGAAGATCGAACTCTGGAATCACGCGGATGCCACGATCCCGCGCGTAGTCGATCACTTCCTTCACCTGATCCTGGGTGAAGAACTTTCCGTCGGATCCGAGTTCCTGCAACTTCGGATATTTCTTGCTCTCGATGCGGAAGCCCTGGTTATCGGAGAGATGCCAGTGGAAAGTATTGAGCTTTACAGCTTCCATTCCGTCGAGGCTGCGCTTGATCACTTCGATCGGCAGCCAGTGGCGGCTCACGTCAATCATCAATCCGCGCCATGGGAAGCGAGGCTGATCGCGGATGGTAACCGAAGCCACGGAGTAGCCGTTGGGCGTGAGTTCGACCAACTGCAAAAACGTTTGCAGTCCGCGCAAAATACCGAGCGGGTTAGCAGCGTTCAGCTTTGCTCCTTGCGGCGTTACCGTCAGTTCGTACGACTCGTCCTCACCCACCGTTTGTACTTCGTTGCTGCTACGTTCCGCGTGTATCACCAAAGTCGCTTTTGTCGCATCGACTGCCGGGGCGGTGAAGGTGGTGCCGGTCTGGCGCGCAAGTGTCGATATCAACCGGGCCGCGGCACGCTCCAGGCGAGGCTCGGTGTAGCCGGAGATCGCAACCGAGAAGTTTTCATTGATGGCGAGCTGGCCACTGCCGTGCTGCACGCTTGCGGGTAACGGCATGAGATTCATCGGAGTTTGAGCGGCGACAAAAGATGAGAAAAGACAGAGCGTAAGACCAATCGCGGATAGGATTCGCATGTGTTCCCTGAAAAAAGAGTTACCGGAGAACACGATACGCGCATTGAAACGATTTTGGCGCAGAATTTTCGGCGAATCAGTGCTTGGACGCAGGTCCTGACGATTCACGCACGATGAATTCCGGCTCGATGCGAATCTCCTCGGGAAAGTCTTTGCCTTCTATCCGCTCAACCAATGTCGTGGCGGCGATCTCTCCCATTTTGTGCAATGGTTGCCGAACCGTCGTAATACTCGGAACCACGTACATAGCTCCACGGATATCATCAAAGCCGATTACCGATACGTCATCGGGTACGTGCAGTTTGGCCTCCCGTAATGCGCGTATCGCCCCGATGGCAACAATATCGTTGTAAGCGAAGAGCGCCGTGAAGGGATGGGCGCTTGCCAAAAGGTCGCGGGTGAGCTGATAGCCTTGCTGCATGGTGGGTTCGCGCGGGTCCAGTTGCCGCGCCATCTCGGAACGGATGGGGATACCAAGTTCGACCGCCACTTCACAGATGGCATGCCAGCGGTCCTCGGCATCGACACTGGTGGGTCGTCCGCGCAGATAAGCAATGTCCTTGTGCTTGCCTTCAACCAGGTGCCGCAACGCCAGACGCGCGGCCTTCTTGTAATCGAGAACGACATTCGTAATGCCCGAGGTGGGGAATTGTCCGGCTACCGCAACGCTCGGGATTGACAGCGAGCTCGGCAGATTCACGTCGACGCTGATGATCCCTTCGACGCCGCGGTCCACCAGCATCTCGGAATATTGCTTCACGACTTGCGGGTCCTGATGGACCACGGTGAGGAAAAGATAGCTTCGACGGGTAAGCGCGGCTTCAATCCCGCTGATAATCAGGGCGACCGAAGGATCGCCAATCTCCCTCGCGATCACCCCGATTGTGTAGGTCCGCTTCTTGCGGAGGGTGCGCGCAAAAAAATTCGGACGATACTTGAGCTCCGCAGCTGCAGCGAAGATTCGATCTTTCGTGCGCTGGGGAATCGCCGAGGCAGAAGGAGCATTGTTTAAAACTGCCGATACCGTGCCGGGTGTGAGCCCAACATGTTCAGCAAGTTGCCTCAAAGTCACCCCTTCACTCGGCGGGCGCGTCGGCTTCGTAGTGTCGGCCACGAGGAGCCATCCTCAACTTTTGCGCCCGCAATTGAATCATGCAGTCCCGCCGAACGCAATACGTTTGAATGTCTACAGGGTTCCCGTCCGAACTTTCTACTCTGCGGCACTAAAGTACCGTTGACGGCATGAAAGTTGCCTCTCGCAGTCGTCGTGCTTAGGCGTCGACAGAGCGTTGCACTCGATTTGGGGCAGATTTGGGGACAATTTGCACAACTTTGCTTGCTTAGCCGGGTTTGTATCTGAATCCAAGACAGCGAGCAGTGCTGCTGGACGCATCTAAAAGAAAAACAAGTAATTTAAAGTGAGCGATTCCACGCTGAGTCGCATTTCTTAAGGGTGAGTACGCGTACGGCGATGTGGCGATTATTCAAGAGTCTGGGCCTGGCCATATTTTTCAGCTGCCTCGCGCATGCAGATGTCGGCCTGCTGCTCGGGGAATCGACCGGGCAGGGCATGTCGCGATGGACCAGCGCCGGACACTCAGCGGTGTACTTATCTCGCATCTGCCCTGACGGGCCAGTCCGAATGAGGCTTTGCCGCCCCGGCGAGCAGGGTTCCGTCCTTAACAATTACATTGATTTCAGCGAAGACAAGCCCTACGAGTGGAACATCGTGCCGCTCAGCGTCTATCTTTACGGCGTCGAGGATCCCAACAATCGGCCGATCTATGCATCCCCCGAGCTGCGCGCCGCGTTACAAGAGCGCTACCGGCAGGAACGGCTGCAAGAGATTTGTCTCCCCGGACCTTGCACTGAGGGCAAGGCGAACTGGCGCGATACCGTGGCAGCAAATTTCGTACGCGATGTCTACATGTTCGAGGTCACCACCAGCGTCGAGCAGGACGAAGCCTTTATCGCAAAATTCAACTCGGTGCCGAACATCGACCACTACAACGGCATCACCCGCAATTGCGCGGATTTCGCCCGCTTCGTGATCAATGCCTATTTTCCCGGCGCTGCCCGTCCCGATCACATCAACGATTTCTGGATGACCAGTCCCAAGGCGATTTCGAAATCGTTTACTCATTACGCCGTGAAGCGTCCTGAGCTGAACTTCCGCGTGGTCCGGTTCACCCAGATTCCCGGCAGTTACCGGCACAGCAGCGACGCGCGCAAGGCAACCGAGGTGGCATTCACTTCAAAGAAATGGTTCTTCCCCATGTTGCTGCGAAGCAACGAATTACTGTTCTTCACGGGCAGCTATTTGGCAACCGGACGATTTAACCCGGAGCGCGAAATGCGGCGTCGCCCGAACGAGGATGTATCCGCGGAGTTGATCGAGGAAAAGCAGGCTCGCGCCGATGGAGATTTCTCGTTTGCCAAGGATTTAAAGTTGTTGAGCCGGCAGGATCGAGCAGCGCAACTTGGCACCCAGCAGCAGTGGCAAAGATATTCCGAGGCGCTTAGTGAATTTCGCGAAGAGGCAACCAGTCGCGGCTTGATGTTCGATAGCAGCAGCGCGAAAGACCTTGCGAACGTCATGGATACTTACGGACACGTAGCGCTCGATCGCGATGGGGCCATCTGGATCGATTATCGAGAAGGCGACAGCTTTCGCCGGGTGGGCGTGAGCGCAAGCAACGTCAATGCGCCGGGTTCCGACGGTGAGATTGCTTACGCCTTGCTACTGGCAAGAGTTCGCGCGGAACTAGCGAACACCTCCAAGAACCGCGAGAACTTGCCCGAATTCCAGGCCGATTGGCAGCGGCTCGAAGATGCTCGCAGTGTGCTGAACTGGAAGATCCTTGCGCGCGAACTGAAAACCAGCTCACCCTCGGCCGATCCCGCGGACGAGAGCATCATCCCCTCGGGCAGCGCTCTCCTACCATAGTCGCTTTTTTCCCACTATTCCTTATTCCTTCCGAACCAGCCGCTACTTGCCGGTGGTGGCACTCCGTTTGCCGAATAACCGGCACGCTCCCGCGTACAACGGCGTACTTTGTGGTCAGTTTCACGAAGGAGTGGCCATGAGGCGCAACGGTTATCAACTGTGGACCTTGGACATGCTGGTCGGAGCAGCTATCGTCATAATAGGCGTGGTCGCCTTACTGGTTCGACTGGATTTGCTGGTTTTGAAGTGGAGCGTAGCCTTACCGCCACTGTTTGCTCATCTCTGGCCGTTCCTGTTGATTGGCAGTGGCATCCTGTGGCTGCTCGATAGCAAGGAACCGCGCGACATGCACAACGATCGCTATGTACGGAGCGGAGAGCGACAATGACTAGTTGCGGGCGACGAGGGCCGCAAGGCGGGATGATCACTGGTGCGAGCATCGTCATCATCGGGACGCTGCTGCTTTTATCGCAACTCGGCATCTTCCATTTCCAGGCGATCTGGCGCTTCTGGCCGCTGTTCTTCGTCGTTGTAGGGTTGAGCAAATTGTTTGAGGCCACTGCCCCCAGTCAGCGGGTGTGGGGCGGCATGATGATGCTGATCGGCTGCTTGCTTCTTGCGCATTATTTCGGTCACTTCCGCTACGGCATCGATCAGATTTGGCCGCTATTCGTCATCGGCGGTGGGCTCTCGTTACTTTTCCAATCTTATTGGACGCGAAAATCGGGACAATACGATTCGCTTGAGCCGGGCGGTAGCCTGAATTCTGTAAATATCTTCGGGGGTACCGACCGCAAAATCCGCGACAAGAATTTTCGTGGTGGCAGCGCTTTCGCTTGCTTCGGAGGATTCCAACTCGATTTCACCCAGTCCGAAATGGAAGGCGATCAAGCCGTACTGGAAGCGACCGCTGTTTTCGGCGGCGGTGAAATCCGCGTGCCGATCGCATGGAACGTTGTGGTGGAGGGCTCCGGCATCTTCGGCGGCTATGAAGATTCTACCCAGCACAATCCGGTCACCGGACAAGGGACGAAAACCTTGATCGTTCGCGGCGCTGCGATCTTTGGCGGCGTGGAAGTCAAGAACTAAACTTCGATGCATCCGATCCTTGGCCAATTCCGCCGTCTCGGACTCTACCTGCTTGCGTGGTTGCCGTTTGCCGCGCTCCTCTATTACCTGTTAACCGCCTTTGGAGGCATGACGCGCTACGAGGCAGAGGTGCTGGTTCCCATTCTCTGCATCCTCTACGCGTTCGATTGTCTTTCCGCCTGGTACACCTGCAAAGCCACGCCCATCGAGTCCTCCGGTTTCCTCAGGCTAATCTCCACCAATCTCCTGGCAGCAGGCATCATGAGTTCCTTGTGGGTGTTGATCGCTCGCGGACTCGCGCGACTCCTCGCGACCTCTTCGTCGTTTGCGCAGGCGCCGGAACACGTGAGCCGCAACGCCTCGCTGTTGTTCGGCACCGGTGTAATGCTCTACCTGCTTTCAGTCGGGTTGCACTACGTGTTGCTCGCGCTACAGCAATCGCAGGCAGCAGAGAAGCGGTTGAGCGCAGCCAGAGTGTTGGCGCGAGATGCTGAGCTTCGTGCGCTTAAGACGCAGATCAATCCACATTTCCTGTTTAACAGCTTGCACTCCATCAGCGCACTGACCTCGATCGATGCTTCGCGCGCCAGAGAAATGTGCGTCGCCCTCGCGGATTTTCTCCGCCTCACGCTTGGCATGGGCGAGAAGACGGTCATCCCTCTCGAAGAGGAACTTGTGCTGCTGCGCAAATATCTGGCGGTCGAGCAGATTCGTTTCGGCGCCAGGTTGCGGATGGAGGAAGACATCGATCAAGCGACACTCGCATACACTGTGCCGCCCTTGTTGTTGCAACCGCTGATCGAGAATGCGGTCAATCACGGCATCGCGAACCTGCCAGAAGGCGGCTGGATCAAGCTGATCGTACAGAACGAAGCTGGAGAGCGGCTGCACATCGCCGTCTCGAACAACTACGATCCTGACACTCCCCCGCGACGTCGTAGTGGGGTTGGCCTGGTGAATGTGCAACAGAGAATGGAAGCGCGTTATGGTAAACGCGCACAATTCAAAGTCAATAAATCCGAGGAATGCTTCGAAGTCACGCTCGAGATTCCCGCGGAAGCCATGGTGAGCGCATGAACGCTGAGAAGAAATGGACAGCGGTGCTGGTGGATGACGAAGAACTGGCGCGCGCGGTGCTACGAGAGATGCTCTCGCGGCATCCTGAGATCGAGATTGCGGCAGAATGCGCGAACGGGTTTGAAGCCGTCAAGGCAGTCACCGAACGCAAACCCGACATCCTGTTTCTCGATATCCAGATGCCGAAGCTGGATGGTTTCGAAGTTCTTGAACTGATTGGCAATGACATGGCGATTATCTTTGCGACCGCATACGACCAATACGCCTTGCGGGCTTTCGAGGTGCATGCCATCGACTACATGCTGAAGCCGTATGGGGCGGATCGTTTCGAGGCAGCGCTCGCACGNNCAGACGATCTCAAGCATTGAGAGCACGCTGGATCCTAAACAATTTCTGCGTATCCATCGTTCCTACATCGTGAATCTGGAACGTGTTGCCAAGGTAGAACCGTATGGGAAGGACAGCCGGGTAGCCATTTTGCAGGATGGAACGAAGCTGCCCGTCAGCCGTGCGGGCTACGCTCGTCTTCGTGAAGTGTTGGATGGCAAAGGCTAGCCGGCCCGGGGTGTCGGATGCTGCAAATGTTCGCGATGCACGGCGAACCGCACGTACGCGATGTACAGTACGACGGCGATGTTGATCAGAATTAGCGTGGCGTGGAACCAGTTAGGGCGCCGGAGAAATTCCCAAACCTCCCACGGCAGGTACGCCGCGCCCGAAATGAGTGCGAAGTACTCTGCCCACGTCCGGGCATTCCACAAGCCATAACCTTCAGTGAATCGAATGAGCGCGTAGAGAACCGCGATGGCGGCGGCAATCTCGACTTTTTGCGGGGTAATCCGGTCGGCCATGCTGACAAGTTTGACCGCAAAGTCGTGGGCGGGATCAATATGCAGGCGGTCGAGCAGATTGGCCATCATATCGCCGAGATCTTTTTCGCGAAACGTTAGCAGCCAGATGCTAAATATGATCGCGGCCACCCCCTTCGCAATCTCAAGTACCGCGACCGCGCGCAACCCCTGGAGATGCGAACGTGGCTGAGTGCCCTGTGCGATTTCAGTGTTCAAGAGAATGCCGCGCCGCCCTGTTCGAGATTCGTTCCTAGGAAAGATGCTGTCCAGTGTAAATGGTCGTCCCTAAAACCTGATTTTTTAATGCGCTCCACATTCGTCAGTCGTTTCGCACGGCGTGTTCCATTTTGAACTATCTGCCGATTTGGTCCCGGATTTTGCATTCGCATCAAGATCTCACCAACGGAAGTTTATCGGCCTCATCTTCGTAACCGATGGCAAACGTAGAGGTAAGTGCGCGTTTACCCTTGACCGCTGAAAGCACAGGGACCTCGCCGCGTATCTTTCACGGAAATTCTCGCGTATGGGATCGGGACGACTGCCAAAACCAGTAGCAACGCTTGCGGATATCCACGTTCGCCTCTATGGGTTGGATACTCGCGGCAAGGCCTTTCATGTTCGGGCTCACCTTTTGAGCGCCTCTGGGAGCGGAGCCGTACTGGGGAACGTTGCGGTCGCCCTCAGCGTAGGAGATGTGATTGGAGTGCAGTCGGGCGCGTCGAAAGGAAAATTTCGGGTGCAGTGGATCGGCGCCAAAACCGATGGCACTGCAGGATAGCTTGGAATCGAGGGCGACGAGATGGCCGCCGGTTTTTGGAGGAGTGAACCCATCCGGCAGGGCACAATTCCCGCTCGCGCTGTCGTTGCCGAGACTCATCCGCTGCAAGAACGCCGTCGCAGCCCGCGCCATGCTTGTGAGATCGGCGTCCAAATCCAGAGTGCAGGTTCCGAGGTGAAGCTTTGGTGTCGTTGCACCGACATCAGTGAAGGCGGCTGCTACATCGATTCGCGCATACCGCTGGATGTAGGCACGGGTCTTCAACTGACACTATTTCTTGAGCCGGAACACCTGATCGTGGAGGCGGTGGTGCGGACTTCGTTCCCAAGCATGGGGATGGGCCTGCAACTGTGCTTTGCGTCGGACGAACAAGCCGACGTCCTGCGTCGCTATTTGCACCGTACGTTTGCGACCTCACTCCCGTCCGTTCACGATGGTGCGAGAGATGTTCCCAATTTCGAGAAGCTTTTTCGCTCCGTAGAAAACATCTCCTCCTGGGCAGAATTGGCGCACCTTGAAGACCGCGATCGCGAAAGAGTAGAAGATTTGATCCGCGCGCTACGCGAGCAAGTTGTGCCGCTTCGCAACGCGATGGATCCCGCTTCACTGCTCAGCTCGTGCGAGAACTCACCCACCTGACGTTTCCTTAGCTCTTACTCAACCCAATCTGCAATGAATATGTTGGTCTCGTGTGGGACCTTCCCATTACGATTGGACGCCCACACAAGGCGCTTACCGTCCGACGTGAACATCGGGAACCCATCGAAGTCCGGATGGAACGTGATGCGTTCCTGGCCGGTGCCGTCTTCATGGATGATGTACAGGTCGAAGTCTCTGCCGTTCTTCGGGTCCGCCTGGTTAGATGCGAATATGATGCGCTTACCGTCAGGCAGCCAGTACGGGCCGAAGTTTGCGGCGCCGTTATGTGTGACTTGGTGTTTGTTGCTGCCGTCCGCATTCATCACCCAGATTTCAAGGTTGCCGGGACGAATGAGACCCTTCACGAGCAGGTCTTTGTAGTCGGCAATCTCTTGCGGCGTCTTGGGATGCTCGGCGCGATAGGCAATCTTTTTGCCATCGTAGGACCAGAAGGGTCCTCCGTCGTAGCCAAGTTCATGAGTCAGCTGCTTTACATCGCTGCCATCGGCATTCATCGTGTAAATATCCAGGTCGCCGTCGCGCGTCGAAGTGAATACGATATGTTTGCCGTCCCGCGTAATCGTGGATTCCGCGTTGTAGCCTTTGCCAGTGCCGAGTGCCTTCAGGTCCGCGCCATCAGGCTTCGCCGTGTAGATCTGGTACGTGTCGTAAATCGGCCAAACATATCCCTTGGAGTAATCGGGCTTCGGCGGACACCCCGCGCTGGCGGCATGGGTGGAGGAGAAGAGGATGCGGTCGCCAGAGGGAAAGAAGTAGCTGCACGTTGTGCGTCCCTTTCCCGTGCTCACCAGCTTCGGCACAGCGGGCTTTCCGTCCTGGGTATCGACTGGCATGGTGTAGATCTGGTCGCAGGCGACTCCATCGCCCTGATGCTGGAAGATGAGGTTCTTGTCGTCAGCCGAGAAGTAGGCCTCTGCGTTTTGGCCGCCGAACGTGAGTTGGCGCACGTTCTTCAGGTGACGCACTTCTTCCGCAGTCAGCGAATTCGTGGGCTGTTGTGCGACGGCGGCGAGGCAGGTCGAGGCTACAAACCAGGTGCATAGTACTCCGCGCAGAATCGAATTTATTGTCATCAAAATCTCTTACTTCCTCTGCTCGAGTTTTACGTTCGCGGACACCGTTTGCCCATCGCGAAGTACTTTCACTTCGACAATGTCCCCGACCTTACTGCGGCGCAGCGCATCAGTAAAGTCATACAGGTTTTTGATCGGCTTGTCGCCGAATTGGACAAGGATATCGCCGGCCTTCAGTCCCGCCTTCGCTGCCGGCGATCCCGGGCGCACGTCCGAGAAGCGCACTCCCGTCTCGACTTGGGCGAAATCCGGAATCGATCCGAAATATGGACCGTAACCGCTGCCACCGCTACCCGCTGGCTTATCTTCGACAACCGTAATGAAGTTTGGTCGATCGTTAGCGGTGTCGATTTGCAGAGCCACTTCATCGACAAGGTTCAGCAGGCGTGCCGCTGTCGGAGCATTGATCTTGTCCCACGTATCGGAAGGCTTGTGATAATCCGAGTGCAGGCCGGAGAAAAAGAAAAGGACCGGAATCTTCTGGGCGACGAACGAAGTGTGATCACTGGCCGAGTACCCGCCAGCGGAGTATTCAATCTTGAAGCCGGATTGCTTTTCGTCTTCTTCCAGAAGTGCCTTGAAGGTCGATCCCGTACCGACGCCTCCGATGTAGACCTTGTCATCTTTCACCCGCCCGATCATGTCCATGTTGAGCATGGCAACTGCTTTGTCCAAGGGATGCGTCGGGTGCTTCACCCACTCTGCCGATCCCAGCAGTCCAAGCTCTTCTCCCGCAAACGACATAAACAATATGCCGCGCGGCAATTGTCCCTTAAGCGGCGCCAGTACGCGCGCCAGTTCCAGTACCCCGGCCGTCCCCGATCCGTTGTCATCGGCGCCGGGATGAATTTTGCCGATTTGTGAGGGTGCCAGAGAGTTCGAATCTCCGCGCCCGAGGTGATCGTAATGTGCGCCAAGAATGACGTATTCGTCGCTTTTGCCAGGAAGATAGGCGAGGACGTTATTGACCGTGGCGTGAGTGGCTTCGATGTCGACTTTCACCTCAGCCTGGAGATCAGGCGGTAGAGCAAAAGAGTTCGGTTTGCCGGAATGTGCAATTTGCATTTGCGCGTCTGTCAGGGATTTGCCGGCACCCTTGAACCACCCATCCGCGATCGAGTTTTTCACCTGCACCAGCAGTACGCCAACATCTTGCGGACCGCTGATGCTGCCGAATCGCGGGAGCAGATCTTCTTCCCCGTCTCCTAACTTTCCGTTGACCAGTATCACGGCCTTTGCGCCGTGATTGCGCGCGTTAATGGCCTTCGTGATCAGCTGAGAGTGTTGCGTCAATCCGTTGCGTCCACTCTTTTCCGCAAAGCTTTCCGGCTCATAGCGCAACATCACGACGATCTTGTCCTTCGCGTCGATGCCCGCGTAGTCGTCATAAGCGAATTCGGGAGCAGTCGCGCCGTAGCCTACGAAAATCATGTCTCCGGCTGCAGCTCCCGACGACGAAAAGCTGAACGGAACAAAATCCTCGTGCAGTCGTAGCTCGGCTTTACCACCAGGACCCTTCACCGACACGAAGTTATCCGACTTAAGTGCAGCCCCGGTGGTGACGGTGAATGGTTGAAAAAATCCGTTGGTCCCCGCGGGTTCCAAACCCAACCGCTTATAGCGTTCTTCCAGCATCTTCGCGGCGCGCACGATGCCTTTGGTCCCAGCGCCACGGCCTTCCATTGCGGGAGCGGTGAGTGCCTTAATGTCGGAGAGATACCGCTTCGGGTCCGCCGGAGCCACGTTCGGCGTGCCAGCGTTCGATGGGAAGGAAAAAAGCAGTAGGAGTGCGGAGAATGCCGCCAAGCGCCGAACGCCACAAAGAGTTTGCGAGTTCATGGTGCCGGAATCGTAGGTGTGCGAGACTGCGCTGTCAATGTCACACTAAGCGCTGATTACTTGGGGTGGCCCGCTTCCGAGGACCGCTCCGGTACTGTGGGCTCGCTCTCTGAATCCGGCTTTGGAAGATACTGCACCAGGATGGTGATCCGCCGGTTTGACGGATCTTCGGAATCATCCTTCTTTCGCAAGTTCTGATCGGCGAAGCCGCGCACCTGCGAGACCTGGTCACGTCGTATGCCATTTTCCTGCATCAGTCTTCGTGCTGCGTTGGCCCGGTCCGTCGAAAGTTCCCAGTTACTGTAATTGCCCATTCCTGCGAATGGTTTGGAATCGGTATGGCCTTCAATGGAAATGGTATTGGGAAGCTTCTGCATTTCAGACGCGAGCATCACCAGGAGTTCTTTACCGCTGGTGTTCAATTGCGTGCTGCCACTGTCGAAGAACGTTCCTGTTGCTGACT
>PLWX01000191.1 GCA_003151155.1 Acidobacteriaceae bacterium
GCTCTTGATGCGGCGCTCCATCTCCTGGCTTCCGGGAAAGGGCGGCTGACGGTCGGCGGGAATCGTATTTTCGTAGGGAGTGGTTGCGGTGAAAGGCAATTTGACGCCGGCGCGCTCACACTGTAACTGGAGCTGCTGAATCAGGCGTCCGACGCGCTCGGCGCCGCCGGTTTGCAGCACGTATTCGAGCGATTCGAGCCACTCGCGATTTTCTAGAACTTCGAGGGAGAGTACATCAATGCCGTCTGGATTCATCCGAAGCGTTTCCTTCTAATTTTCCTTATTGACATAGTAAATCTTTTTCAAGGATTCGTGTTACAGAGGGCTGTGACAACGAATCACTCGGAAACTAGTGAGAGAATGATCGGGATCGAGGGGAAAACGTGCCAAATTTAGGTCGAAGAACGTCGGGGATCGCACAATCGGAGATCCGCGTGATGTCGGTGGAGTGCGAGCGCGTGAAGGGCATCAATCTCGCACAAGGAATTTGCGATACCGAGGTGCCGCCACCCGTGCGGCAGGGCGCACACGAAGCAATCGAGAACGGGCAGAACCAGTACACCCGGTTGGATGGGATTGCCGGACTGCGCCAGGCGATCGCGAAGAAGGTGAAGCGCTACAACGGAATCGAGTGCGATCCCGAGACCGAAGTGGTCGTGACCGGCGGATCGACGGGCGCGTTCCTTTCGACTTGCTTATCGCTCTTCCAGGCGGGTGATGAGGTGGTGATTTTTCAGCCGTATTACGGATACCACGTGCACACGTTGGAAATGCTGGATGCGGTGCCGCGATTTGTTTCGCTGAAGCCGCCTGCGTGGAGCTTCACCAAAGCAGAACTGGAGCAGGCGATCACGCCGAAGACCAAGGCGGTCGTAGTGAACACGCCGGGAAATCCATCCGGGAAAATGTTCTCGCGCGAGGAGCTGGAGTGGATTGCAGAGCTGGCGGTTGCGCATGATTTGTTCGTTATCACCGACGAGATTTACGAGTATTTCCACTACGACGGCCGGGAGCACATCAGTCCGGCTAAGTTGCCGGAACTGCGCGAGAGGACAATCACGATCTCCGGATTCTCGAAGACGTTCAGCGTAACGGGATGGCGGCTGGGATATGCCGTGGCATCGCCGAAGTGGTCGGCAGCGATCAAGTACTTCAGCGATCTCGCGTATATCTGTGGACCATCGCCGCTGCAATATGGGGTGATGTATGGACTCGATGAACTCGGCGACGATTTCTATGAAGATCTGAACGCGGAGTACGAGCGCAAGCGAAAGTTGCTGTGCGACGCGTTGCGCGAAGTGTGCTTGACGCCGTTTGAGCCGCAGGGGTCGTACTACGTACTGGCCGATGCATCTTCCCTTCCCGGCAAAGACAGCAAGGAACGTGCCATGCACTTGTT
The DNA here is from genome assembly GCA_003151155.1 of Acidobacteriaceae bacterium. Classification (GTDB taxonomy): domain Bacteria; phylum Acidobacteriota; class Terriglobia; order Terriglobales; family Acidobacteriaceae; genus Korobacter. The sequence goes on from PLWX01000191.1 coordinate 1,400, forward strand.
GCACACCGCGGGCGTTGCGACAGTCCCGGGCGAGGCTTTTATGAAGACCGGTGGCGAGATGCTGCTGCGGTTTTGCTTCGCGAAGAAGATGGACGAGCTAGAAGAGGCGTGCAAAAGATTGCAGAGCATCAAGACGCGAGCGTAAGCAAGAAATGGCGGTCCATTTCTGGGCCGCCATAGACACAACATGCAAGGGAAAATGTTTTAGGCGTGCAAGCCGAGTGCGCATTTGTGCGCTTCGTAGGCTGCTGTCTCCTGCTTCTTATAGGCGCGGGTCCGGCGCGTCAGTTCATCAAAATCGACTTCATGAGCATCGAACTCCGGGCCTTCCACGCAGGCGAAGCGAACTTTACCGCCTACCGTGACGCGGCAGCCACCGCACATGCCGGTTCCATCGATCATCACAGGGTTTACGCTGGCGTAAGTCTTGATGCCGAGCGCCTTGGTGGCAGCCGCGGCTGCCCGCATCATCGGGATTGGTCCGATCACGTGCGAAAGGTCGGGTTTCACACCGCTGCATTTGATGGTCGCCTCGAGCAACTGTACGACGTTGCCTGAAAATCCGAAGCTGCCATCGTCGGTCGCCCAGATCACTTCGTCGGCAACCGCAATCAGTTCTTCGCGAAGAATGCGAAGACCGTCATTGCGGGCGCCTGCGAGAACGGTGGTGTAATTCCCTGCCAGTTTGAATGCCTTCGCGACGGGCAGAACTTCAGCCACGCCCACACCACCAGCCATCAAGGTTACGCGACCCACTCTTGTGATGTGTGCCGGCTCTCCGAGAGGGCCGACGACGTCGGCGAAGGCGCCATCGCCGGGAGTTTCGACGGTGACTGCGGAAGTTTTGCCGATGCGCTGCACGACCATCGTGATAGTGCCACGCTCCTGGCTGCCATCCACGATCGTCAGCGGAATGCGTTCGCTGCCAGACGTAGGCCGGACGATGATGAACTGGCCGGGCTTCCAGCGTTTCGCGATGCGCGGGGCTTCTACTTCGAAGAGAGCCGTTTCGGGCGTCAGCTGTTGTTTGCGAACGATCTTGTTCATGCTTGCGCTCCTACGGCTTCTTCTTTTTGCGATTTGAGTGCGCGATCAATGGCATCAGCAGCGGCAAGTCCGTCGCTCATGGCGAGGATCACCGTCGATCCGCCGCGGACGACATCGCCACCGGCGAAAACCTTTTGCATGCTGGTTTCGCGATCGACGTTCACGACGATCTTGCCCTTGTTGCTAATCAACTGCGGCGTGGTGCGCTGCAAAGTTGGGTTCGGTGCTTGGCCGACAGCAGCAATTACGGTATCGACCGGGATGCGATAGTTTGATCCAGGAATCGGAACTGGCGCGGGACGGCCGCTGGAATCGGGCTCGCCGAGTTCCATCCGCAGGCATTCCATTTCGTTCAGCCAACCGTCTTTGTCTCCGAAGAGCGCGACGGGAGCACCGAGAAACTCGAATTTGATTCCCTCTTGCTCGGCGTGCT
>PLWX01000271.1 GCA_003151155.1 Acidobacteriaceae bacterium
ACCTTCAAGCCTCTGTCTTCCACCGAGGTTGCGAGTTTGCTGGAGCGCACCAAGCCAGCGGCCCAGGAAGGCAAGTTCGAGCTCTACAAAACCAGCAGCCACTTTGACGGAACGGCACACAAGCCCGAGGTGCTGGGCTGAGGTGGTTTTGACCGCTCAGGCTTTCATGGGGCCGGACTTCATGCGCCGGGTAAACGCATCGGTGGTCCCTGCGGATGCGGACCGGTCTTCTACGCCAAGTATCGGACACAAAGATCAACCCCGCGGTAGCAGGGCTCGGCAGGGCTTTTTAGGACACGCTTCGCCCAATGCACTTTTAACCAGCAGCAGTCCGGCACACCAGAAAATGTGCCACACCGTCGGCCACCAGAGTGCTCGTGCGCAACCCCTGAACAAATTCTTTTACAACTCGATGACACAAGCAACGATTGCACCTGGTTAGACTGGTCTCGCTTGAAGATCCCCAGGACGAGTTTATGGACAGTCACGGATCGCTTGATGACTCGACCAGAACCACTGTTTGGGGCCTAGAACGAAAATTCGAGTTGAGAGTATCGCGATGAAGACCCTGTTCCTAGCGGCGGCAAGCTTGGTGTGCGTGCTGGGCGTGAGCGCCCAACAACATAACATCGACACGCAGAAGTCTACCTTAACGATCCACGTGGGCAAAACAGGCGCATTTTCAGGACTGGGGCACGAGCACGAAGTGCGCGCGCCGATTCACAGTGGTACGGCGGATACCGGCTCGCATCCTGCGGTCGAAATACATGTGAATGCACGGGAGCTGCGCGTGATCGACAAAGACGATTCCGATAAGGATCGCGCCGAAGTGCAGAAGACGATGCTGGGGCCGGAAGTGCTCGATAGCGAGGGTCATCAGGAGATCATGTTCAAGTCCACAGGCGCGGAATCTGTCGGCGAGGGCCGGTGGGCGCTCCACGGAAATCTGACACTGCGCGGGCAGACGCGGCCGATCACGGTGCAAGTTACGCTGAAGGATGGTCGCTACACCGGAGAGGCTACCGTGAAGCAGACCGACTTCGGGATCGAGCCTCCCGGAAAAGCAGGCATCCGAGCCAAAGACGAAGTCAGAATTGAGTTTGATGTCCGGCTGGCGTCATAAGACGCGAGGGCGCGGCCATCACCGATTGGCCATCTTTTCATGATCAGCGGTCCCTTGCGATGGCGATGTCTAGCGGACCCTAAAAACCGCAGACTGCCGTCGAAGTGGCGGATCAGTGGTATGTGGAAATCTGTATTGAGACCACGCTCAGCGACGACAACGGCGACGAGGTCCGCTTGAAAGGCGGCGCGCCAATTGGCGCCTGCGAGACCGACCTTGAAGTCATGCCACCTTGCGAGCTTTCGTCGCCTTCTTTTGCGCGATGCGTGACTTTTTCGGAACTTGTGGTTCGCCAAAATCAGATCGTCCATTCAGCGGCTGACATTGGGCCGCAGCCTCGTCAGTCAGATTCGTAGATCAGCGATTCATCGCAAAGATCAATGAGCATCGAGTGGTGCGAAAAATCGAACCAGCGGCGGAACACGTCGAGGCTCCGATCTCGCGGCCAGACTGATGTCTCTGTATACCAAGCCGCCAGCTGCTCTTCGAAGATGTTCGCATAAATTGCGCAAGATTTCGAGTACGTCTTCGTCGCTATCGCATTCCGGGATTAGGTAGACCGCCGGGTCCCGAGTCATGTCCAACAACGTAAGTTCAATGCTGGTCGGATCGGTTGCGTGCAGCCAATCCAGGAAGGGCTGCTGTGGCGTGATGACGATGGCTGATCGGTTCAGCGTCATATCTGATTTCCGCGCTCACGCGGCACGGCGCTCGTACCGATGGTGCAAACCGCCCACCTGCGGAATCACAATGATTGCACCTCGTCGCATGATTGCCCGCGGCTCGGGTGCATCCTTGACCAGCGCCAGGTGCGTCCGCGACTGGTGGTAGTACGTCAGATATTTCTTCAGGAGATGCCGGAGGTGCCGCTCACTCAGGACAATCACGTGGTTCAAACATTCCCGCCGAATCGAACTAATCAGTCTTTCGACGAAAGCATTCTGCCATGGACTGCGCGGCGCGGTGATCACTTCGGATAGTCCGAGTATTTCGACGCGAGAGCGAAAAGCGCGCCCATAGATCGAGTCACGATCTCGGATCAGATCATCCGCACGGTCGCGGTGACGGAAAGCCTTGCTGCGCGGCACCACCCGCAGTTTGGGCAAATGCGAAAGCCCGTCGAGCACCCCTTCGGCGACCACCTCGCTGAGGTAATCCAGTTCCTTGTTGCCGGTCGCATTGGTGAAGGGCAGCACCGCCCGCGAATCGATGGTCTTCCCTGCTTTGCGTGGCGCCGCGACCTTCGTCGGGGCCGTCCGTAGCGCGGTGGAATGATCAAGATTGAGACCGCCGAATGGGCGGCACAGCAGGTCGTCGAGGCGTTCTCTGAGCAGGATTGGTTCAAGCGATACGCCGAAGCAAATCGTCCCGAGAAATTCGAGATGATCATCCAGAGCTGGGACACGGCCAACAAAGCAACTGAGTTAAGCGACTTTAGCGTGTGTACCACGTGGGGTGTCATCGAAAAACAAGTCTACTTGTTGCACGTATTGCGCAAGCGCCTCAATTATCCTGAACTGAAACGTGCTGCCCTCGAGCAAGCGAGGATGTTCGATGCAAATTACATCTTGATCGAAGACAAGGCTTCTGGAACCCAGTTGATTCAGGAGTTGCTACATGAAGGTGTCTATGGCGTAACTCGATATGAACCGAAATTCGATAAGATCATGCGAATGGACTCCGCGTGCGGCATAATCGAGAACGGCTTTGCCCATCTGCCCGAAAAAGCGCCTTGGCTAAGCGAACTGATCGACGAGTTGCAGGCGTTTCCTAAGAGCAAGTACGACGATCAAGCCGATTCGATCTCACAGGCGCTCGACTGGATTAAAAGACGAGAGACTTCGCACTACCATGGCCTCGTCGAATTCTGGAAGCAAGAGACGGAGCGAATGAAACAAGATCCAACCTACGGACGATGTGCTTCCCGTTACGATTTGCTCGATGGTATTCGCAGCGAAGGGTTTCAGTTTCCGGATTACCTTTTTCGGTGGAGATGACATAGGCACGACCAGTTGAGGATCGACTTCAACGCGCTGAGCGTGATGCTGGCCACTGCGACGAGAACGGAGCAAAGATCACCATCGCCCAATTCTAAATGTCGATACCAGCGGACCACATCTCCGGTTAGCCGACTCGGCCAAACCGGCGTCGAATTCAGAGCCATCCTGTTCCGAGCGATGACCAGACTACTTTTGCATCAGTAAATTTCCAGATCGTGTCCGGCGACAACCTTGCCGCTGTACGCTTGACGGACTTCTTTTAGCAATTGCTCTTCGCTTCCTGCCTCGCGGCATTTTTTGGTGCGCGCCTGATCACAGCCTGGATTGGCTCGATGGTAGAGGATCAACAAGCCTGGCTTTGCTTTGGTAGCGATCTCGGCAAGCTCTTTCGATGAGGTGTGGTAGGCCAGCCTATATTGTTTCCATTCCGGAGAAACCAAGTCGAACGACGCTTGCGTATAAACCTCGTGAATCAGGACGTCGCATCCGTGACAGTTATTCAAGATTGCTGCGTCGGGACTGGCATCACCTGAGATCACGATGGTCCGGTCCCGGGTTTCGAACCGATAACCGTAAGCATGAGGCCACTTGCCGTGATGTACGGCAAAGGCCGTGACCGTCACGTTTGGGTCCCTGTAAACGACGCCCGGCTGAATCTCGTGCACGTTTACTTTGTATCCGGTGGTGTTGGCATGTTCGAGGTCCCCAGTCCTGATCTGAATGTCAGCCTCGTACGCCTTCAGGATATGCTCCGCCATGTCGCGGGTTCCTGGAGGCCCATAAACTTCAAGGGGCGCTTTTCTCCCCATGACCCACGGCGTAAAGATAATGTCCGGGAAGCCAATCGTGTGATCTGAGTGCAAATGCGTGAGGAAACCGATCTTGAGATTGACTGGCTCCAGCGCCTCTACGCCTCTCTTGCGAGCTGCCGCGGCCTGCCGAACTACTCCCGTACCAAAGTCAATGACGTACGCATTACCGTTCACGACGATGGCCGTGGAAGGTCCGGAGCGATCCGGGTCAGGCAAGGGCGTTCCCGTTCCAAGGAGAACGACTTGGGTCTTAGGCATTGCTTCGTTTTGCGCCTGTGAGATGCCATACCAAGTGAAAAGAAACAAAACCGTTAATCCCACAGCGCCACGTTTTCGCCGTTTCGCGATCATAGCTTATCCCCCGTTCGAAACTGCTCCACGACTGGCATGTTGGGTCCGGCACCATTGTTGCATCAAACTGTACAAGAAATGCGTTTTTCGACGCGCGCCGCCCAGCAAGAGAGCCGCTTGGCTGAGTAACACCCTACACTTGGAAGTGGCCGCCCTTGGCATTTCGGTTCGAGGCCACCACGCGATAACTTTTGGATGGTCGGCCAACCGGAAGTAATCCGTTTCATCCGTCACGCGGCCCGCTGGCGGCGATTCTTTCGCTGTTCCCTCGCCGCCTCCAATTTCCGATCCCGTTCGGCCTGAATCTCCTGCTGATGCCCGTGTCCTTCGACGTGATGTAGCCGATGGCGCTGTTCGGACGGACGTTGTTGTAATGCTCTACGTAACCCTCCACCAGACGCCGCGCATCTTCGAGCGACAACGGCGTGCCAGGGCGGATGCACTCCCCTTTGGGTGATTTGTGCCAACGCTCGATTTTGCCGTTCGATTGAGGGTAATACGGTGAAGTCCTGACGTGCGTCAAGCCCGAAATGCGGATGAAGTCCTTGGCGATAAACTGTGGTCCGTTATCGGAAATGATCCGCGGTTTAACATCCGGGTACCGCTCTTTGGCCCGTTCCAGAATGATCTCAATATCGGCCTCCATCATCTGCTCCCGCAGATCCCAATGAACCAGGAAACGGCTGTAGCCGTCCAGGATGCTGCACAGGTAGTAGAACGTCGCGCAAACGTTGATGTAGGAAACATCGATATGCCAATCCACAGATGATGTACTTCGCCAAAATGTGAAGCGG
>PLWX01000149.1 GCA_003151155.1 Acidobacteriaceae bacterium
CTTTGAGGCCGGGTGCCCCGCGTCTGGGCTTCAGACGCGCTTTTGACTTTCCGCCTGCACTAAGGAACATCTGGGCGCCCCGGGTCTCGCGATTTTCGAGACCTGGGAGCGCGATACCGCAGGCCTCTCTTCGGTTTCTCCGATTTTGTAGGCTTGGAAATTCGGGGACAGGCCGCACGCACCCCGTATTTTTCTACGTCCTTCATTCTTCAAGAAACATGGGGGCCAGACCGGACGTTCCGCGTTAGTTTATTGCTTGCTCTCTGAACGAAACTACGTCGTTCTTACAAACCGCCCCGCGCGATTCACCGCACGCACTCCCGTGCTCCCCATCACCGAGAAACATGGAAACAGACCGCACGTTCCCCGTTAGTTTATGCGCGTCGAAGACAATCCAGGTCCCTGCTCAAACCTGATCGAGATAGAAAGTTCTAAAATCGTCCTCTAAAGCCTACCATTAAATCCCACCAAATCAGTGAATTAGCCCAGAGGCCGATTCCGGCATTTCCGTAACTTGGGGCCATTTGGGCGACCAAACACTCCTCACGCGCCCGCGCGGGTCGAACTCGCATCCTTGCTGGCGGCTCCGTCCACGCTCACCACTCCGCATCCTTCGCTCCCTTGCCGTACCGGGAGCTACAGTCTCTCGCGGTCGAAGCAGCAGGCGGGGCGCTGTCGGGTGTTCTGGGTGAATCGGTTCTGGGTGATGATTGGGTTAGTGGGTTAGGTTTTTGCCGGCAGCAGGGGGAAGAGACTGGGATGTTCTGGGCCGCCGCCGCTCGATCCCATTTTTGGCTCGACCGCGGTGCCCAAAACTCATCTCAGCGTTTCGACCCCCACACGCCTGCGCCGCCGTTTTTAAAAGCAGCCCTGAATGGCACCTATCTCGCCAAAATCCGTCAGTTTTCTCCTAAAAAGAAAAAAAGAAAGATCGTTTAGGCTATAACGAACAAAAAAATGATTGACTCGGGCGTTCTAGCCGCATTACGATTCTCTTTGGTTTGCTATGCGTACGCCACCTTGGAAAGCATTGAGGGAGGCGGGAGGACAAGCGTTATGACAGAAAACGCACGATTTATCACGACGAAGCGCACTTTGGGAGCTCTCCGTCAGGTCTTTATCTTGGCAGTCCTGTGTTTCGGAGCTCTGCCGCTGCTCGCACAATTCGACACCGGCACCATCAACGGCACCGTAACCGATTCATCCGGCGCTGCTGTTTCCAATGCCAAGGTCACCATCTCCAACACCGGCACCGGCGACACCAAGGTCCTCACCACCAACAGCACCGGCTTCTTTATTGGTTCGGCGTTGCCTTTCGGAAACTACGTGGTTACCGCCACTGCCAACGGTTTCGCCGAGTCCAAGACCAAACCCATCATTTTGAATGTGGGTGCCGTCGTCCAAGCGAACCTCGCGCTCTCCGTTTCGGGTGGCCAGCTGAATGTGGAAGTCACCGGCACCACGACCAGCGTGAACACGGAGTCGACCGAAGCCGGCACCACCTTGAACTCCACGCAGATCGCAAACCTGCCGATAAACGGACGCGACGTCAGTGATTTTCTTGAAGTAGCTCCGGGCTCGGTTGGATCGACCGGCTTCTTCCAGGGCAGCGTCAACGGCATGGAGAACATCTTCACTGGCTTGAACGTGACCGTGGACGGCCAGAACGCATCCCGCGGCGATATCAACGGCTTCCTCGATACCGAAGGTCAGGAGTTAGCCCGCGTGACTCGCGCCAGTATTGACAGCATTCAGGAAATCGATTTCACCAACAGCGGTTTCGGGGCTGAGTCCGGCCGCTCCCTCGGCCCGCAGATGAACGTCATCACCAAGTCGGGCACGAACCAGTATCACGGAACTCTGTTTGAGTTCTTCCGCAACGACGCGCTCGATGCGAAGGACTATTTCAACACTGGCGAGAAGTCGCCGCTGCGCATGAACCAGTTTGGCGGGAACTTCGGCGGCCCACTTATCAAGAACAAGCTGTTCTTCTTCATGAACTATGAAGGCGACCGAACGAACATCACAAACTTCAACGCACTCTATTCGGTGCCAAGCGCGTACATGCGTTCTCTACCGCATGATCCGCGCATGGATTCCGTGTATGCGCAGCTCGCGCCGTTGCCAGCCGGCTGCACCAGTATTCCCGCTCCAGCTTCGTGCGCAGTCGCGGGCTTCGGTGACCCGGCCAACCCAGCAGGCGGATCAGAGCTGGTGTACGACCCAGCGGCGCTCCCAGACAAGCTGCGAGAAGATACCGGATCGGTCAAGTTGGACTGGAATATCACCGACAAAGACCGGATCTTCTTCCGCTACAACATCAACGACTCGCTGACAAACTACACTTACGGATTGAATCAAGGCCAAGTTTCTCCGCAGGCGATGCGCACGCAGCTGGGTAAGATGGACGAAACCCACACCTTCAGCCCGACATTGCTGAACCAATTCAGCGTGGCATTGAACCGGTTCTACTCGAATACGAATTCCGATACACCTACGCCGCTTGTGGGTTTTGCCGGCTTCTTCACCAACCTGGGTTCCTTGCCCGGGCCAAACCAGTTCAACCAGATCACTCCGTTCAACACGTTCGAGATATTCGATAATGTGACGAAAACCGCGGGCCGGCACAATCTGCATTTCGGCGTTCAATTCCGCGCCAACCAATTGAACGAGTGGTTGCGACCGCAGCAGACCTTTGACTTCGGTGCCGGCTCAGCCTTTTTTGGCCAAGATCCCTTCTACGCCTTCCGGAACGATCAGCCGTTCGTGCTTGCGAAGATTGGGTTCCCAGGCTTCGTCGGCGTGCAGAACAAAAATATCGACTTCTACGTGCAGGACGATTGGCATGCGAGCCGAAAGCTGACGATCAATCTTGGCGTGCGTTACGAATACAACACGGTTTGGAACGAGCGTCACAATACCGAACAGAATTTCGATATCGCCACGCAGTCGCTTTTGCCGGCAGGTCAGGACGCGTACAACGCGCCGAAGGGTGACTTTGCACCGCGTCTCGGGTTCTCGTACGATCCATTCGGTACGGGCAAGACAGTCATTCACGGTTACGGCGGATTGTTCTACATGCCGATGCAGTTTGGGTTCGGCCTGATTTCAAACATTCCGGCGTACCAGAGTTACAACGTGAACGCGTTCCAGTTTGCGCTGGCATACCCAATGACAAACCCGGCACTTCCAGCCGGCACGGCAAATGTGAGCGCTTTCCCGACGAATGCCAAAGACCCGGTTTCGACGAACTGGTTATTTGGCATCCAGCAGGAGATTGCGCGGAACACGGTGCTCGATCTCAAGTATGTCGGCAACCACGCCGTGCATATGCAGGCGGGGGTGGACTTCGCGGCGGTGAATGTGAACGCGGCGAACTTCCTGACGCAAGCGGGACGTCCCTACAGCGGCTTTGCGAACGAGAACTACGACTGTGACTGTCTCTCGTCCAACTACAACTCGCTGCAGGCGCAGGTCCGCCACAACGTCGGCCGGCTCAATTACGAAGTGAACTACACGTGGTCGCATGAACTTGACGATATGGTGAACGTGTTCAGCGGATTCTCGAACCCGATGAATCCTAACTATGACCACGGAAGTGGCGACTGGGACGTTCGCCACAATCTGACCGGCAGCTTGGTGTATTCGCTGCCCGATCTGAAGGGTTCAAATGGGTTCGTACGGAATGCGCTGGGAGGCTGGCAGGTTTCGAGCATCTTGCAGGCCCGCTCGGGATTGCCGGTGAACGTCACGCTCGTGCCCGGCTTCTTCGGAGTGCCAGTGCGGCCCGACTCGGTCGCTGGGCAGGTCCAAGTGAATTCAAGTGGCAACTGGACGTATCCGAATTCCGTGCTGAACCTAAGTGGGTTCGCTGTGCCAGCCGACTTTACTGGTGCGGTGGGACAAGACGGCAACGTGGGCCGGAATGCGTTTGCAGGTCCGAAGTTCGTGCAGATTGACTTCTCCCTGATGAAGGATTTCGCAATCACAGAGAAAATCAAGCTGGAATTCCGCGCAGATGTCTTCAACATTCTCAATCACCCGAATTTCCAGGGGCCGGGTAACGCCGGGGTTTGCGCAGGTGGAGTCACTGCGGCGACCGCGACAACAGCGGCCACATGTACGCCTCAAGTGGGAAATCCGAGCGGATTGAACACGACCTTTGCCCAGGTGAGCCAAACGGTGGCGGACGCCAACAGCAACCAGATTGGACCTGGAACTTCACGGCAGGTGCAATTAGCCGTGAAGATCATTTTCTAACCCGCAGCATGCTCAACCACGGCGGCAACACACAATTGTTGCCGCCGTATTTTTAGAACGGACATAAGTCCGAGGCTACATGTCGAAGTCATATATCTCTAATTATGAGAAGCACCCGGTAGTCCGTGTCTCCGAGTCAAGCAACAGTTGCGCGGTCGGATGGCAGGCGATCGTCCAGGCTCTGAAGGCGAGCGTACGACCCGGACGCAGCGTGATTTGTGTTGAGTGTTACCCGGGCTGTTTCGAAAAAGATATCGAGAGGGAGTTGGTTTCCGCGCTGAAGCCGGAACTCGTACTTCGAGCGGCGGATTGTTATCTGCCCGAAAGCGCAATTCAGGCTCTTTGCGCACGCGAACTGGGCGACGATCCCGTCTTTGCCTTCATGAGCAACTACGAACTCCCCGAATTTCTCGACCAACAGGAGTTGACGAAGCGGCGCAAGCAGTTGCAGAAGGCATCTGGTCTGGTGCTCGTGATTGGCACCGGCGCGACGTTATTGGCAGAACATTGGGGCCTGCTGGTCTATTGCGATATGGCGCGTTGGGAGATTCAGCAACGCCAGCGCGCCAACACCATTACGAATCTCGGCCTTAACAATTTCACCGACCGCGCACAGTTGAAATATAAGCGCGCGTACTTCGTGGATTGGCGAGTTGCGGACCGTTTGAAGAAATCGCTGCTCCCCAAAATCGATTTCCTGCTCGACACCAATCAGCCCGACAAGCCGAAGATGATTACCGGGAGGAAGCTCGCGCAAGGCCTGAAGAACGCCGCCCAGCAGCCCTTTCGCGTAGTTCCATTCTTCGATCCGGGCCCTTGGGGCGGCCAATGGATGAAGGAAGTCTGTGACCTCCCGCGTGATGTTGAGAACTACGCGTGGTGCTTCGATTGTGTGCCCGAAGAAAACAGCCTGCTACTTGGGTTTGGCGATGTGAAAGTTGAGATTCCATCCATCAACCTGGTGTTCACGCATCCTCATGAAGTGCTCGGCGAGGCTGTACACGCGCGTTTCGGGACCGAGTTTCCGATCCGCTTCGATTTTCTCGACACCATGGATGGCGGGAATCTCTCTTTCCAGGTTCATCCCCTGACTGAGTACATCCAGGAAAAATTCGGGATGCACTATACGCAGGATGAAAGCTATTACCTGCTCGAGGCTACGAAAGAGGGCTGCGTCTACCTCGGTTTCAAAGAAAATATCGATCGCCAGCAGATGACGCGCGATTTGTGGAGGGCCCAGGAAGGCGCAGCACCCTTCGACGCGGACAAATACGTGAACCGTTTCGCCGCCAGGAAGCACGATCATTTCCTGATTCCCGCAGGAACGGCTCACTGCTCGGGTCGCAACAGCATGGTTCTCGAAATCAGTGCAACGCCGTACATCTTCACCTTCAAAATGTGGGACTGGGGCCGCCTGGGTATGGACGGCACTCCGCGTCCAATTCACCTCGAACATGGATTGCGCAACATTCAGTGGGATCGAACCACGCCATGGGTTGAAAAGAATCTGGTCAATGCAATCCAGCCGATCGCGAAAGGCGATGGCTGGCGGGAAGAGCGCACTGGTCTCCACGAGCGGGAGTTTATCGAGACCCGGCGGCACTGGTTCACCGGCGCGGTTCCACATTCCACGAACGGTGGAGTCAACGTTCTGAATTTGGTGGAAGGGCGAGAAGCTGTAGTTGAGAGCCCGACTGGAAAGTTCGCACCTTTCGTGGCGCACTACGCGGAGACCTTCATCGTCCCTGCGGCTGTCGGCGATTACGTTATTCGGCCGCACGGTGAATCGGAAGGGAAGCCCTGCGCCACGATCAAAGCGTTTGTGCGCACCAATCCTTAAAAAACTTATTGCTTGCGAGGGAATCATGAGATCCAGTGTTTGGTTCGCTTCCATTCTTCTCGGCTGCACACTGATCTCTCTCAGCGCCGCGGCTCAGGAAAGAGCCAGCGCGCTTTCGCCGACGGCGCATTGGGCTTCCACCGTGAGTGAACAGTACCTGATCTATCCTGACATCACCTACGGGACCCAGAACAACTATGCGCTGAAGTTGGATGTATGGCAGAGAAAAGACGCAAAGACGCCGGCGCCCACGCTGATCTACTACCACGGCGGTGGATGGATTTTCGGCGACCGTACTGGTGCAACCCTTCTGTTTCTGCCGTATCTCGAGATGGGCTGGAACGTAATCAACGTGGAATACCGAATGGCCAGTTCTTCGCTCGCCCCCGCTGCGGTGGAAGACTGTCGCTGCGCCCTTCGTTGGGCGATTAGAAATGCCAAGCAGTACAACATCGACACCGATCGTATCGTCTTGACTGGCCATTCTGCCGGGGGACACTTGTCGTTGATTACCGGGATGCTGCCAGAAGGCACCGGCCTCGACAACAATTGTTACGGTGATGAGAAATTGAAAGTGGCTGCGATTATCAACTGGTACGGAATCTCGGATGTTGCCGACTTGCTCCAAGGTCCTAACCTGAAAAACTATGCGCTGATGTGGATGGGCAGCCAAACGGACGCAGTTGCCATTGCGAAGCGAGTCTCTCCGCTCACATACGTTCGCGCGGGACTACCGTCGATTCTCAGCATTCACGGCGACGCCGATGCGGTCGTGCCCTACGAGCAATCCGTGCGCTTGCACAAAGCGCTTACGGCTGCCGGCGTTCCCAATGAACTTGTCACCATAAAGGGTGGAGGGCACGGACAGTTCAAGGAAGCAGATTTGGAAGATGCTTACGAGAAAGTCCACATCTTCTTGCGAGCGCATGGACTCCTTCAGTGATCACAATATGACTTCCTGGTGTCCATCGCCACGCACTACCAGGTGGCTGCCGGAGTCGAAGACGTTGTGGATTGCTTTCCACTGTGGCGGCACGGGACTCACGAACATTTGATATTGCGTTTCGACGCTCGACTGTGGCGCCAAGCGAGTCAGCACCGGCGTATCAAACATTGTCCCGTTTTCTCGAGCCTGCTGAAGTCCAAGCGGCATAGGACTGGTGCCAAACTCTACGCCGCGAACTCGCGTAACGCCATTCCACGGAGGATACGATCGGGCACGATTTTCCTCCCACAACGCGATCCAGGGGAATCGATTTCGATCGAAAGAATAACCAGCAACCAGCGCATGCTGACGGTTGTGAACCGCGACGAAGCCGTCTGTGCGACTGGCATCCGTTAGCACCGATGCAACGAAACCTGTTCTGTCTTGCAAGAATGGTGACGAGAGATCAAGCGCTATACCCTCGTTCGAATACACCTTCGGCCAGCAAAATTCGAGATCGTTTGGAAGCAGTTCGCGACCTTCATAGCCGAGATGCCAGGTCATCCCACGAGTGCCGGATAAAAACAGGCTTGCCTCTCGTTCGGTGAACAGAGGCTCTCCGAACGCCGCGTGTTCCACCCACTGAAATTCGACCGGTTCGTCGTTGGCGTTCGTGACATTCTCTTGCACCAATGCACGAATAGAATCTGATCGGAGCGCGATTCTTCGTTGAAATTGGAGCTGGTAAACCGGGAGGTGGACCTCGAGTGTGAGTGAAACGCTCTCATCTTTGCACTCGAGGCCGACAAGCTTCCACTCTGAACCAACAGCCTCGCCGTGCAGCGGCAATCCTTGCGCTGCTTCGCTCGATGAGGGCATCCCGAAATAGCCGAGTGCCAACGCGTGGCCGGTATAACCGCATAGCATTCGCGCGGCGGCCCCGTCGCCGTACAGAGGGCCGTGCTCAATGAGAGAAAACGTCTGTGGTTCTATCGTCGGCCAAGGTGCTTCCCAGATCGTGTTGATCGGCGATCCGCAAAGGCGAAAGTCGGCGATGTGGCCGCCGCCAACCAGTACGGTGAGTTCCACAGCTCCGTTTGAAATACGGTATGCGCGGCGACTCTTCCACTCGACGGGATCCGCTGCGCATCTCGGCATTTAGATGCTGAAGCCTCCGTCGATGGCAAACGCCATGCCGGTAACAAAGCCTGCCTCGGGCGAGACCAGGTACAGCGCAGCTTCCGCAATCTCTTCGGCAGTTCCAAACCGCCCCATCGGTTGCCGCGCGATGAAGTTCTTGCGCGCTTTCGCCGGGTCTGGAAACGCCGCAATGCGTTGCGCCAGGGAAGGCGTATCGATCGTACCCGGACACAGACAGTTCACGCGAATGTTGTCGCGGACATAATCCAGCGCCATAGACTTCGTAAGCCCAATCACTGCTGCCTTGGTGGCCGTATAGCACGCGCGATCCACAACCGCTCGCAAAGCCGTTGCGGAGGCCGTATTCAGGATCACTCCGCTGCCTTGCTTCTTGAATTGAGGAATCACCGCATGACAGAACAAATACATGCTCTTCACGTTGATCGCCATCGCCCGGTCCCACTGCACTTCGTCGATGGCGTCAATCTTGCCAGGAGGAACGATGCCCGCGTTGTTGAAGAGAATATCGATTCGTCCATATTTATCCAGCGCAGTCCGGACGACTAGATCGACATCGTTCCGCTTGCTGACATCGGCGACCACGTTAAGAATATCGGCGCTGGTACGTTGGGCAGATGTCTGAGCAAGAGCGGCAGGATCGATATCCACCGCGATGACCTTTGCACCTTCTCTAACGAAAAGCGCAGCGGAAGCCGCACCGATGCCGGCGCCAGCGCCTGTAACGATCGCAATCTTTTCCTCGAGCTTCATTTATGTGTCGCTGCTCCCGTGCCGCCTTCTTGAAAACCCATGCCGCCCGCCGGCACAAGCATGCCTCCATCCACCACTAGCGCAGCACCAGTAATGAACGAGGCCATCGGCGAGGCGAGATAGACGATGGCGTCGGCAACTTCGTCGGCTTTCCCAATACGCCCCATGGCATGCATCCGGTCGCACGCACGAATCACTTCGTCAGGGTCGGGGGCGAGACTGGCGGCCCACCGAAGCATGGGCGTGTCGATCGCACCCGGGCAAACACAATTCACTCGGATGCCTTTCTGCGCATAGTCGAGCGACATAGCTCGGGTGAGACCAAGTAATCCGTGCTTTGCGGTGACGTAAGCTACCGAGTTTGCAACCGCGGAGAAACTTTGCACCGAACCAACGATGACGATAGCGCCACCGCTCTTGAGCATGTGCGGCACGACGAATTTTGATACCAGGAAACATCCCTTGAGATTGATGCCCATCAATCTGTCCCAATCTTCTTCGCTGGTCGAAACGACATCGCCATAGCTCTGGATCCCCGCGTTGTTGACAAGGATGTCGATGGTTCCGAATTTGCTTACCACCGCGTCAACAGTTCGCGAAACCTGCTCGTTGACGGCGATATTGCACGCAAAGAATTCACAGACCCTACCATTCTGAGAGATGTCGTTCGCCGTCTTAGGACCCGCGTCGCGATCGACATCGAGAATGGCCACGGATGCGCCGCTGTCCGCAAGTCTGCGCGCTGTGGCTTCGCCGATGCCCATAGCACCGCCAGTGACGATCGCCACTTTACCTTGAAGGCTGATGGTCATCGGATGTCACCTCACTTTATATTCGGCGTTGTATGGAGTCTCACGGTGATCACCTGGAACGGCTTGATCGGGAAGGTGAGACTGTCGCCCGAAGTCTTGATCTCGGACTGATTCTCCTCGAGGAGATCGCATCGCCAGGCCTTCTCGAAACTCAAATATTTGCTGCGCACAACCACGTCAGAGGCCTTACCCGCTGATTCCTGCAATCGCAGGATGGTTCCCTCTCCGTCTTCGGCGCGTTTCCAAGTCAAGAGCGTCACACCGGGATTTGCAATTTCCAACAGGCTTGCCTGTGAGTTGGGGAGCACAGAAGTGTCTTGTGACGCCGAAACGTCGTCGCGTTCAAGCGGCGTCAGTGCATTCAGTCCGAAGCGGGTAAGCAGAGCGGGATCAAAGGTGGGATTGCTGGTGATCATGTACCGGAATGTGAAATCACCACCCTGCCACGCTGGGAAATTTGTTCCCCAATAGTTGTTCATTAACCACGAGAACATCGTGCTGCTCTTCGGCTTGAATTCCGCTGGCCAGTTGCCGCGAACAATACCTCCGAAGTTCATCAGTGGAGCGTCTAAAGGAACCACGGCAGCGGCCAATTTGGAATTGTAATCCGCAGCCCAAGTCGCTGGAAGATACCATTCACGGCTGCCTCCTGCAAGTTCATCGACCGCAGGATTTACCCATGCAGTTTGCGAGCCGTACGTGAACTGCGGATCGGCAACAGCGAATGGAAAGGCAATGTAGGCGGACTCTCGCGTGAGCACGCGGTCCTTGTGCAGCCTGTACGTGAGCAGGATCTTCTTCTCGTTATCAGGTAAGAAGATCTCAGTTTCGATGGATGGCGTGTTCTTCGAAGAAGCAGTCAGTGTAACTGTAAGCCCGAGCGCCGTCTTTTTGGCAGAGACGAGTTTGCCGGATTCCGCCGGATGGACGGCTAACGCAGGCGGACGGAGAGCCGAACCAAATCTATATAGGGAATTAGCAGGGTAATCGTCTCCTCCTGTCGCGTAGAGGTACTCGCCAAATTTATACGGACTCGACGAGTCCACGAGTTCAATCCCAAGTTGCTTGTCAAAAACACTCGCTATCGAACCCGAGGCAGGATCGAGCGTTATGCGATAAAACTGGTTCTCCAGGGCATTCCCGCTAACGTTTTCCGAAGCGGAACTCGATTTTGGCGATTCGGGCTTGATGGAGTAGAGCTTATAGCCCACGGCGGGCACATCGGACGCCAGGAAGCGGACTCGAACATTACCGGGACCGAAGCCGGGCAAAGAAATTCCTTTACCCTTCCACAGCGTCTCAACCGGGATCGCGGAGCCATTTGTAGAATCTACAAGCGTTGACCCTACCGGCAAATCGGCTTCCACTACATCACTTCGCTGCCAGTTGAGCGAATTAAAGACTGCAATCGAGTTGTCCTTCGCCTTTACGAGTGCTTCCATCTGCGCCCACTCGCGCTGGATGGATTCACGAATGTCGTTGTTCGCGCGAACTGCGCGTGAACCCTTGAGGGCAATCTGCTCTTCACTCTGGTGATGCTCCGGCTGCGTAGTCGCTCCGACGTAAGTCCAGGTGTGCTCGTCATAGAGAAGTTCGTTGCGCCAGGCATCGTCGAGCATCGGCGTATCCGGAAGCACGCGGGTATCGATCGAAGAGATTGCAGATCCCATGATTTCAGCAGTTGCAACGCGATGTTGGTTCTCGCGATGGACCGCCGTGTACGCGGCATCTGAGCCATAACCGTCTTCCCAGTAAGGACCAAAGTCGCCACGAACCACAGGAATCTCGCCTTTCCATTCGCGTTCGATCTTTTCCATCGCGGAGTGGACGGTTGAGAACTCGAGCTTCGGCCACACGTATTCGTGATTAAACGTGGAAACGATTTCGCTCTGCTCTCTGGCGAGCGGAGTGTTTTCAAGTTGGGTACCAAAGATGATCGCGGTGTTGGCGGTGTAATCGGGTCGCGTATACGCCTGCAGAAATACCGGCAGAGCGTCTCGTATCGACTCCATACGCCATGGGCTACCGAAGAGAGTGTGTGCCTGCAGGTACGCGCGCGAATACCACATCATGACGCGCCCGCCGTCCGGACCTTCCCAGTAAAACGGTGATTTCTCATTCCAACGTCCGAGTAGCATGACTGGGGCTCGCCAACTGTTGCTCGCAGCTACGAAATACTTGATGCCTGCATCATGCAGCACCGAAGCGTAGCCCCAGGTGCACGAAGGCACATCAACAATCTGTGCCGCATCCGCAGGCGGCAACTTATATTTTTTCGCAAGCCGATGCTGATCGTACAGTGAACGGGCGAGCGCTTCCCAGGACGCGTTTCCAGTGTGCTGATTGGCGAACTCCGGTGGGATGACAATACTTCCATCGCGCACGTGATCGAGAAATTCATCGCGCGCCGTGGATGTGCGCGAGTTCAAATACTGATCAGCGACCCAGCTGCCATCGAGCGTCCAGCGGAAATCCGGTCTCTTTTTTAAGAGTTCCATCGCTTCGTCGATGGATTGCGAGTGCGACTCCGCAACCTTTGCTGCGTAATCCGTGAAACCGATATCCAGGTGCTCATGGGGGATGAGTGCGACGGTCCATTTTTTTGCCGGTTCTATATCTGTAGCCGGTGACACAAGGTTTCCCATAGTGACGGTCGCTCGCGCGGAGCCACTCCACTCTGGCACCGCAAATTCCAGACGTTCCTCTCCAAAACTATTTTCGGTCGTAAACGGCGTTCCTAGAGACCGTGGACCGACGTTCAGCGTTACGGCCCCCTTCTTAGGAAGCCTGGCTGCACTCACGAAGACGCTCACGACCTCCGCCGTGAAGGCTCCGATGTTCCGATAGAAAATCGTGGGCTCAACCCGCGCTTCGAATGCCCGCCCATCGTAGTTGGCGTCTTCATCCTGCGAGAATTCGATTGCGTCATATACCAACCCGGTATGTCCCGGCGCGATTGCGCCAAGAGATGTCTGCACGGTCGCAGGATCGTCCATCGCTGTGAACACGAAGGTGTTCTCGCCTTTGTGCAGCCACACAGCTGGAATCGCAATTGATTTCTCGTCGGTCGAGGTCTGCGGTACGAACGTTCCCTCCCAATCTCCGGCGCGAAAATCGAGCTTGGGGTGGAAGTAGAAAAACCCGGATCGTCCATTCACTTCCAGTTTTAAAAACGATAACCGTGGCGTTTCGTATAGCATGCCAATTTTCAGGTGATAAACGCCATGCGGGCTGTTTTGCAGTGTGAACTTCACCGTGAACGGGTGGAGACGCCCGCCGGTCGTGCCGTTCGCTGGGCCGGGTTGGAAACGATACCAGTCCCTGTCTGCGCTCTGGCCTATAACAAACACTGGGTCGCTCTTCGGGTTGTTGTAATCAATGTCCTGGCTCTTGAACTCACCTGAGGACGAATCGAAGTTCCCGATCTTCCATAACGTTTTGTCCGCCGAATGCGCAGCCGCCGGCAGCAGCATGGCTGTGATCAACAGCCCCGTACGTGCTCTCTTTGCGATACTTTTCATTTTCACCATTTCGGTTGAGTGATCACTCTGCCCGGTCGGCGTGGATCATCTGTCCACGAGCCCATCTCTTGCTTCCTGGAGAGTTCGTGATAGCGAGCGAGTTTGTCACGATCGAGAGTAACCCCCAATCCGGGACCGGTCGGCACCGCCATGCCTCCATTCTTATACTGCAATTTGCCGCCTTCAATAATGTCGTCAGTGAGATGGTGATAGTGGGAGTCTGGCGCCAGGATGAGGTTCGGAAGACACGCGGCAAGATGCAACATCGCAGCCTGGGAGATTCCAAACTCCGCGCCACTATGCATGCCGGCATCAACCCCCATCACTTCGCAGATTTGCCCGGCGAGTTTAGCGCGAGAGATACCGCCATACCAGTGCGGATCGAGGAGCACGACATCAAGGACATCTGCCATAACCGTAGGCGCGAGGTCTTCAAATGCGAACACTGACATGTTCGATGCCAGGGTGACCCACGGCGCCTTTGCATTCACGCGCTGCATCGCGCGCATCCCCCACACCGGATCTTCCAGGTACTCCATGTTGTAGTCGTGAAGGCGGCGTGCGACGTCGAGAGCGGTGGTCACGGTCCATACCGCGTTGGGATCGAGGCGAATGCGGTGCTTCGGAAACGCCTCGCGTAACGCGATGAAGGTATCTATTTCTTCGTCGGGCGGGAGAACGCCATTTTTGTATTTCAGCGTCTTGAAGCCATGGGTCGTCACGACTTCTTTGGCGAAGTCGACCATCTGGCGGATGTTTGAAACCTCTCCGAGCCCCTGCTCATTCGGATACCGATAAAACAGGTAGGCGGCGAACGGAACCTCGTCGCGAATGCGTCCACCCAGTAAATCGCATATCGGACGATTCAAAGCCTTGCCTTGAATATCGAGAATGGCAAACTCAAGCCCTGCGAAACCGAGCACGTAGCCGAACAGTTTGACGGAACTCGGCGAAGCCAGCTTCCAGCGGATCCGTTCGAGGTTCATCGGGTCCTCGCCGATCAGCAATGGCTTCAAATCCGTAAGTTGGCCGGCGCGACTGGCTCCGCTATAGCATTCTCCCAAGCCGGTTATGCCTTCATCGGTGTCGACTTCGATCACGATTCGAGAAAAGCCGGGATGAGATCCTATGGAATAACGCAACGGCGCTTCAATCGGGATAAAGGCTGGGGTCCAGCGAACATCGGTAATTTTCATGAGAGCTCCGGCCAGCTATCGCTGGTTGGCGAGTGGTTGTCCCTTGATGCCAACGCGCGCGCGGCAAATGTGCCAACGGCCTAGATTGGCGAAATACATTTCGTCGAAGTTCGCTCCGCCGAATGCAGCGTTCGTGGGGCTCGCGATCATCGTTCCTTCAAGATCCTCGGCGAACAGCGAAACATCTCCGTCCGGTTTCACTCGATAGATGTTGTGTGACGCATAGCAGGTGACGTACAGATTGCCTTTGGCGTCGAGCGCGGCACCATCCGGTACATGGCGCAGCCCTGAAGCGTAAACCCGGGGCGTTCCAATCTGGCCTGGATTTAAGATAGGCACGGCGAGAACGTCGTCACTTGTACTCTGCACGACGTACATTGTCCGTTCGTCAGCGCTCAGCGAAAGTCCGTTCGGGAACGCGAGCGAGGAAAGAAGCTGCTCGATCTTGCCATTGGGACGAAGGACGAAGAGAAATCCGTCATTCTTCTTGAATGCGCCGGAATCGCTGAAATAGAGGTTTCCCTGGCGATCGAAAACCGAGAAGTTCGGATTGCGCAAGCGGTATCGGCCGGCTCGCTCCCAGGAGCGAATTGTTTTCCCAGATCGATCTATTTGAATTAGCGCGCCAAGTTTGAAATTGCAGACAAACAGTTGTTGCCGGGAAGAGAACGTAAGGCCAAGGTTAAAGCCGCCGAGGGTAGCTACGGTGCGGACCTTGCCTTTGGAATTGATTTTGTAGATTTGGCCGAGTTCGCCTCCAGCCCAGAGATTCCCGTCGGTGTCAAACGCCAGCCCTTCAGGATGGTCCAGCCCCTCGGCAAAAATGTCGAACTGTTCCACCGGAATCTGAGGCCGCATGTCGAACTCTCTTACAAGAAAATATTCGAGCTTTCCTTGTTTGTCGGACATTCGAACATATATAGTGAATCCGTCTTCAAGTCAAGGAATGTGGGAGGGAAGTACGGATGCGGCTCGTTCAATACAGTGCAAAAGGCGGGAGCCGCCTTGGAGTGGTTGTTGAGGATCGGGTTGTCGATGTCCACCGTGCGGCCGCATCCGCAGGACTCAAAGAAGAGGAATATGCATCCACAGTTGCGCTGCTGGAAGCGGGCGAAGAGGCGATTAGATTCGTCCGCGGGCTGAAGGTCGATGAAAACGCCGAGCTACTCTCCAATGTGCACCTGGAATGCCCTGTGGCCGCCAGAAAGATCATGGCGATCGGGCTGAATTACATGGATCACGCAATCGAAGCAGGGCAGAAAATTCCCACCGCTCCGCTCTGTTTCGCGAAATTCACTTCGAGCCTGTCAGGTCCGTTCGATCCAATCCTGCTGCCGGCTGAAGATGCGCAAGTCGATTTTGAAGGCGAAATGGGCGTCATCATTGGCCGTATGGCCAAGAATGTCTCAGAAGCTCAGGCCTTGGAATACGTTGCCGGTTACGTGACCTTCAACGATGTTTCCGCGAGGAAATGGCAATTCGACGGCGGACAGTGGACCCGCGGTAAATCTCCTGACAGTTTTGCTCCCAATGGACCGTTCCTGGTCACAGCCGACGAAATTCCGGATCCTGGCGCACTGCGCATCACCACCCATCTGAATGGCGAGGTCATGCAGGATTCCAATACTAAGCAGTTGATCTTCAAAGTTCCGAAACTGGTTGCCTACCTCTCCCGCAGCTTTACCCTCTACCCGGGCGATCTCATTGCAACGGGCACCCCTTCCGGGGTCGGATTCTCACGGAAACCTCCGGTTTATCTGAAAGACGGAGATGTCATCGAGGTCGAAATCGAGCGAATCGGGAAAATATCGAATCGTGTGCGGCGAGGCTATTGATTTGAGCTCTGAACAGTTTGTAGGACAAATTAGAAATGCGATCAAGCGGCCTTCTATGCGCGACCTGGCGGCCACTGCTCATCAGTTCGAACCGATTCGCCGTGAGACCGTCATGGATACGGTGGCGCGACGGATCGAGCAGCTTGTGCGGAGCGGCGAACTCAAAGCCGGGGACCGTCTGCCCCCCGAGCCGGAACTCGCGCAGATGCTTCGCGTAAGCCGCAGCTCCTTGCGCGAAGCTCTCAAGGGCCTCATGTATCTCGGCTTGATCAAATCACGCGCGGGCGACGGCACCTACATCCAGTCCTCTTTAAGCCGCGTGCTGAATCAACATTTTCAGTGGATGATCCTCCTGAACGAGGTCAAACACCTTGAGATTTACGAGCTGAGAAAGATCATCGAACCGGAAGTCGCCGCCCTTGCGGCAAAACGGGCGACCCGCGCCGACCTCGAACGTCTGGAAGCGGCCCTCGATGGAATGGCGCAGGGGCGAGGGAATCATGAAGTGTTTCATGCCTTCGATATTCAGTTCCACGAAGCATTTGCCCAGGCGTCGGGCAACGTCGCGATCCAAACAACGATGCGCATGCTCTACCACGCGACATCGGAAGCTCGGAAAGCGGTGCTGCCCTATATCGACAACTGGGAGAAGCACTGGCAGAGGCATGAACGGGTGTTCCACTGCATCCGCGATCATAAGCCGGAACTCGCACGCAAAGCGGTGCTCGACGACTTGCAGTACGCCGAGAAGCTTCTGCATAAGCACGTGAGTTCTCTGGAAAGACATACTGCGAATATACGAACTACGGCAAAAAGTAATGCGTTCGACGTTCCGTTACCGACTCGGAAGCGCCGCTCGTGACCGTGCTGTGAACTGCGTTCCGCGGTTTCCCGTGGAACGTGCATGACGTCTCAAATTCCCGCGGCCGATGCCGCATACCAGGAAAGTCTCAATGAAATCGCTCTGCAAATGGATTGCTGCTTCTATTCTCGCGATAACATCCACCGCATCGGTATTTGCGAAAGATCAACCTCATTTCGATTGCGGTCCGTCGTTTTCATTGCAAGCTCCGTGGGAGGGCGCTGATGCTGCTTACTCCGTCCCGCTCGGTGATGGCCGTGACGTCTGGATTTTCGGCGACACGCTCTTCGGAAAAGATCGACAGGTCAAGGGCAACGAGCCGGAGATGGTGCACAACAGCTTCGGTATCTCCTCCTGTATGGACGGGCAATGGAAGCTTGATTATTCCATTAAGCGTGATGCCAAAGGCCAATTCAGCAGCTACTTCAGCCCCCAGAGAAACGATGGCACCTATTATTGGGCGCTCGATGGGGTTGAACACAATCGCGAACTGTGGATCACCCTCGTTTGCGTGCGCAATAAGCCGCAGTCTGATGCATTCGCACTCGGCTTCGAAGTTTGCGGCACCGATCTCGCTCGCGTAAGCGGTCTGGATCAAGACCCGCAGAATTGGAAAATCTCGTATTACCCGCTCGTTGCGGAAAGCGTGCATGCGAATCCATCCGCTTCCACCTTGATTCAAGGTGACTATCTCTACATCTTCACGATGTACGAGAAAGGAGCCCGGCCGCAGATTCTCACGCGCATTCCCCTCAAAGGCCTCGACGATCCTCAGAAGCATCTCCAGTATCGCGGGGCTGACGACCAATGGCATGACGGCCTGGAGCCCGAGAAGGCGAAGGTCATCATGAAGACTGGCGCTTCTGAAATGTCGGTGCGCTACCATCCGGAACTGAACAAATGGGTCGCGGTTATGGTGGACCCGCAGATATTCTCCGACAAAGTCATCTTCCGTACGGCACCTTCCATGACTGGTCCGTGGAGCGATGGCGAGGTGATCTACAAGATTCCCGAGTTGCAGAAGACCTTCAACAAGTACGATCCCGACACCTTCTGCTATGCGGGCAAAGAGCATCCCGAGTTCGAGAAGGGTGACCTGGTGTTCACTTACGTGTGCAACACGATGAAGCCGAAGAAACTCGAGAGTGAGCCGAACATCTATTTCCCGCAGGTGGTGCGGATGCCTATGCCTGCAACCGGCGCGGCGAAATAAGACTCAGCGGGTGAGCACATCCTTGCAGAACCCAAGGGTCTCGCGGATGTGCTTACTCCAATAAGGCCAATCGTGGCCGCCGGAGAATTCCTGGTACGCATGACGAACATTCAACCGTACCAGCTCTCTATGCAGGTCACGATTGGCTTCAATCAGCGAATCCTCGGTTCCACAATCAAATCGGAGTGGCGGAAGATGCCGCTGGTGGACCCTCGCCCAATGCAGCAGATCGATATCGTTTGTCCCTGCATACTGAAAAGCTTCGGCAGGGAACGGGATAAATTGCGAAAGTTGCGCGACCTGCGTAATCGACGAATGCGCCGAAATGCCGAGCACCCGCGAGGCATATTTCATCCCTAATCGCATCGCGCCATAACCGCCCATCGAGAGACCTGCCAAGAAAAATTTCTCAATCTTCAATTGTGGGAATTGTTCTCCCAAACATCTCGGAATGTCGTCGACGATCCAGTTCTCATAGTTGGCGTGAGCGTGGGGAACATACCCGCTCCCATCTCCCCACAATCCATCCGACGGCATCGCAATCATCATCGGCGGCATGCTTCCGTCGCGCAGCATGGTGGTTGCGGTTGTATCGATCTCGCCATTCAGCCACCAATTCCATTGGCAGCCGTACACTCCATGCAAAAGCAGCAGCAGCGGCACTCGCTCGAGAGTTTCGATTCCCGGAGGTGTGAAAAGAAGAACGTCACCACGATATCCGAGAGACTCACTGCGAAAATTAAGGAAGCGAAGGTTCTCATTCCCGGGAAGAGCACGGGAAAGCTGGGCATTGGGGAAGTGTTTTGTCATGCGGGATTACACGATTCCTGTCAGCAGAGGCGTGGCGCCGAAGAGGCCGGCATCGTTACCGAGTTGCGCGGCAACAATCTCGACTTTGCCCCACGGCGTCCATGCATGGGCGTTCACGTAGTTTTGAATGTAAGGAAGGATGACATCCGCACGGCGCATCACACCGCCGCCGATAACGATTCGTTCAGGGTCATAGGCGTGAATCAATCCAACCGCGCCGGTTGCCCAAACGTTCAAACAGTGTTGCAAGATCTCTTCGGCAATCCGATCACCAGCGGCTGCGAGTTCGAAAAGTGCACGGAAATTGATTGTCTCGCACTTGGCAAGGTCGCTGTGAGCGAAACCGTCCCACTCTCGGGCGATGTACGGCAGCGCCCATCCAGAAGCCTCGGCTTCAAGACAGCCAATGGCGCCACAGGTGCAAGGTCGACCGCCGACTTTTGCCGGAAGGTGGCCGCCGAGGCATCCGGCTTGCGCATGTTTGCCGCGAAGCAACTTGCCCTCGATCATGGCCGCGCCGCCAATACCGGTGCCGAGCGTGATCATCACGACGTTGTCACAACCTCGCGCCGCTCCCACATGTTGCTCGCCTAACAACGCCATGCGGGCGTCATTCTCTATGGCAAAAGGAAGCTCAAACTCCTGTTGACTCCAAGCCCGGAAGTCGATGGAAGGTGCATCTTCATATTTCTTGTTGGTCGATACGACTCGACCGATGCGCGCGTCAGCGAGCCCGCAAAATCCAAGTGCCACGCCTTGGCAGTCGGCGGCGTTCAGATGCAGTTCCGCAAGCAGTTCACGGACGGCTTGCGCAAACACATCCAAAGCCGGTCGGAGCTTCTCCGCCGAATCGAGTGAAACTTCGTGAGCAGCCAGCAGTTTGTCGACTTGGACCACGGCGATCTTCGCATGGCTACCCCCTAAATCGATCGCGATGGCTGGTCGAGTCATAATTCAGCGTTTCAAGCAAGAAAGAAACTCAATTTTAACTGTTTTGGCTATGAAGAATCAAAACTTTGTTCTTTTGATTTGCTTTTGAGAACTTAATTCCGGTAGCCTAATCTGGTTATGAACCCTGTCTTTGCCTTTGTGAACTGGGCCGATGGCGCGATGCAAGTGCCGGGACTGCGCTCCTCCGAAAAGAAGCTTGGTCAACTGAAGGGTATCTTCCGCGACCAGGAAGCCTGGCGGAAACTTGACCCCGAGACCATAGTGTATCGAGTGTGGTGGTGGGAACCCGTCGCCTCCGGTACGGAAGGCGGGTTGTTTTGGGGGACAACCGAGATCCAACCGGGACGTGTCGGCAACGAATATTACATGACCCATGGACACCGGCACTTAATCCGGAATCGCGCGGAATTCTATGGAACAACAGTTGGAACAGGAAAGCTCGTTTTGCGCGACGAAAACGGAAACACATGGGCTGAAGAAATGACGCCGGGCAGTTTGCATTACATTGCCGGAAATGTTGCGCACCGAGTGGTAAACATCGGCAGCATGCCGTTACGCTTCGTCGCCTGCTGGCCGAGCGACGCCGGGCACGACTACGAAATCGCGGGTGGCCAGGGATTCGGCGCGCAGGTGATCGAAGAACACGGAAATCCTGTGTTCAAGGCATTAGGGACGACGGCGTGAAGTTCGATCCCAAACTCGGCGTGCACAGCGCAGCTGGTGATTTGCAGTTCACCTACGACGAAAACGTCTTCGGTCCATCCCCCGAGTTTCGCCATCTCGACGACATTCGCCGCAGCTTACGAGATCCCCAATGCGAAGGACCCGATCCGGTGTATTCCATTGTGATGGATGTGGGCCGCAACGAGCATCGCTCAGAACTTGAGCGTCGCATGCTTTTGTTTGGAGTGGTGGTTTACGCCGCTGGTCACCTCGGAGAGGAGCCGGTTCGCAGCCAAGGCCACATTCACGCAGTCGCACCGCACTGCGGGTGGTCCACTCCGGAATTATTCGAGATTTGGGAAGGCCGTGCGATCGTCTACGCGCAGGAGCGCGCCTCCGATGATCCCGGCCGTTGCTTTGCCGTCATCGCAAATCCCGGCGAAAAGGTCGTTGTTCCACCGGCGTGGGCACATTGTGTGATTAACGCCGACCCCGCGAACCGCATGATGTTCGGCGCTTGGTGCGATCGCCAGTATGGATTCGTGTACGACGAAATCCGGGCGCACCACGGCTTGGCGTGGTTTCCGATTTTGGACAAGGAAGAGAAGATCAGATGGGAGCCCAATCGCGCCTATCGTGAGCCCACTGAGCTTTCCATCCGTAGCCCGCGCGCCTATCCAGACCTGGGACTAGATCCAAACACTCCGATGTACGAGCAATTCGCTAGCGATCCAGAGAGCGTCCAATGGGTCTCCGATCCTGCCCGTTTGGCGGATGACTGGAACAACTTCGAAATCTAACTTCGATCAGTTCGCGACGCCGAGCCGCTGCTCGAGTTTCTCGAGGGAGACTCCCTTGGTCTCCGGATAAAGAGCCGCCACCAATACGAAGTCAATCAGCATCATTGCTGCGAAAAAGAAAAATGGGGTCGCGTTCGATGTCTTGGCGAGCACCGGGAAAATCGCCGAGATCAAGGCGTTCATCACCCACAGTGTAGATGTACCGATCGCCTGGCCTTTGGCGCGAACCCGAGTCGGGAAGACTTCGCTGATGTAGACCCAAACTACCGCGCCCTGCGAAATCGCGAAGAACCCCATGAACGCCATCACCAGCCAGATCAGCCAAGTCTGGTGCGTGCCGCTGCGGAAGATCTCCCCGATGGCAGCCAGGAAAATAAATACGCCCGCGGTTCCTGCCAGCAGAAGCTTCTTGCGTCCGAGCTTGTCGATCACCGTCATGGCAAGCAGCGTGAACAATAGGTTCGTGCAGCCGATGATGACTGATTGCCTGCCAGCCGAATACTTGCTCGCTCCTGCCGCCGCGAAGATGTCATTCAGGTAGTAGAGACAAGCGTTAATCCCGGTGAGCTGGTTAAATGCGCCGGCAGTCACAGCGAGGAAAATCGGCAGCAGATACTTCCGTTGGAAAATCGGCTCGACGGCCGAGCTGCGCTCCAGGTGAATCGCGGCGACGATCTCGCTGAGTTCCTGTTCTGGATTTTCCGTACCGGTGAGGCGCAGCACATCGAGCGCTTCGGCGGTCCGGTTCTTCATCGCAAGCCAACGTGGGCTGCGTGGAATGAAGAACAACATCAGAAGGAAAAAGAGCGCAGGTACAGCGGCAATGCCCAACTGCCATCGCCATTCCGTGGTGCCGAAATTCATGCGGCCGATCAGGAAGTTCGAAAGGTATGCGACGAGGATACCGAGGACGATATTGACTTGAAAAAACCCAACCAGACGCCCACGCCACTTGGGAGGCGAGAGCTCCGCGATATACATCGGCGCAAGAACAGACGATCCGCCGATGCCGAGTCCTCCGATGATGCGAAACGCCAGCAACGATCCCCAGCTCCAGGCAAAGGCGCAGCCGATGGCCGACAGAAAATAGAACACGGCCATGATGCGCAAACTGTCCCGCCGCCCAATCCGCTGGCCCGGGATGCCGGCTGTCATAGCGCCGGCCACCGTGCCCCAGAGCGCGCTCGAAACGGTCAATCCCAAGAGGTAAGGAGTGAGGCTGTAAACCTCCGTCAATTGGTGGGTGGTGCCGGCGATCACCGCGGTGTCGAAGCCAAACAGCAGTCCCCCGAGAGCACTCACGAAGGTGCTCTTTACCAGATATCCGTTTATGGACATGCTTTTCTATTCCTTTGCTTTAATGAACGAATGGTAGCGAAAAGAACATAATTGGTCTATTAAATAGATCAAATAGACGTTATAAACTTGCGATAGGGCGTATTTTTGGTTCAGCGCCTGGAGGGTTGGCATGAGCTCTCAGTTCAACGTCGATCGTCGCACCTTCTTGAAGGTTGGAGCGGCAGGAGCTGCTTTGACCGCCACGAATCCTACTACGCTCGTGGCTCGGCCTATCGATCTCGCATCTCCGCCATCGCTTGCGGCTATGGCGTCGGACCGACTGACGTATCGTCTGCACGATCAATTCAACTGTCCCGTCGCGATGAACGAGTGGGGCTACGCGCAGGTTGGCAAATCTGTATCCGCTATCACCGCCATTGCTTTTCCCCCATACGCCTGTTGCGGAGTGCCCGAGACGGCATGGAGTCCTGGCTACCTGCTCACCTGCGAGCTTTTCTTGAATGATCGTTATCTTGCAATTGCCGGCGCGCCGGACGGCAATGTGGAGTATCAATGGTTCCCGCATTGTGTCAGCCGAACGCAGACGGCAGAGAGACTGCAATTCAAGACTCGGATGTTTCTTCCCAACAAGCGGCGGGCCGTGGCACAGTCAATTGTGATCAAGAACTTGAGCGGGTCGCAACGTAAGATCAAGCTCGGATTCGACATGCGAGCGGCTGTAGCGAAAAAAACTTCGGCGTGGCTTGCGAATTCTCCGGGTGAAGCCGACAACAAAATCACCTGGGATGCCCAGCGCGGCTGTTTGTTGTTCGAGGCGCAGCATTCGGAGATCGCTGCGGCGCAAGGTTTTCATCCGGCGCCGAATCGAGTGGAACACAAGCGCATGTTGGTGTTCGATCTGGAACTCGCTCCGGGCGAACAGAAGCAATTGAATTTTATTGTCGCGATCGCCGGCAACGGCCGCGCTGCACTGGAACTATACGAAGGCTTACAAAACGCCTTTGAGTCACTCGTACAAGAAAACGAATCCGCCTTCACCAACCTCGTCAAGGCAGCTTTCACTCCAGGCAATTCCGAGTTCAGCGGTCATCTTCCGCGCCTCGTCACCAACAACGAATCGCTCTCCAAGCTCTATCACAACGGATTTGCCAATCTCTTATTTGCCCGTCGGGTTTCGCCCGATTCTGTCTACGGACCAACCTATCTAACGCTCAGCGGGCATGTTCTCCCAACTCTGAGTTTTCCCTGGGACACTTCGCTTTCCTCCCTAGCTCTATCGTTGCTCGATCCGCTTCCGCTCCGCAACCTCGTGGAAGCTTGGTCAAGGTTCGGCTTACACGATCACCATTCCACCGACTACGTTACCGGCGAGGCCGTAGGCCCTTGGTATGCCGTGAACGATACCGCGATCGTGCGCTGTGCCTGGCGGTATCTCTGCGTGACTGGCGATTTCGCATGGCTGGATAAGAAGATCAACGATCGCACGATCCTTCAGCACCTCGAAGATCGCGCACTCTATTGGAAGAAGCTCGATGTACACGGTCACGGACTTGGCGACTATGGAACGATCGAGAACCTGCTCGAAGTCGTGAGTACGTATCTTCACGAAGTCGCAGGCATGAATGCCGGAAACGTTCATAGCATGCGAGTGGTTGCCGACATGCATGAGCGTCGCGGTAATTCGGCACGGGCGCGTGAGCTAAGAACCGAAGCCAAGGCGATGGCCGAACGCATTGTCCGCCTGCTTTACGTTGAAGGAAAAGGTTACTGGCGCTGTGCCCAGCCTGACGGCAGCTTCAACGAAGTGCGTCATTGTTACGACTTCCTCGCGATCCTCGACAACATGGCCGAAGATCTCTCCCCAGCGCAGAAGCGCGAGATGAACGAATTCTTCTGGCGCGAGTTGCACAGCGAGAAATGGATGCGAGCGCTCTCTCAAAGCGATGTTGATGCAACGTGGAACATTCGTCCGGATCACAGTTGCCTTGGCGCTTACGCCGCATGGCCTCCGATGTCGGCGAAAGGCCTCTACAAAATCACATCACCGGAAAGAATTGTGCCTTGGTTGCGGGAAGTCGCGAAGGCGGGAAATCAAGGCCCGATCGGTCAAGGTCACTTTGTAGAAGACGTTTATCCACCTGTGAATGGCGGCGCTTTCAAATCTTCGGAAGATGCGCCCTTCATCGAAGACTGGTGCTGCATTGCGGCGGGTGCTTTCACCGAGTTGGTGATCGACTCGATCTTCGGAGCCGATCTCACGATGTCCCATGGCATCAGGGTGAACTCGCACCTCGCCGCATTCGATCCCTCGGCGCGACTCGAAGGTCTCAGATATCAGGGCGCGCTATATACGATCACAAAAGACGGAGCGCAGAAGCAGAAAGCCTGATCTCACACCCGCATCACTTCAATGCCGAGCTTCTGGAACGGCTCGACCATCTCGTCGGTAGCCGCGGCATCGGTCACAAGGATATTCAGCTCTCCAGCTTTGCAGATCCGCCAGTTTGCTACCACCCCTAGCTTGCCGCTATCCACCACGGCCACGCGTCGCCGCGCAAGCTTCATCATTGTCGAATTCAGTTCGGCCTCGTCGGCGTTGAAACAACTCGCGCCCCACGTCGCGTCCAACCCGTCGGCACCAATGAACATAGTGTTGATCAACATATTCTCCAAAGCTTTCAAAGCCGCTGACCCCACCAGCGAAAACCATTCGCCATGCAGGTGTCCTCCGGTCACGAAGACATAAACGTCTTTGCGTTTGGAGAGTTCCATTGCTACGTTGACAGTGTTTGTCACCACGGTAATGTTGTAGTTCATAGGTAGCCCGCGAATCACTTCGGTCGTCGTGGTCCCCGGTGTGAGAGCGATCGTCTCGCCGGGAGTAATCAGCGCGGCTGCTGCACGACCGATGCGCCGCTTCTCATCGGCAGCACGCTCCACCTGTGCGAGAAACGACCGGTCGCGGCGGAAGGGTTCATAGAATAGCGGTTCGATCGATACCGCCCCGCCATGCGTACGACGCAGCAATCCCTTCTGCTCGAGAGCGTCCAGATCCCGCCGTATGGTTACGACCGAAACGTCCAATTGTTCGCTCAAGGTTTCCACGGAAACCCGGCCGGTTTGCTGCAGGTCGGTGAGGATAGCGCTGAATCGGACTTGCTGCTTGTCCTGCGAAACAGTTCCCTCCGACTGCGGCTGGCCATTCGCGCCCATTCCCGGTGGTGACGGTGCTTGGAGTTTCGTCATCGAGTTCTCCTGAAGTCTGCAGCGGACAAAAACGAAAGCGACTGGGGATATTTGTGTTCGCTTTCTACGAAAACGAAAGCGTCAGTGCGGGAATACTACTCCGAATCTTGCCAATTGCAAAAGGATCGTATATCCATTTCACAGCCTCCTAAAAGAGAAAAATATTCACATTCGTTTAATTTCGATCAAAAACAACCATATATTGGTCTCAATAAAAATATTAGAATGTTCGACGATGGGTGTCGCCGTCGCCTCTAGAAACCCTCGTCGACACACCCAAGGTTTCGCGAGGAACAGACGATGACCTTAGATCGGCGTCAATTCGTTACCGCGCTAGTGGTTTCCGGTGCAGCAACCACCGTCCCTCTGGTTGAGGCCGAAAAGGTTCATGTCGAACGTGCATCGCAGCTCTCGTCCGTCAATGCACCCGGGGCAACGATCGATTTCCGCTACGCTCCCCATCATTCGCAATCGACCATCTGCTTTCCTGACGATCCGATCAAGACGATCGTCGGTCAGGCCGGCGATCTCCGATATGGGTTCGCGAAATCGTCGGCCGTTGGGATGGAGGACTTCAGCACTACAATCGAATTCTCTCTTGCCGGATTTCAGGACGACAATGTGGTTCGCCAATGGATCGAAGCCCCCGGCGTTCCCATCGTGCATACCCTCATCGACCGCCCGGCGGCAACGTTGGAACTGACCGCCTTCGCATCGCGCCTTCCCTCCGAGGGTCGCGTCGATAATGTATTGCTCATGATCAAGGCGAAGAAGGGAAGCGTCGCGGTTGCTCCCAAGCTTCGCTTCCGTACCTGCGAGAAACTCGAACCACAGGGCTATAACACTCCACTTGGCATGGTGGTACGTGCTGGCAGCAACTCTCCTTTTCTCTTTGCTGCTCAGCTCGATAACGACCTCGGATATTGCATGTGGTGGGAAGAAGCTGGCTACACCTTTTATCTTCCACACGGTACGGCGACCGAGGAGCGGGAGGCGCGCTACTTCGTGCGGCTTCCGCAGGAAAACCAATCCACAGAGAAAATCCTCGCAAACCTGCGCCAGCCTGACGCACTACTTGCCGAGACGCGCGCCTTTTGGAAGCAATGGAAACCGTTTGGCACAACCGATTGGAGCTACCCTTCGCGTCATGGAGAGTTTCTTACGGCGTGTTCGCGCAATATTCAACAAGCGCGCGAGGTCAAGAACGATCGGCTTTTCTTCCAGGTCGGGCCCACTGTTTATCGAGGCCTCTGGATCGTCGACGGCAACTTCCTCTTAGAGGCGGCTCGCTATCTCGGCTACGACCATGAAGCTGACGAAGGCTTGCGCTCCGAGTGGTCCAAGCAAGTCGAAACCGGGCAGGTGATCGCGGGCAGTGGCGGCGAACACTGGAAAGATACTTCGATCGCGATGTTCACCCTTGTGCGACAGTGCGAGCTGAAACAGGACTGGTCGTTCTTCCGCGCGTTCGAGCCCAACGTGTTGCGAGCGATCGACTTCCTCATCGGGCTGCGCGACCAGGCTCGCGTCGGGAAAAGCACTAATGGGCGCTACGGATTGCTTGCCCCCGGTTTCGCCGATGGAGGCATCGCCGGCGTCCGCTCAGAATTCACTAATACCGTCTGGACGCTGGCCGCCTTGCGCGCCGTAGCGGATGCGGCCGACCAACTCAATATCTCATCGCTCTCGAAGGCGAAACAGTTCTTCAACGAACTCTACGCAGACTTCCAGAGAATGGCAAAGCAGGAAATGGTGCGGCATCCAGCGGGATTCGAGTATCTCCCGATGATTGCGCATGACGATTCCTCTGTCTCAGATCCAGATCCATGGAACCGGCCGCGTCCTCAAACCGCGCAGTGGGCGTTGTCCCATGCGATTTATCCTGGAATCGTCTTCGGCAAGAACGATCCCATTGTTCGCGGCCACCTTGCACTCTTGCAATCCTGCACGCAGGAAGATGTTCCGGCTGAAACCGGCTGGCTGTGGCACGACAGTGTCTGGAATTACAACGCCTCGTTCGCTGCCCATGTTTATCTCTGGGCTGGCCTTCGCGATTGGGCGCATCGCACGTTCTCTGGTTTCCTCAATCACGCGTCTCCGCTCTACTGTTGGCGCGAGGAGCAGCCGCTGCAACATGCGTTAGTGGGGCAGGACTGGGGCGACATGCCGCACAATTGGGCAAGCGCGGAGTGTGTCCGCTACATGCGTCATATGCTTGCGCTGGAAGACGGTAAGTCGCTTCGCCTTCTGAATGGCATTACCGCGGCAGAACTGACGCCGAATTCTCCCTACGTGCTACGGAATTCTCCGACTCGCTTTGGGCGGATTGATTTGGACCTCGAACCTGCTGGGGCGCGAGGCTGGCGTTTGCAATTCAAGCGTAGCGCCGGCACTGCTCCTGTCTCCGTGTCTCTGCCGGTTGCAATCGGTACTCTGAGAGTACAAGAGGTCGTGGGTGCCGGATCGAAATCGAACCTTGAGGTTGTTGAGATCGATCCCGCCGCCACGAAGTGGGAAGCGTTTCTCAAGTAGAACGTGTTGAAACTGACTCCTGCACTGCCTTGGGCACCATGGCAAACTCCCGACGTCTGGACCGGCGATCTCAGCTCATCCCTAAGCGTCGAAGCTGTGAGAGGTGGAAAACGCCAGGGATGTTTTCCCCGTCTCCTCTTCACTCTCGAACAAGGCAGGGTCGTTGTTGCGTTGGTTGACTTGCTCTAACAACTCATCGGCGAGCCGTTGCGCCTCACGTCGGCCGGATACCTGGTTTTTGGACCAGGACTTCGTGCCATCACGACGCGGCGTTACGGTGTAATCCCAGTAAGAAGACCCTACGTTTATCCCGTAAGCCTCTCTCCTGAGCCCACCAAAACCTCTCACCCGCCCGCGCGTGAAGCACGCTCACTGCAATCTGTCAGCGCCACCCCTTCCGGGGCATTTGAGCACTCCCGCCTGCGCGACCAAATCCATCTCGCGCCCGGGCGCGGGCCGACCTCGTTTCTGTTCATCTATTTAAGGATGGATTTTGCCGGCAGGGAGCGGAAGGATTGGGAGTTATACGGATGAGACTTTCGACATACTTTCCGGCCGCCCGCGCCGCCTTCGGCCCGCTCCCGACGCCCGGATTTTTTCTCTTGCAAAGGACTTGGGTACACTGTCAGTCGTTGATTGTGTGCTCAGCCATCTGAAGGCTAAGCTAACTCGCGCTCCAGATTGTCTGCAAGATCCTGCAAGAACTTGGCAGCCGTCGCTCCATCGAGCACACGATGATCGCAGGAGAGCGTGAGCGACATTATCGGGCGCACCGCGATCTCGCCGTCGACTGAAACGACTCGATCTTGGATACGTCCGACCGCTAGGATCGCGGCTTGGGGCGGAACGATGATCGCCTGGAACGCATCCACGCCGAACATGCCCAGATTGCTGATCGTGAAGGTTCCGCTGGTCACATCGGCGGGAGCGAGGCGGCCGGCATGCGCACGTTCGATAAGCGCTTTGCGTTTCTCGGCGATCCCGGGAACGGCGAGTCTGTCCGCTTGCGGGATGACAGCCGTGACGACAGCGTCAGGCACTGCAATAGCCAGCGCGACGTTGATGTCATGGTTCACCCGCACGTCGCCATCGACGAAGCTGCTATTCACGCGGGGATGTTGACGCAGTGATTGCGCTACCGCGGCCACGAGCAAGTCCGTATATGTAACGCTCGGGCCGGTAGCTCCTGAGAGCGTCTCTTTCGCAATGACCAGGGCGGAAACGTCGATATCGCGAGTTAAAAAGAAGTGCGGTATCGTGGTCCAGCTCTGCGTGGTACGTTCTGCCATCAGGCGAGCGACCGAAATCGAAGCCGGGGCCGCCGCGGCTGGCTTCTCGGCAGCAGCGAGCACATCGTCGGTAGTGATTACGCCATCGGGGCCGGTGCCTTGGACCCGAGTGATGTCGACGCCACGTTCTTGCGCGAGGCGACGAGCTTTCGGAGAAATCTGAACTTCGCCTCGTGTCTTGGTGGGAGCAGCGGTGGGCGTGGTCGCGGCGGGTGTCGGGATGGTAGCGGCACGGCCTGAGACTTCTGCTTTGACAGCTTCGGTGGGCACACTTTCTCCCGGGGCGAGGATCCAGGCGATGGTTTTACCAACCGGGATGTCAGTGCCGATTTCGGCTGTGATACCCGCGAGTACGCCGTCGGCCAGGGCCTCGACTTCCATAACGGCCTTGTCGGTTTCGACTTCGAGGAGAGGCTCGCCTTTCACGACTTGCTCGCCTTCCTTCTTGCGCCAGGCAACGAGTTTCCCCGTCTCCTGTGCCATCTCGAGTGCCGGCATCACGACGCTGATCGCCATACTCGCTAACCTTTCACGCCGATACGTTCGGCGCGAGCGCTGGCTTCGATCATCTCGACGACGTGTTTGCTTGGCGTGGATTCGGTTTCGCGCGTGGTCGGAAGCGGACCTTCCACGGTGTAGTAATGAGCGCCGGCGACCATGAGCTTGTCGGCGGGAAAGCGGGTAATGACTTCGTGGCCGGTTTCGGTGACGACGATTTCTTCTTCAATGCGGGCAGCGCTCCATCCGTCCGTGGAGGGCCAGAAGGTTTCAAGAGCGAAGACCATGCCGGGCTTGATCTCGGTGGGGTGTTCGAAGGAGACGAGGCGGCTGATGACGGGCTTCTCCCAGATCGCGAGGCCGATGCCGTGGCCATACTGAAGAGCGAAGGCGGCTTCTTCGTTGGGGAAGCCGAAGTCGGTAGCTTTCGGCCAGACGGCAGCAATATCGGCGGTGCTCCGGCCGGGACGTACGAGTTCGATGGCGGCATCGAGATAATCTCGGCAACGCTTGTAGGCGTCGACCATGGCGTGCGATCCGTAACCGATGGTGAAGCATCGGTAATAGCAGGTGCGATAGCCCATGTAGGAATGGAGGATGTCGTAATAGACGGGATCGCCGGGGCGCAGCACGCGATCGGAGAAGACGTGCGGATGGGGATTGCAGCGCTCGCCGGAGATCGCGTTCACGGCTTCGACGTATTCGGATCCAAGATCGTAGAGAACTTTGCTGACGAGACCGACGGCTTCGTTCTCTTTCATACCGGGCTTCATCGCGCGGTAGAGTTCGTCGTAGGCGGCGTCAACCATCATGGCCGAGGTATTGAGAAGCGAGATCTCGTCCTGCGTCTTAATGACGCGGGCCTCCGACATGAGTTCCTGGCCATCGATGACGGTGATGCCTTCGCGCTGCAAAGCAAAAAGCACCGGGAGTTCAATGATGTCGATGCCCACAGGCTCTTTGTGCAGGCCGCGCATTTCGAGCTCGAGCTTGATCTTCTTGGCAACGTCTTCGGCGCGACCCATTTGCGGAGTCATCGCACCGCGCAGCATGGAGATGCCGGGACGCGAGCGGCCATCACCAAGCCACGGGCAATTGAGCTGATGGTGCCTGGCGGCGGACCCGAAATCCCAGAGTATGGGCTCATCGTTCTGCGGGAGGAGCGTAAAGCGATTGGCTTTGTCCTGCGCCCACGTTCCGATGTGGGTTGCCGTGATGTAGCGGACGTTGTTCATGTCGAAGCAGAGCAGAGCCCCCATCTCCGACTTGGCGAGAAGGTCCTTTACGCGTTGCAGGCGTTCGCGGCGCAAGCGATCGAAATCGATCCGCTGCTCCCAATCCACTGCCATGGTGCCGTGAGTTCTCAGTGCCACGATCGCCTCCTAAGGGGGACCTATGCGCGCTTGCACATGCCGCGCGCGGCCTCAAAGACGGTTTGTTCGGTGGGAACGGTCACGTCTTCGAGGGTTGGAGAAAATGGAATGGGAACGTGCATCGCCCCCATACGCTTTACGGGCGCATCGAGACTATAAAACGCTCCCTCGGCGATCACCGACGCCAATTCGGCGGTGACGCCGTAGCGCCCGTAGCCTTCATCGACCACGATTGCTCGCGAAGTCTTTTTTACCGACTCAATCAATGTCTTCTCGTCGAGGGGCCACGTAGTGCGCGGATCAACGACCTCGGCGCTGATCCCGACTTTCTCGAGCATCGTCGCGGCGCCGAGAGCAACCTGGACCATGCTGCTGGTTGCGACGATGGTGATGTCGTCGCCGGCGCGCTTCACGTCGGCAACGCCAAGAGGAATTATGTACTCTTCTTCCGGTACCGGGCCCTTGAGCTTGTACATCATCTTGTCTTCGAAGAAGATGACGGGGTTGTTGTCGCGAATTGCGGCTTTGAGCAGGCCTTTCGCGTCGTAGGGCGTGGACGGGAGAATCACTTTCAAGCCCGGGACGTGACTGAACCATGCATGCAACGACTGCGAGTGTTGCGCGGCCGAACGACGGGTGGCACCCATGGTGGTGCGGAGGACCATCGGTACTTTCCACTTGCCGCCGGACATGTAGTGGACCTTCGCGGCCTGGTTCACCATCTGGTCCATGGTGAGGGTAAGGAAGTCGCCGAACATGATGTCGACTACCGGACGCATGCCCGTCATGGCGGCGCCGACGCCAACCCCGGCGAATCCAGCTTCGGAAATTGGAGTGTCGATGACACGATTGGCGCCAAATTCTTCGACGAGTCCGGCGAGCACCTTGAAGGGCGTTCCGGCTTCGGCTACGTCTTCGCCGAGGATGCAGACGGTAGGGTCGCGCCGCATCTCTTCGGCGAGCGCTTCACGGATGGCTTGCGCGAACGTCATTTCACGGGTCGCGACTTCAGGCATAAACGTCCTGTTCCACTTCGATGGGGTCGGGATACGGGGACGCCAGAGCGAACTCGACGGCAGCTTTCATCTCGGCGCGAAGATCGGCTTCGATCATGGTGAGCGCCTCCGTATCGGAATGCTTGTTCTGGATCAGCCAGTCGCTGAAAAGCTTGAGAGGATCGCGATCCGACATCCACTCCTTCTCTTCGACTTTCGAGCGGTAGTATTCGCGGTTGATGTCGCCCACGTGATGACCGTGATAGCGATAGGTAATGCACTGCAAAAAGGCCGGGCCTTCGCCGGCACGCGCACGAGCGACGAGGCGCTCGGAGACGGCGTGGACGGCGCGCACATCCTGACCGTCGACGGTTTCGGCGTGGATGCCGAAGGCGGTGGCGCGGGTATTGATGTCGCCGGCGGTGGTTTCGGAGAAATGGGTGTACTCGTTGTACATGTTGTTCTCGCAGACGTAGATCACCGGCAGCTTCCACAGCGACGCGAGATTCATGACTTCGTAAAGCGAGCCCTGGCCGAGCGCACCTTCACCAAAAAAGCAGACCGCGACCTGATGGGTGCCCAGATGTTTTGCGGAGAAGGCGGCGCCGGTGGCGATACCGACGCTTCCGCCCACGATGGCGTTGGCCCCGAGGTTGCCGGTGGCGGGAT
Organism: Acidobacteriaceae bacterium; assembly: GCA_003151155.1. Taxonomy (GTDB): domain Bacteria; phylum Acidobacteriota; class Terriglobia; order Terriglobales; family Acidobacteriaceae; genus Korobacter. The sequence goes on from PLWX01000149.1 coordinate 33,501, forward strand.
CGGCGATATGCATCGATCCACCTTTGCCTTTGCAGTACCCGGCTTCTTTACCGAGCAGTTCGGCAAACATGCGGTCGGGCGTGGCGCCCTTGGCGAGACAGTGTCCGTGGCCGCGATGCGTGCTGGTGATGTAGTCGTTTTTGTTCAGCACGGAACAGACGCCGACCGCAACCGCTTCTTCGCCGATGTAGAGATGGGCGAGCCCCGGCATGAGAGCGCGGGTATAGATGTCGTTCACATGTTCTTCGAAAAGGCGGATCGCCATCATGTCGTGGAACATCTCGATCCACTTCGCACGCTGCGCGCCGGCATCCGCTTGCGTACTGGCTGTCATTGCGCTACTCCGGACATGCGAGCAAGCACGTCGAATACGACTGCGAAATCTTTCTTCTCGAAGCCCATGCCGCGTGCGGCGGTAAGAAATTCATTGGTAACTGCGGTGGTAGGAAGAGGAATGTCGAGCTGGCGGCCAAGTTCCATGGCGAGCAACATGTCCTTCTGCATCATGTTGACGTCGAACCAGGCTTCTTCGGGCTGTTCGAGAACGAAGGGTCCGCGGTATTTGATCATCGGCGAAGCAACGGCGCTGTTCACGAGAACGTCGACCGCGACATTACGAGCGATGCCGCTTTTCTCGGCGAGCAGAACGCCTTCACAGAAGGCGAGCATTTGCACCGCAAGACTGAGGTTGATGCCGATCTTCATGGCGAGGGCGAGGCCGTTGTCGCCGACATGCGTGACCTTGGGGCCAATGTCGTGGAGAAGGGTTTTGATTTTTCCGAAGGTCTCTTTGCGGCCGCCGACCATGATGGAGAGCTTGCCTTCCTGCAGGGTGATGACACTGCCGGAGACTGGGGCGTCCACCATATCGGCGCCAGTCTTGCGGACACGTTCGGCAGCGCCGCGACTGACTTGCGGACTGACAGTGGAGATATCGATCAGGGTCTTTCCAGCCGAGAGACCGGCGAGCATCCCGTCGGGGCCGTCGAGAACGGCGTGCAGCGCGGTGCTGTTGGTCACCATGGAAAGCGTGATGTCGGCAGCAGCGGCAACTTCCCGCGGAGAGTTTCCCCAGCGCATGCCTTTGTCGATGAGCCATTGCGCTTTCAACTTGGTGCGGTTGTAACCGGTGACGGTGTGGCCTTTGTCGAGCAAGCGGCTCACCATTTGGCCGCCCATCACACCGAGACCAACAAATCCCAAGTTCGCCATCGTTCGCCTTTCCTTTACAGATTCAGGCCGGCCACATCAGGAGAACTGGTGGCTGCCTGCGAGTCTTCGCGTATTTGTTTGAGGTGGGCCCGCATCGAGGCCTTGGCTTTTTCCGGATCGTGGTCGCGCACCGCTTCCAGAATTCGCTTGTGGTGATATTGCCCGCGCTCCGGGCCACCTTCGACATTGAAGATCCGCAGACGCTGTTCCCGGAGCAACCCGACAATCGAATCGAGCAGCGAGAGAATCAACGGATTCGAAGCGGCTTCGGCGAGAGCAAGATGGAAATCAAGGTCGGCCTCAATGTAAGCATCTGGGTCACGCTTCGCCTGGTCCATGACGGCGACGGCTTCGGCCATGCTGACAATGTGCTGTTCCTCGCAACGGACAGCGGCGAGGGCGGCGATTTCGGGCTCAAGGATGGCGCGGACTTCAGCGAGGTGCACCGATCCCTCGGGCTGGCCGATCTTGACCATCATTTCCAGCGACTGCTTGATCGCCTGCGATGTCCCATCGGTGACGAACGTGCCGCGACCGGAATAGGCTTCGACGAGACCTTTCTCGCGGAGAGCTTTTACGGCCTCGCGGACGGCAGTACGGCTGACGCCAAATTTTTGTGCGAGTTCACGCTCAGCAGGAAGTTGGTCCCCGGCTTTGAGTGAGCCTTGCAGGATCGAATCTTCGATTTGTTGAACGATTTGCTCGTAGAGGCGTGCAGTTCTTACGACTTTGTACACAGAGGATGGCCCCCTTTTCTTGCCCGCGCTGAGTGGGGAAGTGAGGCTACTGTAGCGGAGCAGGGGCGACCCGGCAATGTCGTTCGGTTTATTCATATGCTGGTAAAGCTGTCATACCACTTGAATTTGCAAAATAGAACACCGAAAGCTCGATATGAAGTACGGAGGCTATTGAATCCAGACCGTCTTGATGTTCAGGAACTCGCGAATGCCGAAAACGCTTAGCTCGCGCCCATGGCCCGAGTGCTTCACGCCGCCGAACGGAATACGGGGATCGGAGGCGACCATCTTGTTGATGAAGACCATGCCGGACTCGAGGTCACGAATGAAGCGTTCCTGTTCGGCGGGAACGTTGGTCCAGACGCTGGCGCCGAGGCCGAAACGACTGTCGTTCGCGAGGCGGATAGCTTCGTCGATGTCTTTCACGCGGAAGACCGAGGCGACCGGGCCGAAGAACTCCTCGCGGTAGGCGGCAGAATTTTCCGGGATGTCGGTGATGACGGTTGGCTCAAAGAAGTTTCCAGCATGCTTGATGGCCTTGCCGCCGGTCAGAAGTTTTCCGCCGGCGTCGAGGGTTTGCTTCAGATCGCGTTCCAGGTCGGTGACGCCGCCGGGAGTCGCGAGTGGTCCGAGTTCGGTGGACTCCTCCATCGGATCGCCAATCTTCAGAGATTTCATTCTTGCGACAAACTTTTCCGTGAAGGCGCTGGCGATGGATTCGGCAACGATAAAACGCTTAGCGGCGATGCAGGATTGACCGTTGTTTTGCACGCGGGCTCTGACGGCGGTGGCGACGGCTTCGTCGAGATCCGCGCTCGGCATGACGATGAAAGGATCACTGCCCCCGAGTTCGAGCACGACTTTCTTGATGCGCTTGGCGGCGGAAACACCGACTTCCACGCCTGCGCCTTCGCTCCCGGTAAGGGTTGCTGCCTTGATGCGCGGATCGCCGAGGACGGCGTCGACCTGCTTGGCGCCGATGAGAAGCGTCTGGAAAGCACCTTCGGGAAAGCCGGCGCGGAGCACGATTTCTTCAATCTTCAAAGCGCACTGTGGAACATTCGAGGCGTGTTTCAGAAGTCCGACATTGCCGGCCATGAGGGCAGGCGCGACAAAGCGAAAGACCTGCCAGAAAGGAAAATTCCACGGCATGATGGCGAGCACGGGACCGACCGGCTGGTAGCTGATGAAAGTTTTTTTGGCCCCGGTCTCCACGATTTCGTTGGCCATGAATTTCTCAGCATTCTCGGCGTAATAGCGGCAACCGGCGGCGCATTTTCCAGCTTCTGCAACGGCCTCGCGTTGCAGCTTGCCCATCTCGAGGGTCATGAGGCGGCCGAGTTCTTCTTTTTCACCTTCGAGTATGTCAGCGGCTTTACGCATCCAGGCCGCACGCTTGGAAAACGGGAGCAGGCGATAGGTCGCGTAGGTGGCGACGGCCTTCTGAATCTTGTTTTCGATTTGAGCGTCGGTGAGGGCCTCGAAGCTCTGGAGGAGCTCACCGGTGGCAGGATTCACGCTTGCGATAGGCATGAGAATTCGACTTTCTTTTGAACTAAAACGCCTCCAAAACAGCAAAAAACGCGATTTGGAGAGCACGTTTTTGGGGCCTAGTGCGGATGTTGGGAGCCCTCACTGGTCATACCACTATACCAAAAAACTATACAACAGGCTGTCAAGCGCGAAAGTGCGATGGGGCAAATCGAAAAAACCTTGACTTTGAAATTCATATGGTGGTAGAGCTGTCAGACCACAATTTTGGCCCAACGTCCCTGCGGGGTGCTCAGCATGAAAGTTCTGTCCTGCGTTCGACCGACCATCCTGGTCGTCGCTCTGTGCATGGTCTTTTCGGGAACATCGCTGCTTGCTCAAACCACGACCGGCCGCATCCTGGGCACGGTAACCGACCAGACGGGGGCCGCGGTTACGGGCGCTACGGTCACGATCACCGACGTGCAGCGAGGAATTTCGAGAACCGCGACGAGCGACCAGTCCGGAGCTTATGCGGCGTCGAACCTGGAGCCGGGCCTCTACGCGGTGAAGATCGAATCGAGGGGATTCAAGGCGGTTCTGCGCGAGAGTGTGCAGATCGAAGTCGCAAGCGACGTTGTGATCGACGCCGCGCTGCAGCCAGGCAATGTTTCGGATGTGATCACGGTGTCGGAAGAGGTGCCGATGATCAACACGACCTCGGCCACTCTGGGCGGAACGCTGAGCAACAAGGAAATCAATGATCTCCCGCTGAACGGTCGCAACTACGAAAACCTGCTGCAACTGCGGCCAGGGATCGTCCGCTACCCGGGTGGTGGGTTTTCGACCACGAGCAGCAACGGTCTACGTGCAGAAGACAACGTGTACATGGTGGACGGCTTGTTCAACAGTGAACCGTTCTCAGGTCAGAGCATCATCAACGGCGCCGGCATCGCGGGCGATTCGGCGACGATCCTGCCGATCGATGCGATCCAGGAATTCAACGTGGTGGGGAATCCCCCGGCCGAGTATGGCTGGAAGCCAGGCACGATCGTGAACGTTGGCTTGAAGTCGGGAACCAACACATTGCACGGGACAGCCTACGCTTTTGGCCGCGACACGCCGATGGACGCGCGCAATTATTTCAACACGACAGACCAGGCCAAGGTGCCGCGCAACCTCGAACAGTTCGGTGCGACCGTAGGCGGTCCGATCGTGAAAGACCGCTTGTTCTTCTTCGGCGGCTACGAAGGTCAAAGGTATTCGATCGGCAACACCTTCGCCGATCCCAGCCCGACGACGGTCTCGTTAGCAGATGCAGGGAACTGCCCTCCCGGAGTGACGGGCGATTGTGCAAACAGCGCGATTGACGCGATCGCCGGGGTTGCCGCCGTGAACCCAAGTGGGGTGAGCCCGGCGAGTTTGCAGATCGCGGGCTGCACGGTAGGGCCGCCGATTACCTGTAACGGCAAAGGCTTAATCCTGAATTCGACCGGCACGGTGAACAACGGACTGCCGAACGACGTGAAATCGGACAATGCAATCGCGAAAATCGATTTTCATGTGAACGCGGCGAGCACGCTGAGTGGAATGTATTTTTTCGGCAACAATAGCGGCACCGTACAGGACTTCCCGGGAGAGTACCAACCGCAGTGGGAGACGCTGATTCACACGCGTGCCCAGGTTGCCGGTCTGAACTGGATCTGGACGCCGACTTCACGGTTGGTGAACGAGGCGCGCTTCGGTTACAACCGGCTCTATCAGCCGACCTTCACGGCCGATCACAACGTTCCCGCCTCGACCTACGGCCTGAACACCGGCGTCACGAGTTCACTTTTCAACGGGTTGCCGCGCATCGGCATCGCCGGCTTTGGTCCGCAATTGTTTGGTGGTTTCAACTGGCCAAAGGTGCAAGGACCGGACTCACGATGGCAGCTCACCGACCATGTGTCGTACGAGGCCGGTAAGCATTCGATCCGGTTCGGCGGCGAGTTGCACCACGACGAGTTCAACGGCGGCGCTTACGCCGGTGGCCGCGGCCGCATTAAGTTTGGAAATGGTAACGACGCGTTTGCAGGTGCCACTCCGCTGGAAGACTTCTTTGCCGGCAACCCTGGGTCCGTGCAGTTCCTGGTGGGTGATCCGACGCGTTCGATCCACAACTGGGGCTTCGCGGGATTCGTGCAGGATGATTGGCGGATCGCAAAGGGCCTAACGATGAACATCGGGCTGCGATACGAGCTGAACACAGTGATTAAGGAAGCCCACAACCTACTCGGGAACTTCGATCCGACCCAGGGACTGGTGCAGGTGGGCAAGCAGATCAGCGCTCCGTACAACGGCGACCACAACAACTTCGCTCCACGCTTCGGTATCGCGTGGGACCCCTTCGGCTCGGGGAAGACGGTGCTGCGCGCCGGCGCCGGCATGATGTACGAAACCGTGAACTGGGAATCGTTCCTGGCGTTTGAAAACACCCTGGGGCTGCCGGCGATTCCAACTGGGGGCGTAGGCGTAACGCCTGGCGGTGGAAACATTGCCGTGGGTAATATCACCATTAATCCCACGGGGAACTGGAACACCGGTCCGCTGTTTGGAAGCGGCGGCACGATCGATTGCGGTGCGAACCCTTGCACCATCATGGCGATCGATCCAAAGATCCGCACGCCGTACGTCTACAACTGGACTTTGAACGTGCAGCACGCGTTCACCCAGAACCTGAGCCTGGAGGTGGCGTACGTTGGAAATCACGGCACGGATTTAGTTGGCATCCGCGACATCAATCAGCCGACGGTGGGTTCGGGTTGGACGCCGGCAGCAATTGCAGCCGGAGCCGCGGATGGCGGTGCGGAGCAAGCCGCACGTCCGTATAACGCGAAATTTCCTTTCCTGGCATCGATCTACCAGATGGGCAACATCTACAAGTCGAACTACAACGCCTTGCAGACGACGCTGACCGGCCGCAACTATCACGGGTTCTCGTTCATTCTTGGATACACCTACGGGCACGCGCTGGATGATGTGGGAGCGAACTGGGATTTCGGTTATGGCAACGGGCTGGCGCAAAATCAGGCCGCCCCACAGCGCGAATATGCAAGCAGCGATTTCGACATTCGCCATCGCATGACGCTTTCGATGACGTACGCGATCCCAGGGATCAAGTCGCCGGCACAACTGCTGCAGGGATGGCAGCTCAACACCATCGTGAGCTTATATAGCGCGCAGCCGTGGGGTCCGATCGACGCGGGCACGAATGTGAGCGGAACGGGCGAGTTGACGGACCGCTGGAACTTCTTCGGGCATACCTCGGACTTTACTTCCGGCCCGACGGCGATACCTTTCTTCGCGGCAGGATCGCCCGGTTCGGCGCCTTGCGCGGCCAAGGCGTTAGCGCTCGATGGCGGCACTGCGGGGCTGAACACTGCGTCCTACAACCTGTTCGGCTGCTACATGAAAGGCAGCTCGATGATGTTGCCGCCCGCTCTCGGGAGCTTTGGCAACATGGGTCGAAACACCTTCCGCGATTCCGGTTACAAGAACGTGGACTTCTCAGTCGCGAAAAAGTGGACGGTACATGAACGATTCGGCGCAGAGTTTCGTGCTGAGTTTTTCAACGTGCTGAACCATCCGAACTTCGCAAATCCGTTTGGTGGACAAAATGGATTCGGCTTGAACGATCCATCATCGACCAGCAATTTCGGATGCGGCTGCGCCACGCCAGACGGTGCTGCGGCGAACCCGATTATTGGCTCGGGCGGCGCTCGCGCCGTGCAGTTGAGCCTGAAACTCTCCTTCTAGCTTCGCAAAGCACGACCAGGCCAAACTGTCGCCGGTTTGGCCTGGCATTTCTTACAACCCAAGTAGTGAGGTCTTTATGCGTGTTCGTCGACTCCCTCGCGTCCTAATATTTGCCGCTTCGCTCATAACCCTGGTCTTGCCCAGCTTTGCGCAGGAACAACCGCTCGGAGAACGAACCATCGACGAAATCAAGGTGGAAGCGGTACACCGAGCGGAAAATGGCATGTACCCGATGATCGGGTTGGATCCTGCGGATGTGAAAGACGCTTTCACAACTATCAAAACGAGGAATCCGGACGAATGGGCAGCGGGTTTCATGCGGGTGGGCGACAAATACATGGCGGAAGCGAAATCGCTGGAAACGAGCGATCCGACGAAGGCAAACGCGGATTATATTCGCGCGTGGAAAATTTATTCCTTCGGACGGTGGCCGGTGCCGTCCTCGACCGGGAAGCAGGAGTCGTACAAGCGAGCGCTCGAGGCCTTCCAGGGGCATGCCAAGTTCTACGACCCGCCGATGGAACTGGTGAAAATTCCGTTTGAAGGCAAAGAGATCATCGGATACATGCGGTTTCCGAAAAATGCACATGGGCCAGTGCCGATGGTGATTGCGGTGAACGGACTGGACAGCCGCAAAGAAGATCTCACGGACCAGTTCAGCGCAATCCTGCCGTTTGGCGTGGGATACATCGCGGTGGACGGACCGGGCACGGGGCAGTCGCCGGTGAAGGTAAACGTGCATGCGGAGCGCACCCTCTCGGCGGTACTGGACTACCTGCAGACGCGGCCGGAGGTGGACAAGACGCGAATCGCGCTGCACGGAGTAAGTTGGGGTGCTTACTGGGCGATGAAGATGTCGATCCTGGAACGCGATCGCTTGAAATGTGTGAGCGCGCAATCGCCACCAGCGAAAGAATTTTTCACGGAAGAGTTTGCCCGCAAGCGATTGTCCGGAAACCGCGAATACCTGTTCGACCAGTTGCCGGCGATGATGTCGATCCAGGAAAACGTCCATAACCTCGATGAGTTGATCGCGATGTTCGCCAAACTATCACTGGCGAACCAAGGCCTGCTGGGCAAGCCGACGACGAAAACGCTGATCATCGCGGGAGTGCTCGACACGCAGGTGCCCATTTCGGATATCTACACCTTGATGAGTTCCGGCGATGTGCCGAAGACGGCGTGGATCAATCCGCAGGGCGGACACCTCGGCCGCCAGGTGCATGTGTGGCCGGATCCGCGAATCTTCAAAGAAGTGCTGATTCCATGGCTGGTGCAGAACCTCGATATGCAGCCTGCGGCGGAAACTCACTAAAGAACGGAAACGGCATTGGGTCCAGGAGTAAAGAGTGGCCGACCACGCAGTTCAATTGATTGAGACCCGCACACCGCCGCAGGCGAAGCGTCCGTTCTACAAGGTGATGTGGGTGCAGATCCTGTTTGCGATTGCGCTCGGGGTAGTTCTCGGGCACTTTCGGCCTACCACTGCCATCGCGATGAAGCCGCTGGGTGACGCATTCATACGGCTCATCACGATGGTAGTGACGTTGATCATCTTTTGCACGGTGGTGAGCGGGATAGCGGGACTGCAAGACCTGAAAAAAGTTGGGCGCGTGGGCGGCAAGGCGATGCTGTACTTCGAGATCGTCTCGACGCTCGCGCTGTTCATTGGGTTGGCGGTGGGGAATATCGTTAAGCCGGGAAACGGCTTCAATGCAAACCCGGCCACGCTCGATGCCAAATCGGTCTCGGATTATGCGGGACAGGCGAAGGCGCAGAGCGTGACCGAGTTCCTGCTGCACATCATTCCGACAACGATGGTGGACGCGTTCGCCAAGGGCGACATCCTGCAAGTGCTGCTGGTGTCGATCTTGTTTGGGGCGGCGTTGTCGATGATGGGGCCGAGGTGTAAGCCGCTGATCGATCTGTTCGATGCACTCTCGCACGCGGTGTTCGGGATTGTGAATATCGTAATGCTGGCGGCGCCGATCGGCGCGTTCGGTGCGATGGCGTTCACCGTCGGCAAGTATGGCGTTGCCTCGCTCGGGCCGCTGGTCAAACTGATCGGCACGTTCTACCTGACGTCAATCCTCTTCGTCATCTTGATACTGGGCGCGATTGCCCTGGCATTCGGGTTCAGCATCTTCAAATTTCTGCTCTATATCAAGGAAGAGATCCTCGTCGTGCTGGGCACGAGTTCGTCCGACACTGCATTGCCGTCGCTGATGGAAAAGATGAACCGGCTGGGGTGTTCGAAGTCATTGGTGGGACTGGTGGTTCCGACCGGGTACATCTTTAATACGGATGGCACCGGAATTTACATGACGATGGCGGCGTTGTTCGTGGCGCAGGCGACGAACACCCACCTCACGCTCATGCAGCAATTCACGATCGTGGCGGTAGCGACGCTGACATCGAAGGGGGCGAGCGGAGTGCAAGGGGCGTCGTTTATTGCGCTGGTGGGAACGTTGCTGGTAGTGCCGACGATCCCGGTCGCGGGGATGGCGCTGATTCTCGGGATTGATCGCTTCATGAGCGGGGCACGAGCGCTGGTCAACATGATTGGCAACGGGGTTGCGACCGTGGTGGTGGCGCGATGGGAGGGCGAGTTGGATCGCGATCGGCTAAAAGAAACTCTCGCCTGACAATTTCAAATATCACGGTCAAATGGGAGCGCGTCTGAATGGGATTGGGCGCAATGCCAGTCGCACCGGTCAAAACCGCTATTCTCCTCGAGTGTTGCCGCGAAGGCGCGTGTTGATGATCATCTTGCCGATGAACGGCCTTTCTTCAGATCTCCGAAATCGTTCTAAACATGGCCGTTTTGGGTGCACTATGCGCGTTGGTTAAGGGGGCAAAGCCGTACACTTGCATTCCCGAGCTTACGAGCGTCAGGCGATCTTTTACGGTCCAGTGAGCCGTTCGGAACAGATGCGCCACCTGAAATGTTCTAACTTCTTAATAGATAGATAGCTTCAGTGTTCCCCTCCGGGGTGGCAGTGTCCGCAATCAAGGCTGAAGACACGGGCAACACGAAGCGAAGTCGGAACATGGACGATTCGGAGAGTGCATAAGCGGATGAACCGGCCACACGTGTGCGACATAGCGGAACCGGCCGGCCTGGTGATTGCTCGACGGATATGCTTGGGTGGTGGGATCTTCTCCACGATAGTCGGAGGCCTCGGGCTCGCCGGATGGCTGTTCAACATCGTAGTGTTCCGGAGCCTCGTTCCAGGACTGCCGGTCATCAAGGCCAACACCACTATCGTCTTATTACTCATTGGCATTTACCTGCTGTTATGCCGCGAACCAGTATCTTCCAAGCGGCTGTTGTTGGGACGGATGGTGTCTTGGGCGGCGACGATACTAGCCGGGACCACATTCTTGGAATATGCATTGCGCACGAACCTCGGTGTGGATCAGATGTTCTTCCGCGATTGGGGAGTTCGAGCGGGGCCTAATCCGGGGCGAATGGCACCAATCACAGCGCTGAGCCTGACGTTACTCGGCACGGCAATTCTTCTTCGCGACCGCAAGCGGAGCCCTTTCCGCGAGGTCGCTGAAGCCCTAACCATATTCGCGGGAAGCATCGGCCTGGTGGCTACTGCCGGCTACCTGTATTCGGGCCGTGTCGCTGTACAAAATCGCGTCAGAGACGAGCATGGCCCTGCCAACATCACTTGCGATCGTGGGCGCGGCGCTCGGAATGCTATGCTCCCGGCCGCAAACCGGCTTAATGGAGGTTGTGTGGTCTGCCGGCCGAGGCGGCGAGATGGCCCGGCGCCTCCTTCCGATTGGACTCTTCGCGCCGATCACTCTCGGANNCACAGAGAGCTGGCTACTTTGGAATCGAGGTCGGACTCGGCGTCATGGTTATCTCGATGACCGCCCTGCTGGTGGGAGTGTTTCTGCTTACTGCGAAAGCAGTGGACAAGAGCGAGCGCACGCAACGCATGGCGGAGGAAAAAGCACGCGATCTCTCGGAACAATTGTCCGCTCAGAAGATACGAAAAAGCGAGGAGAGGTTCCGGTTGCTGGTGGAGGGGGTAAAGGATTACGCCATCTTTCTGCTCAATTCCAAAGGATTCGTAGCGAGTTGGAATGCGGGAGCGGAGCGAATCAAGGGCTATCGAGCCGACGAAATTATCGGCCAGCATTTCTCCCGCTTCTATCCCGCCGAAGTTATAGCGGAAGGAAAGCCGGAGAAAGCACTCGGAACTGCGGCAACAGAGGGGCAGTTTAAGGAAGAGGGCTGGCGCTTACGCAAAGACAACTCCCGCTTCTGGGCCAGCGTGGTGATTACAGCACTGCGCGACGAAAACGGCGAGCTTCAAGGGTTCAGCAAGGTCACACGCGACATCACCGAGCGGAAAATCATGGAAGAAGCGCTGTTCGCGGAAAAGGAACGCGCCCAGGTTACGCTCAACTGCATCGGCGACGCCGTGGCTTGCACGGACATCGGGGGGCATATCAGTTTCCTGAATCTTGTCGCCGAAACGATGACTGGCTGGTCGAGCCAGGAAGCAGTTCAAAGGCACAAGTCTGAAGTTCTGCGGATCTTGGTCACTGCCAGTCGCGAAATCGTCAACGATCCAATGGATTTTGCGGTGGGAGGGGGCCAATCTACACTCTTACCACTGGACTGCGTCCTCGTCCGGCGCGACGGATTCGAGATTCCGATCGAAGGCTCCGTAGCTCCCATTCACGACCGTGAGGGGAAGCCCAGCGGAGCGGTGATCGTTTTCCGCGATGTAAGGGCCGCCCGAGCCATTACGGAGCAGATTACCCATTCGGCCGAGCACGACTTTCTGACAGGCTTGCCCAATCGAATGCTCCTAAATGACCGGGTTGGCCAGGCGATCTCTTTAGCGCATCGCCAAAAAAAGCAGGTGGCGGTGCTGTTCCTGGACCTTGATGGTTTCAAGCACATCAATGATTCCCTAGGCCATTCCATCGGTGACCGACTTCTTCAGTCCATCGCGGAACGGCTGATGAACTGCGTGCGATCTGCCGATACGGTGAGTCGGCAGGGAGGCGATGAATTCGTCGTGCTGCTTTCAGGGATGGAGAAGCCGGAAGATGCCGCTGTGTCAGCAAGAAGAATGCTTCAGGAAGTAGCGAGGTCCCATTCCGTCGGCCAGCATGACCTTTACGTCAACGCAAGCATTGGCATCAGTATTTATCCGGGCGATGGCGCGGACGCCGAGACCCTCATCAAGAACGCAGATGCGACGATGTACCAGGCGAAGGAAGACGGGACGGCACAGCTATCAGTTCTTCACGCCGGCGATGAATGTTAGGGCGGTCGAGCGGCAATCCATCGAGGAGAGCCTGCGCCGGGCCTTGGAGCGGCAGGAGTTTACGCTGCACTACCAGCCGAAGATCAGTTTGCGGACTGGGCGGATCACAGGGGCGGAAGCCTTGCTTCGCTGGACGCATCCCACTCGCGGCCTCGTGCCTCCAGGGCAATTCATTCCGGTGGCGGAAGACTGCGGCCTTATCCTGCCGATCGGCAGGTGGGTTCTTCGCGAGGCATGCCGGCAAGCCAGGCGTGGTTGGAAAAAGGCTTGCCACAGATTACGGTAGCGGTGAATATCTCCGCGATCGAATTCCGCGACGAGCATTTCCTGGAAAGCGCATTTGCGATACTCAGGGAGACTGGTTTGGATCCCCGATTTCTTGAGCTGGAGCTGACTGAGAGTGTGCTGATGAAGCGTGCCGAGTCCACGGAGTTCATCCTCAAAGTACTACGGGCGAGAGGCGTGCGGTTGGCGGTGGACGACTTCGGTACGGGCTACTCGAGCTTGAGTTATCTAAGGAAGTTCCCGATTGATACGCTGAAGATCGACCAGTCGTTTGTGCGCCAGATTGCAACCGCTCCCGATGAAACCACGATCGTCACTGCGATTATCAGCATGGGACGAAGTCTTAAGCTACGCGTGGTTGCCGAGGGAGTGGAAACTCAGGAAGAACTCGCTTTTCTTCAGGCCCACAACTGTGACGAAGCACAGGGATACTATTTCAGCCGGCCTCTGGCGCCCCACCAGTTCGCCCTCCTGCTCAAACGCGGGCTGCCGGAATCTCTGTGGCAACCTTCGTTGATCGCCCCGGTGCACACTTCCGCCCAGAAACCATGAAAATGAAACGGAGATCGGAAAGAAGCTCCTTGCTTGTGGTCCGCAAATATTCCGTACGAGTTTGAAAATCCGAAATTTTACACCTTGAGAAGGGGCCAATCCGAATGGCGGGTCTCTAGAACGTCTAGAAATTGCGATACATCAATTGGACGGCGTCCACGCCTTGAGCACTTGTCGCTACCAAAACAAATATCAAAAGCAGCATGTACATCGTAGGAATCCAATACCAGCGATTCCGGGCAAACGCCGCAAGCCGCGTGCCACCCTCCGTCTCCGCATCATCCAACGTATCAATCGCCAGCGCGATGAGTGCGTATCCCACAGCCACGCCGAATACCAGCCCGTACAGCGATCCACTCAGGAAGTGCTGGTCGTAGTTGGTCGAAAGCACAGCGGAACACATCTGCTTGACCTGTGTGATCGAATTCGCGCGAAAGAAAAGCCATCCGAAGCTGATTAGGCTCATCGTGCCGAACCAGGAGAACGGAGTCCAAAGACCCGGGCCGGGTTCCCAGTTCAGCTTTCGTTGGAGCGACTGCCACAAACGGTGGAGCACCAGTAAAGCCCCGTGGTAAGCGCCCCAGCAAACGAACAACAGCGATGCCTTGTGCCACACCCCAAACAGCACCATCGAGAACACCAGCACCAGGTTGCGCCACCAGATTTCGCGTCGTAAAACGGCCAGCGGCAGGAACACGTAATCTCGAATCCAGAACGAAAGCGACATGTGCCATCGCGTCCAGAACACTGAAGGCGTCGTCGAGGCGAATGGGCGCCGGAAGTTTTCAGGAAGAGTAAGTCCAAGCGCCTGCGCTGTACCGATCGCGATATGCGAGTAGCCGGCAAAGTCGAAAAACAGTTGAAGACCGTAGCCGAAAGCCAGGCACCAGACATCCGTGCCGCTCCACTGCGATGCGTGGTCGAACCCGGTTGTGATGCCATCGCCGCCCCGAATGCCCTGTCCCAAAAGTTTTGCGATTTGCATCATGAGCAAACCGGTCCCAATGCGGCTGATGCCGGCACCGATCGAGACAAGCTGCGTTTTCTCTAGCTTGCGAAACTGCGGCAACATTTCCGGCAACCGGCACACCGGGCCGGCAATCACCACCGGGAAAAACGCCATGTAGAGCGCGAACTCCACGAAGTCAGGATCAAGATCTTCTTCGCGGTAGAGATCGAAGAGATAGCTCATCGCCTGGAAAGTCCAGAAAGAGATCCCGAGAGGCAGGACGATCTTCGCGAATGTGTGTAACGACGAGAACGGCAGCGTGATGGAGAGTTCCGGCAGGTACTTGAACGACGCCAGCAGCGTGAGGTTGAACAAGATTCCGATCGCGAGAGGCAATCGGGTCGGGTGACGGCGCAGCCAGCGCCCGATCAGGAAATTGATGATCGTCGATATTCCGAGTACGGCAGCAAACCACGCCCCCCACATCACGTACAGTCCGTAACAGCCGATCAACAATACCCACTGCCTTCTCTTGGGAACAGAAACTGCGGCGCATACAACGACGCTTGCCAAAAGGACGATGGAGGAGGCGACAGCTCGAATCAGAAAGGCGTCCATGTTTGCGAGATCCGCGATGCTCATGCTTCTTCAGCTCAGTGGCGGCCAGGCTTTGAGATCTTAGCCTTTTCCAGCGGGCAAGCTTGTCGTCCGGCTACGTTCCGCTTCGCTAATCAGCTTCTCGACCTCAGCTCTTTGCGGGTAATCCGGATGAAACTTGAGGAGTTTCTGCCACGAGTCCACGGCACCCTTGACGTCGTTCTTGCCCTTCCACTTGATGATGCCGATGTTCATCAATGTTCCCGCGTGCTTCGGATCGTAGGTCAATGACTCATTGAGAGCGGTAAGGGCTCCATCCGTGTCGCCGCCGTAATAAAGGCAAGTGGCATAGTCGGCGCGTGTAGCAATGTTTTTCCGATCGAGCTCGAGCGCTTTTTTGAAGTACTCTGCTGCCTGCGGAAATTGATGTGCGGCCTTGTAGAGGAGCCCGACCTCATTCAAAAGTTGCGTATTTTGGGGATCGGATTTCAATTTCTTCAGCAGCGGTTCTGCCTTTTTATCGGCCATGTGTTTCATCTGGTCGAGAGAAGGCATTTGCGCGGCGGCCTGTTCCGTCGGTGCGGCGGGTGGAACCGCGGTCTTAGGGGCGGACCCACGCAATAAATAGCCAAACAGCAGCCCGACGATCGCGCAGACTGCACAAAGAGCGATCACTTGTGCCGGTTTCCAGTTATCGCTCCGCGTCGTGCTTACGTCTGCCATATTCAGGCTCCTAGTCCGCGGCTCTCGCAATCAGAGTCACGCATCCTATGATTTGAATGCACGATTCGTACCAATGAAGCGATCGCTAGCAATCTTGCTCCGGCTCTAAGTTTTCATAGGTTTAGCGCTTGAACAGGCCCTTGCGGCAAAGGAACGACGCGACTCCCTTGGGCGACTTTTCCCGTCGGCAGCGTCATTTCCCGCAGCCATGTGACGTCTTATTTGCCGCGCGTTCCACCTGGCATTTCGAGCGAATCATTGTCATAGGGGCAGAGATGCCCCTTCAGACTTTCTACATGCGCAGTCTGCGCGAAACCATGTATAAACAACCTGGCGCTCGGTCAGAACGAAGCCCGCGCCCAAATTGTTTTGATCGCGCTGAGTTACCCCACCGGCCTGGATGAAAGGTCAGACATGGTTCTTCTTCAGACTGCCAAAGCCGTATTGACGGATGCGCACTTTATCGTCCCGGCCGCCGTGCTCCTCATCGGTCTTGCCTTGCTGGTTGGCTTACATTGATGCCCGTCCGAAATACCATCGCCTCCGAAGCATCCCCTGCTCGCCCCACCATATCTATCCATGCGCTCGGAGTAGCTTGTGGGCTTGCGGCAGGAGTTTGGCTGGGTGCGGCCGAGGCCCCAACCAAATTGGTAAATTCCGGGTTGTCGCCTTACGCAATCTCACTTTGCATGGTCGCTGGCGTCTTCACCGCGCGCTGGACCTTCCCTACATTGCTGAAGGGTACGAGTTATGTGATCTCCGACCTGCTCAGCAAAAAGCACCTGATCGTTTGGGCGCTTCTGGCGGGAGCGCTTTGGGCCGTCGCCAACACGCTCACGGTTTTTGCTATCCGCGACGTTGGACTGGCGATCGCGTTTCCACTCTGGAACGCCAACTCTTTGGTCGGCATCTTCTGGGGTTGGCTGTTGTTCGGCGAACTGCGCGGCGCGAATCGCAATACGATTGCCAGGGTCTTGATCGGCGCGGTTGGGATTGTGATCGCCGCAGTCCTGCTGGGATTCAGCACGATTCATGGTGCGACCTCGGGGCATCACGCGGTGCAGGGAATTCTGGCTGCGGGGGGTGCGAGCCTGCTCTGGGGCACGATGTATGTGCCCTATCGCAAAGCCTACTTAAGCGGCATGAATCCGCTCTCCTTCGTGACAGCCTTTACTGTCGGCGAGTTGGGAACCGTCTTAGCGCTCGTACTCTTTCTCGACGGTGGAACCCGAGCGCCGGTCTTTCACTCTGCACAGGTTCGCCCCATGCTCTTCTGGCTCTTTCTTGGCGGATTCGTCTGGGTAGTAGGCGATCTATTTCAACAGTTCGCGGTCAAATACCTTGGAATCGGGCGCGGCATCCCGCTGTCGAATACCAATCAGCTTTGGGGACTGGCGTGGGGCGCCTTGGTCTTCGGCGAACTTGTAAATGCTTCAACCGTCCAAAGAGGAATGGTGATCTCCGGTTCTGCGGTGATGATCCTCGGGGCGGTGGTGATCAGCTCGGCCATCGCCGGACAACCGGAACACTCCTCCGCACTTGATGTACTCCGCAAAGATTGCGCACGATACGGCATGGATTATGCGAAAGTTGCGGCTGCCTATGGTGGCGAAGAGGCCAGCGGTACAAACGACAGGCGCCGTTGGTGGGACTATCTCATCGTCGCTGCCGCGGTGGGTGTCTTTGTCCGGCTTGCCACTTGGGCCGCAGTTCCACCCATCGCGATGAACCTGCATTGGCTCCCGTTGCTGGGAGTCGTCTTGATTGTTTCTCTCTCCGCCTGCACCTGGGCTTTGTGGAAGACGACGAAACTCTCTTGATCACGTCGTACCGTGTCCCGGATCACTTATTTTGCTGACTGAGCGAAAATGCGGATCTTCCACCCAGTGTGGAGTTCCGAAGAGACCTGCGTGCTGTCTATCGGAAACCGTCGACGAGCGTGATATGGCTACCCAGTTGGAACTCGTCATTATAGAGAAGAGAACGTTCATCGGCAGAGACGGTTAATCCGGCATAGGGCGGGGGAATGTGGTCGAGGACGTGAAGCTTTGTGTGGTGCTGCCCATCAAGATCTACAAAATCGACGCTTGGCGGCGAAGTGGTTTGGTTCAAGTAGTAAATGCCGAATTTGGCGAGATGCCAATATCCCCAGTAACCGATGCGCGGCTGATCCACAACCCGCTGTTCCTGGCCGCCTGCGACTGGTATCCGCCAGATTCCAGGAGCATCACTCTTCGCAAAGTAAAGCCAGTTGCCATCCTGCGACTCGGTCCCCACGAAGCCGCCATCCTTGGTCACCTGTTGGGGTGTCCCTCCGCTCGAAGGAGTCTTCCAAATTTGCCACGACCCACTGCGGTTCGAGCCGAAGTAAATTGAGCGGCCGTCTCGAGACCAGCTTGGAACGACATCATTGAAATCTCCATCGGTCAGGATTCGGGGCACTCCCCCTTCGATGCGGATGGAATAGATGTGCGAACGCCCTTCAGGCCGGGCGTCGAAACTGAGTTGGCTGCCATCGGGTGACCACGACGGGCTACCAGTCAAAGATTTCTGGAATGACGTGAGCTTCACCGGGTTGCTACTGTCGCTGTACGAAACCCATATCTCCTGCGTACCCGAGCGCAAGGATTGAAATGCGACTCTGCGGTCATCGGGAGAGAACTGTGGAGCCGAATCTTCCTGTGAAGAACTCCACACCGTTGTCTCTGGCGACTTCGGAGCATTGAGGTTTATCTTCTGAATCTTCCACTCAGATGCTGACTGGGTGTACGCCAGGTGGCTACCCTTCGTTGCAATTGCCAGGTTAAAAACATCTTCTCCTCCGACCGGGAGTCGTTGAGGATTTCCGCCGATAGCAGGAACGCTCCACAGCGAGAATTCTGCAGCTCGATTGGAAGAAAATACAATCGCCGAGCTGTCGGAGGTCCAAGCCAAGCTCGAAACGATGCGATCATCGAAGGTGAGGCGAACCGGCTCTCCGCCGGCAGTGTTCATGACGTACACGTCACGAACCCAGCCCTCAATGCCACGAACAAATGCGATCCTGCTTCCGTCTGGCGAGAAGGCGGGGCTGGCATCGCCGTCCCATGACAGGGGAGGCCTGGTGACAGGCCGTGCAGTTGCAGTAGTCAGGTCGAGCGAATAGATCGAACTCGGAGAGGTAGAAGACTTTCCGTCCGGGAAAATCAGGTGTCGTCCATCTGGCGACCAGGATAGCGCTCCGCGTTCCCATTCGATCTTTCCAGCCGGCGTAAAAACCTTGCGCGCCGCGCCCCCCAGTGCAGGCACAATGTAGATGCCGCGGTCCTCTTCCGAATAACGGAGGAACGCCAGGGAGCGACCGTCCGGGGACCAAGTCGGACTAAAGTCCTTCGCCGAGTTGGAGGTCACCTGTAGAGGTGTTTCGTTCCCCATCATCTTTATATAAATTCCCTGGTTGTCATCCTTCCCGTGGTTCCAAACGAATGCGATTTGATTACCGTCCGGAGAAAAGGCCGGCTGGGTTTGCGTACCTGGATAGGAAGTGAACGGGACAACCGTGAAGGTTCCCTGGGGCTTGATGGAAGAGGGCTTCAACCACAAGCGGAGCATTACGATGCCGACGGCGACAAGAAGCAGGCCCAGCAAGGCAGGCAGCCAGGCTGAGTTTATCCGCCCAAATTTACGTGGATTAGGCGCAAGGAGGGGCTCAACTCCAACTCCTCCGCGCCTCGGCGTGTCTTGCACGAGCGTGGTTGCGTCCATCGGACGCGGCGTGACGCGGTCGTATTCAACCGGTGCGATTAGCCGATATCCGGTTTTCGGAATTGTCTGGATGAATCTAGGTGCGCGAGGATCATCGTCGAGTACCCGGCGGATTTCTGAAATACACCGGGTTAGGGCGTCGTCACTCACGAACGTGTCAGACCACACCGCGTGGATGAGTTGTTCTTTGGTTAGGACTTCGTTGGAGTGTGTCGCGAGCTCCACGAGGACCTGCATCACCTTCGGTTCGACGTGGACGGACTGGTCCGCTCGCTTCAGAGAGTTGACTTGAGGATCGACCTCCCAGTCCGCAATGTGGAAAGTCCCCTTCAATCTTGATTCCCCCAGAAAACCCATCAACCGTTCATTATACCTAGGCGATCCGTAGGTTTTCCGGGGATGTTACAGGGCAAAGTCACATCCGGGAGGAGCGCCCTCAGAACTTCCTCAGCAAAACATTAGGAGAACGCAAAGACTCCGACGCGCCAAGCGCCTAATCTCCTACCGGGGTTGTACTTGGCTTTCCGCTTCGCCGCTTTGGAACTAGTCGGCAGAGCCCATGAACGCGAGTCCCCTGTGGTCTTCTGGATACCGCTTGATTGCGCGGGTTTCGCCAATCGATCGCTTCCTGTTGTGGATGGGTGGAGATAGGAGATATAAGACTGGACAGCAAACGAACGCCCATCTGCCAGCCGTTAACTTTCAGCGGATGACTCGTCTTCCGCTTAGCGTTTCATTTATTCGGAGAATGTGCATGTTGCGTTCGATAGCGTTACGGTCGTCCTGTGCCCCGTCCGCTGAGGAACTAGGTTGCCGCCCATCTGTCGGGCTTCGGGCCTTAATCCTTGTAGCTGCTTTCCTATTCTTGTTATCGACGTTTTCACTTGCCCAAGTCACCTCGGGCAGCATGTATGGCACAGTGAAAGATCCCTCGGGCGCTGTGGTGCCGGGGGCGACTGTAACAGTGCATTCCGACGCGATCGGACTCCATCGCGTGGTCACCAGTGGCGCTGCAGGAGACTTCGCGGTCACAAACCTCCCGCCTGCGACCTATTCCGTTACCGTTGAAGCCAACGGATTCCAGACCCTTAAGAAGGAAGGCGTGGTGCTGGCCGCAGCCGACCGCCTGAACGCTGGCGAATTCGTTCTGCCCGTCGGGGCGACCGGCGGTGAAGTGACGGTTAATGCCGATGCCGGCGAATTGCAGTTACAAAGCAACTCCGGTGAACGTTCGGACGTTATTACCAGCAAACAATTGAATGATGTGGCCCTCAACGGCCGCAACGTTTTGGATTACATGAAGTTGGTCCCCGGCGTTTCGGGCTTGTTCGACGGTCATCAGTCGGGCACCGGTGGGGCGGATGCTTTCAATATCAATGGCACCCGGGCGAATCAGCACGAGTTCACCATTGACGGCGCTTCGAATATCGATACCGGCAACAACGGCGGAACCCACATCACCATCAACCCCGACGCCATCGAGGAAGTGAAGGTCCTGACTTCCAATTATCAGGCAGAATACGGCAAAGCCGCCGGGGGACAGATCGCGATCTCGACCAAGTCCGGCACGAACCAGTGGCATGGGAACGGACGCTTTTTCCATCGTCACGAGGGGCTCAACGCCAATGAATACTTCAACAAAAAGAACGAGCTCGCCAACGGCGATGCTAACCAGCCCGCGATCTATCGCTACAATTACGCGGGCTACTCGATCGGCGGCCCGATCGTAAAGAACAAGCTGTTTGTCTTCTGGAATCAGGAATACTACAACCAGTACGTCCCTCTCGGGAACACGATCCAGATGTATGTGCCCACCGCTCTCGAGCGTCAAGGGGACTTCTCGCAGTCTGTGAACGGCGATGGCAAGCCGATCATCATCGCGGGACCGGGAGTGGTGAACAATCGTATCGACCGTTCCGCACTTACCCCCACGCAGCAACAGTACTTCGATAACGTCCAGAAGATTCTCAACCTTTATCCGCTGCCGAATGTTCCCGGCTACGGCAATGGCAGCCAGAACTACAATTTTTCGGCCTTACCCTCTGCCTCCGACCCCCGTCGCGAAGACATTCTGCGCGTGGATTACCAGCTCAACGGAGCCAACCGCCTCTATGGCCGTTGGGTTCATAATTCCGACTCCATGAACGCACCCTACGTTCCCTTCCCAGGGCCATTCGGAACGTTCGCCTGCTCTGCACCTTTATTCGCGGGCGGATGTACTCAACAACATCCCGGCTGGAACTTCTCTCTAAACCTGGTGAGCACCCTCACTCCCACGTTGTTGAATGAATTTTCCATCGGGCCCAGCCACACCCTATCGTTGGACACCTCAAACGGTGGGACCTCGCTCGCGGCTCTTGGCATCAATGTCCCGGTTCTCTACCCTGGTCTTACCGACACCATTCCCGACATGAGCTTCAACGGTCTCGACAATACCCAGTTCTCCGGGCCGTATCTCGGAGCCACACCGTGGAAGCAGGCCAACACTACAATCAACGTCAACGACAACCTCACCTGGTCTCGCGGGAAACATACTTTTAAGGCCGGCATGTTCTACCAGCGCAGCCGCAAAGATCAGATCGCATGGGGCAACAACAACGGACAGTTCAACTTTGACGTCGGTCCCACCGCCGGTGGCACTTGTCCCGGAGGAGCAGGCACCTGCAAACTTGGCGATCCCCTGGCTAGTGCCCTGCTCGGTGAATTCAATGGCTTCGGCCAGTCCACCGCCCGCCCTCTCGGCAAGTTCCGTTACAACCAGCTCGAGTTCTACGTGCAGGACACTTGGAAGGTCACCCAGAACTTCACGCTGGACTACGGGATGCGGTTCGCCTGGATTCCGCCGCAGTACGACGCCAACAATCAAATCGCCCTCTTCAATCCTGCGGCTTACGATCCGGCCAAAGCCGTAGCGCTCGATTCCGGTGGCAATATCATTCCAGGCAGTGGCGATCCTCTCGATGGGGTGCAGTACACCGCTGACCATACGCTGCCCGACGGTGGATGGAACAGCCGCGGCATCATGCCAGAACCGCGAATCGGTTTTGCATGGGACCTATTCAGCGATCACAAGACGGTATTGCGCGGCGGTTTCGGCATGATGCATGACCGCACCCAGGGAAACCTGATCTTCAACACCGTCTTCAATAACCCGGCGATCGTTCGAACTGCATCGTTATCCGCCGGCACGTTTGATCAGTTGGCAAACCAAACACCGGGTTTCGGGACCGGCGTCCTCGGTAGTGTTGTGGGAGCACAACGCAACGGGAAAGTGCCTACCGTTTACAGCTTCAGTTTGGGTTTGCAACACGATGTAGGCGGGGGGGCCACGCTCGACGTCGCGTACGTGGGGTCGCTGTCTCGCCACCTCGTCACCTCGCACGACATCAATGCTGTCCCGTACGGCACGGCTTTCACGAAGGCAGCGCAGGATCCGTCGCTTTATCCCGGCGGCGTAGTGCCCGATGTGCAACCCGACCTTCCACCGGCCTACGCTGCTGCCGGATTCAACTACAGCGGCATCTACGCCTACGGTCACCCCTCCTACTCCGACGCCTTCCTCGTCCCCTACCGTGGGTATGGGCAGATTCCATTCTTGGACTGGGGCGGCACGTCGAATTACAACTCGCTGCAAGCTTCCCTACAGAAAAAGTTCGGACGTGGTCTTACGGCTGGCGTGGTATATACGTTTTCAAAGTCGCTGGGAACAGCCGGCTCGGACCAGGACACCCAAGACCCATTCAATCCGCTGGTCGACTATCGCGCTTTGAGTTGGGACCGCACGCATGTCTTCGCCGCGAACTACGTGTACGACATTCCTGGGCTCACCAAGCACTTCAACGGCCCCAAATGGCTGTCGTACGTGACCGATAACTACCAACTGAGCGGCGTAACCAACTTCCAGACGGGAACTCCAGTGGATACAAACAGCAACTGGTCCTTTGAGCCCGGCGGCGTCACTGGAGGCAATATGTACGGCGCAATTCCGTACTACTACAACTTGGATGTCAGCGGGAACCCGGTCGTGCCGAGCATCGGGGTGCCGGTGCGCGGTTCGCGCGACCAGCTACGCCAGGGCCGTTTGCAGAACTGGGACATGTCGCTGTTCAAGAATATCCCCTTTGGCAACAGCGAGCGCTATTCCATCCAGCTTCGCCTTGAAGCCTTTAATGTTTTCAACCACACAAACATTGCGACCGAGCACTGGGACATCACGACGAACGGCCCTTTCCAGTACTCACCGACGACACCGTTTTCCGTGGCGACGAGCAATGATTACGGAACGCCCGCCAGCACTTATGGCACAGGTCCCGGCGGCTTCCGCGTCGTTCAACTCGGAGCGAAGGTGTACTTCTAACTTTATCGAAGCGCGAGAGCCCAGGGCTTCGGCCGCGGGCTCTCGCGAAATTTACCTTATGTCACGATTGACCTTCGCACTCATTTTCCTCGGCCTGGTTTGCGCAGCGCAGGCTCAGCAAGTCACGGTCGTGGAAACCGATTCCGAGTTGCGGACACCGATGCAGTCCAAGCCCTCCCCCAGTTTTCATATGGCCCCGGCATCATCCTCAGTAACCATTACGGTGAACGACGCGCAGAAGTATCAGACCATCGATGGCTTTGGCGCGTCGCTCACCGATTCTTCCGCATGGCTCCTCTATACCAAGCTCACTCCCGAACAGCGTAGCCAAACGATGCACGATCTCTTCGACGAGAAGAGCGGCATTGGCCTCAACTTTCTGAGGCAGCCGATGGGCGCCTCTGATCTTGCTCTTAACGATTACAGTTATGACGACATGCCGGCCGGGAAATCGGACCCGGAACTGAAGCACTTTTCTATCGAGCACGACAAAGCCTACATTCTTCCGTCGCTGCGGGAAGCGCTTGCGATCAATCCGCAGATCAAGGTGATGGCCACGCCGTGGTCGTCACCCGGATGGATGAAGACCTCCGATGCACTGATCGGCGGAATCTTGAAAGAGTCCGCGTATCCAGCGCTGGCGCAATATTTCGTCAAGTTCATACAGGCCTATGAAGCGGCAGGTGTGCCGATCTATGGCCTGACCATGCAGAACGAGGCGTTGTTCACGCCCGCGGATTATCCGGGAATGTTGTTCCCAGCCGAGGCGCAGGGGAAGTTTCTGCGCGATAACCTTGGTCCGGCACTCGGCGCTTCCAACCTACATACCAAGGTGATGGTGTACGACCATAATTGGGATCATCCGGAATACCCCACGACGATTTTGCACGATCCAGAAGCAGCGAAATATGCTGCTGGAACCGCGTGGCACTGTTATGGCGGTGACGTATCCGCGCAATCCGCGGTGCACGATCAATTTCCCGCGAAAGACATGTGGGAAACGGAGTGTTCCGGTGGCACCTGGCAGAAGGGGAACCTGCTGGCCGTGACCGCAAAGCTGATCATCGAATCAACCCGCAACTGGGCGAAGAGCGTGGTGTTGTGGAACATGGCGCTTGACCAGAACAATGGACCCAACACGGGCGGATGCGCAACCTGCCGCGGGGTTGTCACGGTGGACACGAGCAAGAGTCCGGCCATGGTCACGAAGACGGTGGATTATTACGCACTCGGGCACGCGAGCAAATACGTGCGGCCCGGCGCGGTTCGTATCGAGTCGAACAGCTTTGGCGACAAGGGCCTCGAGGATGTTGCGTTCCAAAACACCGACGGTTCCATCGGCCTGATTGTGTTGAACAATGCGGCGACGGCGCAAACATTTTCTGTCGCCAAGTCTGGTGCTTCGTTTACCTACACATTACCTGCGGGTTCGCTGGCGACATTTTCATGGAACGCTTCCGCAGCCGTTTCGAAGCAGTAACCATATCTTCAGATTCGCACCAAGAAGGACCACTTCATGAAATTGCCTTCATTTCTTCGCCTGGAAATCGCGGCGATATTGATCGTCGGAGTACTGGCCTCGGCGCAGAGCGCTCCTACGAAACAGCAGGCCGCTGAACGGGCCGAGAAGATCCTTCGGCAGATGACGTTGGAAGAAAAAGTCGCCTACGTGGGGGGGGACAGGGACTTCTTTGTGCGGGCGATACCCCGGCTGGGTGTTCCCGAGCTGAAGATGTCGGACGGTCCCATCGGGCTCCGGAATGATGGGTTATCTACCGCGTACCCGGCGGGCATTGCACTGGCCTCCAGTTGGGATACGGAACTCGCTAAGCGCATGGGCGCCGCGATGGGCTCGGATGCGCGCTCGCGGGGAGTGCACTTTCTGCTGGGGCCCGGCGTAAATATCTATCGCGCGCCGATGTGCGGCCGCAACTTCGAATACTTCGGCGAGGATCCCTATCTCGCTTCGCGGATGACGGTGGCGGACATTGAAGGCATCCAGAGCCAGGGCGTGATCGCGACGGTGAAGCATTTCGCCGGCAACAACCAGGAATGGGACCGGCACAACGTGAGCTCCGACATCGATGAGCGGACGCTGCGTGAAATCTATCTGCCGACGTTTGAATACGCGGTCAAGGAAGCCCATGTCGGCGCGATTATGGATTCCTACAACCTGCTGAACGGCGAACACATGACCCAGAACGGCGCGATGAACATCGGCGTAGCGCGCAAGGACTGGGGCTTTACCGGCGTCGTGATGTCGGACTGGGACGCGACGTACGACGGGGTGAAGGCTGCAAACGGCGGACTCGACATCGAGATGCCGAACGGAAAGTTCATGTCTCCAGAGACGCTGCTCGCGGCGGTGAAGAGCGGTGCGGTAAAAGAAGCCACGATCGACGACAAAGTCCGGCACATCCTGCAGACCGCCATCGAGTTTGGCTTCTTCGACCGCGACCAGAAAATCGGGTCGACGCCGTTAAACAATCCGCAATCGCGCGAGGTTGCGCTGAAGGCGGCACAAGAGGGGGCGGTGCTGCTGAAGAATTCCGGCATTCTTCCGCTCGACCGTTCGAAGATCAAATCCGTGGCCGTGATCGGGCCGAACGCAGCGACGGCCATCACCGGCGGGGGTGGAAGTTCGCTAGTGCAGCCGTTTTCGGCAGCCACCCCGGTCGATGCAGTGAAAGCCCTGCTGGGTTCGGCAGCGAACGTGACCTATAAGCCGGGCGTTGAGCTGCCCGCGGACGTCTTCAAGAATACAAAGTTCACTACTACGCCGGACGGCAGTGCTCCGGGGATGGTTGCAGAGTTCTTTAACAATGGAGACCTGAGCGGAACGCCTGCACTTAAGCGGACCGACGAACACGTTCTGTTCGACTGGCAGGAAGGCAGCTACGCCGAAGGCGGACCAACCGACAATTTCTCCGCACGGTGGACTGGTTATTTCACGCCTCCGGCGGATGGTACCTATCACTTTTCCATCACTGGCGACGACGGCTTCCGGCTTTTTGTCGATGACCAGAAGGTGATCGAAAAGTGGGAATACCACGGCATGGGAGTGGATACGGTAAAACTCCCTCTCAAAGCCGGACGCCACTACAAGGTGAAGCTCGAATACCACGAGGGTACGGGGCAGGCGAGCATCGGCTTCGGGGTTTCCGGTGGACTCGTTAACGAGTTGCGCGATGCCACCGAAGCGGCGAAAAATGCGGATGCGGTGATTCTCTGCGTCGGGTTCAGTCCGGAAACCGAAGGAGAAGGTTCCGATCGATCTTTCAAGCTTCCTGACGATCAGGTGGATCTCATCAAGTCTGTCTTGGCGGCGAACAGAAATGTCGTGGTCGTACTGAATGCGGGCGGCAATGTGGACATGACGTCGTTCATCGAAAACACGCCAGCGCTGCTACATGCCTGGTACTCCGGGCAAGAGGGCGCAACCGCCATGGCGCAGATCGTGTTCGGCGATGTGAACCCATCGGGAAAACTTCCAGTGTCATTCGAACGCCGCTGGGAAGATAACGCCACCTTCAACAGCTACTACGACAAGACCGCCAGCAAGCGAGTGGCATACACCGAAGCCGTTTTCCTCGGATATCGGCATTTCGATAAAGACAACGTGAAGCCGATGTTCCCGTTCGGCTTCGGCCTGTCTTATACGACGTTCAAATACGGCGGATTGCAGATCGTACCGCCTACTTCAACGCACACCGTTCCCGTAACTTTCCAAGTTACGAATACGGGCAAGGTTGCCGGGGCGGAGGTCGCCGAAGTTTTCGTCGGCGAGCAGCATCCGAAGATTGCGCGACCGGTGAAAGAGTTGAAGGGCTTCGTACGCGTCGAACTCAAACCGGGAGAAACGCGGACTGTGACGGTGAATCTCGATCCGCGGGCATTCTCGTATTACGACGTGAAGAGCAAGCAGTGGACGGCCGATTCGGGCGAGTTCGACATCCTCGTCGGAGCATCGTCGCAACAGATCGAACTGCAAGGCAAAGTGAACTGGAAGTAGGACTTTCTAAGGGGGAGGGGCACCCCCTCCCCCCATCGATCTTCTGTTTTCAATGGGTTAGCTGCCAAACTCTCGCAAAATATTCAAAACAGGGCAGTTAGATACGAAAATATAGAAAAGTAAGGGTTTAGCGATTGACCCCGGGGCTAACGCCCCAATTTTTTTGCCGTTGTGACGCGGGCCTGAAGGCCCGCTTTACCCGGGTTGCGTCCGAAGACTCAGAGGTGCTGAGTTTGGCGGAAGAGCAGATTGCCACGTCGCTGCGCTCCTCGCAATGACAAGAAAGAGCAAAGGTGACGCGGGCCGTGACGTGGGTGGCCGCCCGTGGGTCTCCGTTCTGGCCCCCTATTTTCAGAATAGCAATTCGAAGGGGGTAAACCGGACACTTTTCCGGAACTTATATTGTGTTTGTTTCCAAACGGAAGGCGCGAATCCGGGCGATTTTGTGACTTGACAGGTTTTCCATACTACGTTGGTGGAGTCTCACGGTGCACTCTCAACGGTAAGTTCGGCCGCGGTCGAGACGTCGGGAACGAGGATGTGCAGCTCGTGATGGACGGCGTCGTAGGACTGTTTCAGCGGAGTCGTATGGTTTGAGAGTTTGATATTGGGTTTCGCCGACGGCCAGTTATAGATGACGAGTTCGATGTTTTTCCACCACGGTTGGTAGGAACCCTGGCGCGCGTCGAAGTTTATGCGGATCGTGCTGCGATCGACGGTGCAATGGAATTCCTGGCGAAGAAATTCGCCGTGCTGGTAGCGAAAGGTGTGACCGTCGTCGAGATAGAGAGAGCCGCGGCAGTTATCGCCGGGATAGACGCGCAGCTCGAGTGGACCTTGCGGGATTTCTTCGGTGCTTTGGGTGACGGGCTGCATGGGGAGGATGCTGCCGCCGCGCACGTAGACGGGGAGCGTATCAAGTTGAGGATGGATCTTCGGTGGATGGGGAAAGTCGGATTCCTTTTTTCCCTCGGCTGCGGCCATGGCGATCTGCACGATGCCAGGCGGAGTGGGCGAGGGCGGCATCTTCTGGCCCGTCCAGAAGTCGTACCAATCGCCGGGCGGGTAAGAGACGGAGTAGTCGTCAAGAGTTTCGCCGAAGCCGGGGGGCGCTACGAGCAAGTCGGGGCCGAGAAGAAATTCGGTGTCGACGGCGGTGAAGTCGCCGGGAAATTCGAGGAAGAGCGGACGGATCAGGGGCAGGCCGTTGCGCGAGGCTTCGTCGGCGAGGGTGTAGATGTAGGGGAGCAGACGGTAGCGAGTTTCGATGTAGCGGCGGCGAATGGCCTCGTGCTCGGGACCGTGGGCCCAGACCTCCTGGGGCAAAGTGCCGAGGCTGGCGTGATCGCGGAACATGGGATGGAAGGTGCCGATCTCGATCCAGCGAGTGAGGAGATCGGGAGGCGGAGAGTAACCGAAGCCGCCGACGTCGTCGCCGACCATGGAGATGCCGCTGAGGCCGAGATTGAGGAGCATCTGGGTGCCGAGGCGGAGATGACTCCATGCGGAAGAGTTGTCGCCGGTCCAGGTGAAGCCGTAGCGCTGTCCGCCGGCGAAAGTGGCGCGGGTGAGGACGAAGGGACGCTCGTCGGGACGAAGCTTGAGAAGACCTTCGTACGTAGCGCGCTCGTTTTCCATGCCGAAGATGTTATGGATTTCGGCGTGAGTTGCGGTGCGTGACTGGAAACCGGGCTCATCGATGCGATGAAGGTTGTCGATCGGCATGGTAAACGCGGGGCCATCGAAGACGGAGGGCTCGTTCATGTCGTTCCAGAAACCGGCAACGCCGTCGTGCACGAATTGCTTGTATAAACCTCCCCACCAGTCGCGCGTTTGAGCACGGGTGAAATCGGGGAAGACCGCCGGCCCGGGCCACACCACTCCAATGTATTCACTACCATCCGCCTTCTTCACGAAGTGATCGCCGGCATGGCCGGTGTCATACGGCATGTAGTTCTGATCTGCAACGTGCGCGATGTGAAGGTCGGTGATGGTGACAAGATGCAGGTGCTGCTTGCGGAGATCGGCAACGAGGCCGGGAAAATTTGGAAAGGCAACGGGATCGACGGTGAAAGGGCGATTGCGAAATTGGTAGTCGATGTCGAGATAGACGGCGTCGGAGGGAATCTTGTCGGCACGCAGGCGATTGGCAACCGCGCGCAGAGAAGACTCAGGCGTGTAGCTGTAACGAGATTGCTGAAATCCAAGAGCCCAGAGAGGAGGGAGCGGAGGCGTGCCGGTGAGATAGGCGTATCCCTTCACCACTTCTTTGGGCGTGGGGCCATAGATGAAGTAGTAGCGGAGCGGACCGCCTTCGGCTCCGAACGAATAGGCGTTGCGATCGCGCTTGCCGAAGTCGAACCAGGTGCGAAAAGTGTTGTCGAGGAAGAGGCCGTAACTTTGTTCGGCATCGGCGGCGAGAAAAAACGGAATGCTCTTGTAGATGGGATCGGCGGCTTCGGAAATACCCTGGTCGGTGTTCCAGAGAGTGTAGGCCTGGTTGCGGCGGTCGAAGGTTCCGGTCTTGTCGCCGAGGCCGTAAAAGTGTTCTGAGGCCGACATCTCTTTGGAGACGGAGAAGCCACCGCGAAGGAACTCGGCGGGATGAGCGTCGGAACAGAGAACGTGGCCGGAGAGATCGCGAATGACAAGACGGGATGAAGCGCGTTCGACGCGGACATCGAGAACAGCAGTACGGAAGCCGATAGAGTTCGCATCGTCGATCGACTGGATTTCGACGGACTTGGTACGCGGTTCGGGAAGAACGGCCCAGGAGGCGTCTTCAGGAAGATGACTGTCGGGGGAGATGACGACGCTGAGGATGTCGTCGCGCAGGGCGGTAATGCGCAGGTGCGCTGGGCCCGATTCGATGTCGATGCCGTTGTGCTGGGGGTGAGCAGCGGTGATGGCGGTGAAGGTCGTGGTGGTTTGGGCGATGAGTGCGATGGGCAGGACGAGAAGAAATAGGAATATCGAGCGGATGAAAGTTTGCATGATCGTGCGACTCCGAAGCTTGCGACAGACGGGGCACCATCTTATCAGCCGCGGATGGTTAACCGATGGGCGAGGAGGTTAGGGGATTGAGTAAGCTTTTTTGTAGTGGGCCTGCAACAGGAGGGACGGATCCGATTGAGGGGTGAGACGAACTTTGATCTTGCGGCGGGTTTCGTCGGCGAGGGTGGGTTGCGGCTTGTAGCCGAGGATGTACTGGTTGCGCAATTCCAAACTGATTTGCGCTGCGGCGTTGGACATGGCGGCGAGTTTGTCGATGGCGATGGTGCGTCCGCCGGTGGCGGCGGTAAGTTCGAAGAGATGTTTCTTGCCGACGATTTCTTCGTAGCTCTTCAAGAGGCCGGGCTCGAAGAGACCGATGGCGTACACCTCGATGTCGGCTTCCTCGAGCATGGATTTGATTTCCTTGAAGTGGTAGCGGCTGGCGTTGTCGGCGCCGTCGGAGATGATGACGAGAGCGCGACGGGGATATCCAGCGTGCTGTAGCTGCATGGCTCCGAGGTAAATGGCGTCGAGCAAGGCGGTGTTGCCGGCGGGCTGGATGAGGCCGAGGTGCTTTTGAATGTCGTCGATGGACTGCGAGGCGTTGCCGAGAATGTGAGGGCGATCGGAAACGGCGACGGCGAAGAAGTCGTCTTCGGGATTCGCGTTAAGGAAGAACTGATCGACGGCGGAGCGCAGGGATTCGAGCTTGTCTTTCATGCTGCCGCTGACGTCGACGATCAAGCCGACAGAAATGGGGCCATCCTCGGAAGAGAAGTGGTGTATCTCCTGGGACGCACCATTTTCAAAAACCGCGAAATCGTTTTTCTGCAAACCGAGAACGGGATGGCCCGTACTGTCGGTAACGGTGACGGGCACGAGGGTGAGGTTGACGTTGACGTGGATCGCCTTGACGCGAGCATCAGCGTTGGGCGCGACGTTGACGTGGACACTATCGATGTCGGCGGAGGAGATTGCAGGGAAGCAGGAGTGGGTGGTTTGCGCGAAGGCGGGCGCGACAAGGAGCAACGCGAGTCCCGCGAGAAAGGGGGAGCGCGAAGATCGAATTGCGGATCTCCGAAAAACGTTAAACAAGCTGCAACCCCACGTTGCTAGTTGGCCGGGAATGGTAGCACAGATTGGAGCTTGGGAATGACAGCATGTCGGGAATCGTTTTTGCGGAAGTTGAGCCCAACTCTGGTCTACGATACGGCGACGAAAAATCGGAGTGGGTATGACAGCGTGGCCGAAATGTCCGGCAATTTATGAAATCAATACGTGGGTATGGCTGGCCGAACTGAGCCAGACGTTAGCAAAGCCGATTGACCTGAGTTGCGTGCCGGCGGAGGCATGGGACGACATCGCGAAGTTCGGATTCGACGCGGTGTGGCTGATGGGAGTGTGGGAGCGGAGCGCGGCGGGGATTGCGATCGCGAATCGGAACGAAAGTTTGCTGGCAGATTTTCGACGGGCGCTGCCGGATTTTCGTTTGGAAGACAACGTGGGATCGCCGTATTGCGTGCGGAATTACGTAGTCGATAAAAGCCTGGGCGGGCCGAAAGGGCTAGCAATTGCGAGACGGGAGCTTGCGAAGCGAGGGATGAAGCTGCTGTTGGACTTCGTGCCGAACCATGTGGCGCCGGACCATCCGTGGGGGAGGGAACATCCGGACTATTTCATTCGAGGTGAGGCGGAGGATGCGAAGCGAGATCCGGCGACGTTTTGCACGATACGCGGAAAGGTCTTCGCGTGCGGGAAGGACCCGTATTTTCCGGCTTGGCCGGATGTGCTGCAACTGAATGCGTTTGAGCCGGGACTGCGGAAGGCGGGGATCGAGACGGTGTCGAACATCGCGAGCCAGTGCGATGGGATTCGTTGCGATATGGCGATGCTTTTGCTTAATGAAATTTTCGAGCGTACGTGGGGCAGTCGCGCGGGAGTGCGACCGGCTACGGAGTATTGGACGGAAGTAATTCCGAGGATCAAGCAGGGATATCCCGAATTTCTGTTTATTGCCGAGACCTATTGGGACTTGGAGTGGGAGTTGCAGCAGAAGGGATTCGACTTCTGCTACGACAAGAAGCTGTACGACCGGCTGGAGCTTGGCAACGCCGAGAGCATCCGTTTGCACCTGTGCGCGGAGCTTGGGTATCAAGAGAAGCTGGTGCGATTTATTGAAAATCACGATGAGCCCCGTGCTGCGGCAACGTTTTCTCCGGCGAAGGAGCGGGCCGCCGCTCTAATGGTATCCACGCTGCCGGGGGCGAAGCTCCTCCATGAAGGACAGTTTGAAGGAAAGAAAACAAGGCTTCCCGTATTTTTGGTGAGGCGTCCGCAGGAGGCGGTGGACGCAGGGCTACGGGATTTTTACGAGTCGCTGCTGAAGGCGGTGGATCGACCGCTGTTTCGCGACAGCGAGTGGAATTTATTCGAGCGAACGGGGTGGGCGGACAATGCGAGCTTTGAAAACGTTGTGGCTTGGGGGTGGAAGAAGGGTGAGGAACGATTCGCCATTGTCATTAACTTCAGCGAAAACAAGGTGCAAGCCCGCGTGAAGATTCCGTGGGAAGAGTTACGACCGAAAGCGTGGCGCTTACAGGATGTTCTTTCGGGAGCGATTTACGATCGCGACGGGAATGAGATGGTGGATGCGGGGCTGTATGTGGAGCTGGAGGGGTGGGGGTATCACTTTTTGCGCTGTGCGGAGATGGCTTAAAGAGGGAAAAGAAGGAATGGTGCGCCCTGGAAGATTCGAACTTCCGACCTTCTGATTCGTAGTTGTACTTCGACCATCTATCAACAATTTAGCTCGATTGGTACGAATTAGCCTTCGCCAGTATTTATGCGGGTATCGTGATAGATCGATACCCGCGCATACTATCCCGTACAGTCACAGGCACGGCACAATTTCGGCACAATAAATCACGCGCTGTTTTCTAGTTCGCTGCTGATCTATCCCGAAGTGCGTTCAATTCGTGGCCATGCGCGACGATTTGCAATCGGGGCGCGACGCTCGTGAGCCAAAACGGCGGGACTGTTGTCGGCAGAATTTACGGAGTAGAATCCGGATCGTCATGGGCAGGCAGGAAGTGATTGTGAGTGGTAAAGGCTGTTCCGAACACTTATCTTGGATTTGCTCAGACCTCCACGTACAGTGCTGCTTGGCAAATCACGAGAATCGCAATGCTTTGCGGCTCCGATATTGCGGTTTGTTGGATACGCCGCCACGGCGTAGTGACGGGCGCTGATCAATTAGGGAGTGCCAGCATGACGTTTGAGGAATTGGACGCGCTATATCCAAACGGCTTTGATGACGCGTACATAGACAGCGTGGGTGTGAACTATCAAAACCGAACGGCCGAGTTACAACTCAACCTTCGTAGAAATCCTCCGGGCGGTCCGCAATGAGAAGGAGTATCAGCGTGCGGTCCTGCTGTTGCGCGGCTTTTACTACTTCGTGATCGAGCCGCCGGACATCGAACACCTTTCGTACCCGTGGCGATCAATACAAGTCAACGGCTACCCCGAAGCCGATGATGTCGCAGAAGTGATCCCGTGGCTAGGTAACGCAAAGGCCAAGACTGAGAAGAGATGTCGGTGTCAAAAACGAAAACGCTCCAGACATTGAAGTCACGGAGCGTTACGTCGAACAGCCCTCCCCCGAAGTCTGTTTACTCTTCAGCTTACGAACAACCTGGAAAATCAGTCAACAACTATGTCATACCTAGGGAATCTCTGAATAAGCACCAAAGTTAAGTCAGAGCCGGTATCCCCGACAACAAAGTCTTGCGAGAGATTCGCGTTTTCGTTGTCCGTCGCATGCGACGGAGCGGCTGGTGTATGTCCGGCGCCCGCTTATGCCGTCGTCCGAAGTAGTTTCGGACGTGCCAGAAACAGGTTCACCAGGGCGCAGGTCGCGAACAGCCGGTTGGCGTTCTTTGCCAGACCTCGGTAGCGGACCTTCACAAACCCAAACTTCAGTTTCATGATGCCAAACACGTGTTCCACCCGCGAGCGCACTTTCGACTTGATGCGATTCTTCTTCCGTTCCCCTTCGTCGATACCATTCTTATAGCGATACCGCCGATGCGTGCAGTCCTTGGCTTGCCGCGCCACCTGCTGAATCACTTCCGTCTGCCCGCGATACGCTTGATCGCCCCACACCCGCATTTCTTCGCCGTGCAGCAGTTCCGGCAACACGGTCGCATCGGCCACGTTCGCTGCCGTCGCTACCACCGTGTGAATCATCTTGGTTTGGCTGTCGACGCCGACGTGCGCTTTCATTCCGAAATGCCACTGGTTACCCTTCTTCGTCTGGTGCATCTCCGGATCGCGCTGCCGTTCGCGGTTCTTCGTCGAACTCGGCGCCTCGATGATGGTCGCGTCCACGATGGTGCCGGTCGTGATCCGCACTCCCTTGGCTTGCAGGTGCAGGTTCACCGTCTCTAACATCTCCCCGCCCAACTGCTGCTGCTCCAGCAAATGCCGGAACTTGCACACCGTAGTTTCGTCCGGCACCGGCTCGCGTCCCAGGTCGATGCCCACGAACTGACGCATCAGCACCGAATCGTACAAGGTCTCTTCCACCGCCGGGTCCGACAGGTTGAACCACTGTTGCAGAAAGTAGATTCGCAGCATCCGCTCCACGCCCACCGGCGGACGACCGTTACCCGGCTTGGGATAGTGCGGCTCGACCAGTGCGCACAACTTCTTCCACGGCACGACTTGCTCCATCTCTTCCAAAAACACCGCTCGCCGCGTCTTCTTGCTGTAGCGCTCGAATCCGGTCATCATCGCCAGCGTCCTCTGCTTCATGATCTCTGCTCCACCTGCTGCCCGCACTCTAACGCAAAGAGTTGTGGAAAGCAGAGAACTTAATCAGAGTCTCCCTAGTAAGTGCGATTGTTTCGTTACGGGTCTGCGCCGTATCTCCACATGCCAATTCGGACACCCATGAGAAGAGTTGAGTTTCCAGTACTGGTTAGTCGGACTTTCTCGTTTGATCTCGCCTCTGTTTCCTAGCAAACGGGAGGCCCCGCTTCAATTCGGCGCTCAAATCGGTCGCTTTGGTTGCGATGTGGACGGGTTCTGCGACCTCCAGTCCAACCCAACCATTTAGTTCTTCCGGCGAAGCCACCACAGCCGGGCTCTCGCCATAACGGGAACTTATTCCTTCCGTTGCGAAATTATCGTTGTATTCAACCAGAGTAGCTGGATATTATGTCCGTTAGCAGCAGTCCATTGCGAAGGAAGGCCCATGTTCGCAGGAAATAGCACTCCCCACTTCTCCAGTATATTGTCCTCGCCTGAAGGATTTGCTCGACTCGAGCTTCGACCCGGATTATTCGAAACGGTATGTCTGCTCTGTTTCTCTCGGCTCGGAGCGGCGACCAAAATCGACGTGGTGACTATCGTGGAAAACGCTCACGTCTGCCCTGACGCGGCAAAGAAGAAGCCGCTCTCCGTTGAGCCAGACTATTCGCTTCGAGGGTGATGCACGAGAAGCCCTAGCTAGAAGAGATCAACGCATGACTGGTCGGCTAACGCCTTTCGGATACATTCCGATGAACGTTGCGCTGCGGTGCAACCGAATGAACGTTGTGAAATTGTGCAATGTGACGAGTGCGCGGCACAATATTGTCTTTGCGATCCCAGCGGTGACATCCGAATGGCTAAGCTTGCGTTGCGGCACCAATTGATGCTGCTCTCGGATTCCTCGTTGTGATAGCGTCCACGGTCGGTTTTCATCTCGATCCGCACCATCCAGCACAGGTTGTCGATGCAAATACCGGCATAAGCGTGCACTTCGT
The DNA here is from genome assembly GCA_003151155.1 of Acidobacteriaceae bacterium. GTDB lineage: Bacteria > Acidobacteriota > Terriglobia > Terriglobales > Acidobacteriaceae > Korobacter. The sequence continues at coordinate 70,041 of PLWX01000149.1, forward strand.
GCCCGGAAGTCGTCGATGAGCACTCGCCGCATACCAGAGGGTTGCTTCGGGAGCCGGGTACGTCCAGGGCAGGTGAACTTGCGCACGCCGTATGATCGCTTAATGCGACGCGTGTCACGAGGGGATTAAACCGATTTCTTCTTCAAATGTCTGAGCAAGGAAGTTGGATGGATGCCGAGAATTTTCGCGGTTTGACTCTTGTTGTTGCCGGTTGCGGTGAGGACTTGGCCGATGTAATCGTCCTCGAGTTCACGCAAAGTAATAAGATTACTCAGGTGGGGAGAGACGCCGTTCATCGACGGCATCAGAGCATCCACCGGCGATGCAGTACTGCGAATCTCTTCTGGAAGATCATCGGCATCCAGAATGCGCCTGGAAGACAATATCATGCTGCGCTCGATTGCATTCTTCAATTCCCGGATGTTTCCGGGCCAGGGATATTGGCGCAAAAGGTGGGCGGCAGCCGGAGTAAAGCCAATAAAGTTTCTACCCAGCTCCCGGTTGAACTGGCGCATCATCTCAAGCGCCAAGGTCAGAATATCTTCTTTACGCCGACGCAGCGGTGGGATGAAGAGAGGGACCACATTCAATCGGTAGTACAGATCCTCGCGAAATTGTCCAACTCGGACGGCTTCCTTCAAATTGATATTCGTGGCGGCAATCATTCGCACATTGACCTTGATGACGTGCGTTCCTCCTAGTCTCCAGAATGTGCCATCTTCGAGCACCTGGAGAACCTTGGCCTGCACGCTTGGCGACATGTTGCCGATCTCATCTAGAAAGATGGAACCGCCGTGGGCCCGTTCGATCAGTCCTTTCTTAGCGTGATGGGCGTCGGTGAAAGCGCCAGCCTCAAAACCGAACAGTTCGCTTTCCAGCAACGCGTCCGGCAGCGTGGCACAATTCAGTTCCAGCAGCGGCATCGAGGCACGCGGACTGGCGTAGTGGATTGCCCTTGCTAGCACACCCTTGCCGGTCCCGCTTTCGCCTTGAATCAGAATGGTTGTATGGTCGGATTCCGCCGATTTTCTGGCTCTTTCGAGCATTTCGCTGGTGCTGACATTCTGTGTGGATACTCGCCCGAAGTTATAGGCACGCTTTGCCGATTCGACAGACTCATTCACGCGCACTCGCAAGGCGAGAATCTCGGTAGCCCGCTGGATTGTCGAAAGCAGGTTTGCGGATTGAAAGGGTTTCACCAGGTAATGGAAGGCCCCGAACTCTATCGCTTCTACCGCACGGTCGATGTCGTGCTCCGCGCTCATCATGATCACCAACGCGGCGGGATTTGCCTCCTTCATCTGTCGCAAGACGTCCAAGCCGTTCATTTCTGGAAGCACGATCTCGACGAGCGCGAGTTCCGGATTCGCCTCGCTGAAAATCCTCATGCCATCTTCACCTGAGGAAGCAGTGAGGACGTCAAAACCCTCCTCACGCAATCCGCGGGAAATTGTGCGAAGAGTGAGATCTTCATCGTCAACGATCAG
>PLWX01000138.1 GCA_003151155.1 Acidobacteriaceae bacterium
TCTGTTCCGCTCTTCGATTGGAATCCTTGCAGCACTTTCGCGAACTTATCTACCGTCATTGCCTGAGGTAGCGGCACGTCAGCGGAAATTTGTATGGTTGTTGCTTTGAGGTAGAGCGGCGCTTCAGCGCCGCGTCATAGATTCCAAAACAGAGGGCTTTAGCCCCTGAGGTAGCGTCCGGCCCGGCGCAAATACCGCCGGCAACCACCATTATGAAAAAGCAAGTGGGAACTCAACTCTCATCGCCATCGCCGCCCCAGTCCCGCAGGGACGGAATAAAATAGCCCACCACGTGAGTGCTGGGAAATGCCGCACCACCACAAGAGTCCCCTTCAGGGGACGCCACCCAATCTCGGAAGGAGACTCATGCCGCGCTTAGGCGATACCATCGACGACCACTGCTCCCGCTGCAAACGCACCACCGACCACTCCATCATGGCCGTGGTCGGCGACGATCCCGCCAAGGTCGTCTGCCGCACCTGCAACTTCGAACACAAGTTCCGCGGCAACAAAACCGGCAAGAAAGAACTCACCGCCGCCGAAGCCTTCAATAAACTGCTTGCCAGCGCCCACAGCCAGCTCGGTATCGAAGAAAAAGCACCAAAGAAAAAACGCTGACCTCACCCACCAGCGTGACCCGGAACACGCGCACAACTGTCACATTTCACAGACGAGTTGCGGACGCGCAATCTAACCTGCGCATGTGGGGCATTCCCAACAGAACAACTGTTCCTTTGAAAACGAAATCGATGTAGGTGTGGGTTGCAGCCAGCCCGAATGGGCGGCGCGGCTCCGCAAGCGAAGGCATCAGCCTCGCTTGCACACATAACTCCTTATATTTGAATATTATCCGTATAACTCTTTGCCGCTGAATATTTTACAAACATTTTATTTGCAAAATATTGAAAACAAAGAACCGCATTACCGGTGGGGGTTACTGATTAATGAACACCGAATCCGCAGCTGGCGACTCGTCCGGCAGCAACGGATACTTCCTCTCGCGATACAGCAGCGCCACCACCACCGCAATCAGCGCCTCCGAGAGCAGCACCAGGACGCTGCCCTCCGGACCATCGCTTCCGCCCGCCAGGATCGCCGGCCCATGGAACGAAGGGTTCATCAACGCTCCCAACCCGTGCGTTCCGCTATTCGGCGTACCAAACAAAAACGTCTGTCCCCAATCCCAAAACGCATGGTTGCCGATCGCAAACCATAAATCGCCGGTACGCCACAGCGAGAAGCACATCACCATGCCATCGACGACGACCATGAAGATTCCGAAAGCGGTCTCTCCCGGATTGCCAAGATGTAGCGCGCCAAACACCACGGAGAAGATCAGCGCCGAAGTCCAGAAGCTCCAGCCATTCGGCAACCCACTCAGGCCGTCGGTGGTTACACGCTGTACATAGCCGCGCAGTAGTCCCTCTTCGGTGAACCCGGTGAACGTGAACATCACCAGCCAGATCAACCCGTATTTCACGATCGCGGCGCCATGCAACTGCACCGTGCCGAAATCAAACCATCCGCAGAGATGCATGATTTCGAGCTGCAGTGCGAGCACGCCAACTCCGACCACGGAACCGACCCAGAAGGTCGATCGGAACGCCCGGTTGAGCGGCATTCCAAAGTAGCCCCACTCTTTGTGGTCGATCAACTTCGCCATGATGCCCGTCGGAATCAGCACCGTGAGCATCCCGAGAAACTCGCCATACAGCGATCCGGTCGGCGACATCATGCCCTTCACCCCGGACTTCGGGATCATTTTGGCAAGTGGGATCGTGCACAAGCCCACAAGCACGGAGAGGATCATGAAGAGAACAATTTTCCAACCAGCGCGCACTCCACGCGGACCGATGAAGATGTTGTGCAATGCCGACGGCTGTGGCGGAGGAGGCGGAACATTAGTCGCTTCTACGCTGGGTTCGATTGGATCGATTGGTGGAACCGGGGAATCCATAAGTGCTCGCTCTCGGGAATTTGAGACTGCTTACTGTGAAACGAAGGATCGCTGCGATCCGTTCCTTTTACCTCTTCATCGCGTGTTCAACTTCATCCGCGGTGTGCGGCAGGCCAGCCGTGTAGTCGACGAGTTGGCCATTCGCGTCGACGTAATAAATGTCTTCGATGCGCACCCCGAGCTTCTCTTCAGGAATATAAATTCCCGGCTCGATGGTGAACACCATTCCCGGTTGCAACGGCGTCGTGTACGACCCCGCATCGTGCACTTCGAGCCCCACGTAATGGCCAAGTCCGTGGATGAAGTACTTGCCCAGCGGCTCGCCATGCAGGTCTTTGCCGTGGGTGTTGATGTAGTCATACGCGACTTTATAGAGAGCGTCGTCTGACTTTCCAGTGAGCACCGACTTGCCCGCAACAAACGCCTTCATCGCCGCCTGCTGCGCCCCGAGCACGATGTCATAGATCTCGCGCTGGCGTGCGGTAAATTTGCCATTGATTGGCGCTGTCCGCGTAATGTCGGAGGCGTACATGCTGAATTCGCCGGCAACATCCATCACGACTAGATCGCCGTCTTTCAGCGTCCCCGTATCTTCGGAGTAGTGCAACACCGTGCTGTCGAAGCCAGAACCCACGATCGGCGCGTATGCCGGCCGTTCGCATCCGCGCTTGCCGAACTCGTACTGCTGCAGCGCGGCGATCTCGCGCTCGGTGACACCCGGCTTTACCGCCTTCAACGCCGCGGACTGCCCGGCGATCGACGCGTTTGTCGCCTTGCGGATGAGTTCAATCTCCCCTGCGTCCTTGATGCGGCGCAGGTCGCCGAGCATCGGCTTCACATCCTTGAACGCCACGTAGTTTGGAAACGCATTGGCGCGATGCAGCCAGGCGAGTGCTTCCGTGGAAGCAGACGTTTCTTCGCCCGTCGGAATGTCGGAGTAAACCGTCGCCGCAGGTTGCGGAAGCATGCCGACCAGATCGTCCCGCATCTTGTCCAGCACTTCCACGCGATCGAAGCCCGTCAGATCGCGGGCTTGCGCATTCTCCGGCCCCAGCTTCGGCCCCGTCCACTTCTCCTGAGCCACGTTGTGCGCGGGAAGGTAAAGGACTTCCGCATACGGCCGCGCCGGACGATCCGCAGTCGCCTCCATCGGCGATGCGATGACAACCGCCGCACCTGGTTCCGACCATCCCGTCAGATAGAAGAAGTTGTTGTCCTGGCGAAAGCCGTACACAGCGTTCTGTCCGGCGGCTTCCGTCCCCGCGAACAGCACCAGCACTCCGCCCTTCATCTCCTTGGCGAGACCTTCACGGCGCGCGTGATAATCGGCATTCGGTTGACGCTCCAGCGCAAGGGAACCCGCGCTGAGCAGTAGGAGCAAGGTAACAAGTCGGCGAATCATGCGCCGTAATCCTAGCAGAGAGACGCCTCGTGACGCCCGCTAGGAGATGGAGTCCTGTAGCGACTCGTCCGCTGGAACCAACGCCCGCTCACGCCGTTGCGACCGCGAAGCGGCGAGCGACGAGTACACGGCAGCGGCAGCCACAATGACGTTTGCCACCACCACGGGCATCGCATGGATCAGCAGCCCATACGTGACCCACAGCATCGCTGCCCCCGCCTGGATCCAGCGCAATGTACTCGCGCCCTTGAAGAAGTAGGAGGTCGAGAAGACCGCAGTAGCGATCCAGCCAATCCAAGTCAGCAGGTTCATGGCTACGCCCCAGCCCGATGCGTGAGCCCCGTCTCCGCGGGACTCAATGTCAACCAGTCTGTACGCACCTTCTCCCACTCCTGGACGAGGAAGCCATTCCGCTCGAAGAAGTCACGGATCTGCGGCTGGTCCCACTTCAGGACCTTCTCGAAGATCGGTACCAGCATGGCCAGAGCGTTGTTGCTCAGCACCGTACGCTGCGCCACGGCTGTAACCTTGCGGCTCTGCGAGACAGCGATGGTCAACCCGTCGCCATCATTCACGTGCAGCATGGCGTGCATATCGGAGCTGCCATCCCCGGCGTAGATCAGGTGATCGGGACCAATATTGAGAGCCTCCTGCAATTGTTCGAGGCGCACAACCTTCCCGTACCCGGCGGTGGCACGCTTGATGCTTTGAATGCGCCCGTTGCTGTCGTATTCAAATTCCGTGCCGAAGATGTGGTCGGCAGGCACGATCCCGGCCAGCGCCGACTTCACGATCTCTACCGGGGCCGCCGAGAGGACGTAGAAATCGAAGTGATACCCATCGATCCCGTTGCCGAGCAGGCTATAGAGCAGATCGATGTCCTTCTTCAGCGGGACAAGTTTACCGGCCTCGAAGAGATGTTCTTTTCGGACGCGGTCGTGAAATTCCGGGTCGTGTAAAAGGAAATATGCGAGTTCAGCGCCCTGCTGCACAAGGTTCAGCTTGGCCATTCCATTGGAGCGTCGTTCGAACTCCTCCTTGGGAATGCCAAGTAATTCCGCGAGGATCGCTCCAGAGTCATTGAAGCTGAGAGTCTGGTCAAAATCACTCGCGAAAAGATAGCGTTTTAACAGCTTTTCGTTCATACGCATTAGATTCCAGAGCAGCTCCAAACGATTGAAAAAGGACGATGAAACTACGTTTGCAGAGCGCTCCCTCCGATGTGCTAACTCTTTCATAACAAACAGTGTTAACAAAGTTCGAAATTCAGCATGAAAAGATCGAAAATTCGCTGCGTTGAAGTACCTTCCGATACACTCTTGGAATCTTGACGAACCCCAGGAATCTCCTCGATTTGAGTCACACCGTGGTCGAAGGAATGATCACTTACAAGGGCCTGCCTGCGCCGCTAATCTGCGACTTTCTCTCTCGCGAAGCTTCGAAGAAATATTATGAAGAAGGCACGAGTTTTCACATCGGCAAGATCGAGATGGTCGCGAACACCGGCACTTATCTCGATAGTCCGTTCCATCGTTTCGCCGACGGGAGAGATCTTTCGGAACTCGCGCTCGAACAATTAGCTGACCTGGACGGAGTCGTGGTGCACGTCGATGCCCTCCGCGAGCGTGGGGTGAATAGCGGCATTTTTGCGTCCATCGATGTGCGTGGGAAGGCGGTATTGGTGCACACCGCGTGGGCCCGGCATTGGGGAACTGACCAGTATTTCGAGGGACACACCTTTCTTACTCAATCAGCCGCAGAGTATTTACGAGACAATGGCGCTGTGTTGGTGGGGATCGACTCGTACAACATCGACGACACAAACGATGGTCGACGTCCGGTGCACACCACGCTCCTCGGTGCCAACATTCCGATCGTGGAACACATGTGCAACCTGGAAAAGCTTCCCGACGGCGACTTCTACTTCAGCGCCGTGCCGGTGAAAGTCAAAGGAATGGGAACTTTCCCTGTGCGTGCCTATGCCCGCTGGTGACGACTGCTCGCGTCTCATTCCGTCTTAAAAGAGCGCGACTTACACTCCGACAGGGAAGGGCTTGGTATGCGTCTCGGGGCTGGCCGTGCGTCCCATGAGGGTGTCGAAGCGGCCCTGCAACAGCGACATCAAGCCGGTGTACCAGTAGCCAAAAACAAACAAACACAAGAACGGCACGGTGATGTAATTCTCGTTCACCATGGCATACCAGATAGCCAGCGCGAAGTAGGTGCCAATGGCCAGTTCGATCCATGGAACGAATCCAAGGCGCTTACGGTATTTCTTGGCGGCAACCGATTTTTCACCCTTCGCGGTGACGCGATACTTCGGCGTACGCGCAAAGGCCGACTGTTTGCCGATCAACGCTTCAATCACCGCCTTGGTGTTGGTCACCGTCAAGCCGATGCCGAGTGCCATCAGCGCTGGCAAAAAAAGAAATGTTCTAAGCCAGTTCTTGGGGTGCAGTTCTTTCTGCGAGACGAGGTAAAAACTCGAGATGCTGAACGTGGACGCGAGGAAGAGCGGCACGTCAATGTAAAGCATCTGGAACCACCCCTGGTAGAAGCGGATGATCATCGCCGGCATGAGCAGGGTAGAGAGCACGATCATCAGCGGATAGCTGAGATTCGCCGTCAGGTGATACCAGGCTTCCACCTTGTTGCGTCGCGGCACATCGCTGCGGAAGACGAACGGCAGCACCTTGATCGCGCATTGGATGAGTCCCTTGGCCCAACGTGCTTGTTGCGTTTTGAAGGCCGTCATCTCGATGGGCAATTCCGCAGGGCACTCGACATCCTGGAGATACTTGAAGCGCCAGCCCTTGATCTGCGCGCGATAGCTGAGATCCGTGTCTTCCGTCAGCGTGTCATGCTGCCAGCCGCCGGCGTCTTCAATCGCAGTACGGCGCCACATGCCGGCGGTCCCATTGAAGTTGAAGAACACGCCCTTGCGGGAGCGGCCACCATGTTCGAGGACGAAGTGTCCGTCGAGCAGGATGGCTTCGACCTCCGTGAGAAACGAGTAGTGGCGGTTGATGTGCGTCCAGCGGGTCTGCACCATCCCGATCTGTGGATCGGCGAAGTGATGGATGACCTTCATCAGGAAGTCCGCCGGCGGGGTGAAGTCGGCGTCGAAGATGGCGATGAACTCGCCCTTCGCCACCTGCATGCCTGCCTGCAAAGCACCGGCTTTGAATCCCTGCCGATTAGTGCGGTGCAGGTAAGTGACGGGATAACCCATCGCGGCGTAGTGCTCCACGACCTCGCGTGCGACTTCAACGGTTTCGTCGGTTGAGTCGTCGAGCACCTGGATGTCGAGCTTGTCCTTCGGGTACTCCAGCTTGCAGATGGAATCAACCAGCCGATCGATGACGTATTGCTCGTTGAAGATCGGCAACTGCACGGTGACGCGCGGCAGTTCCGTGAAGTGATGTTCCGGTTCGATCGTCTTGTTGCGCCGATTGCGGTAGTACATCCAGACGAGCTGATAGCGATGCACACCGTACGCCGCCAGGATGACGAGCACGATGAAATAAGGAATCAGCAGGCAGAGATCGAAGGCGTTGGCGTGATACAGGCCGCGGAACGTGGTGTCGAACACATGAGCCCGCACCCAATGCTGCACTCCATGGGCCTGGGAAGCAGTAAAGGCTGCTAGCAATTCAGGTCTCAGGGTA
>PLWX01000072.1 GCA_003151155.1 Acidobacteriaceae bacterium
AGCGTCATGATGGACGGCTCGCTCATGCCGGATGGCAAGACGCCATCCACTTTCGAATACAACGTGAAGTGCACCAGTGAAGTCGTCAAGATGGCGCACGACAAGGGCGTCACCGTGGAAGGCGAAATCGGAGTGCTCGGCGGAATCGAAGACGGCCACGGCGNNCCATCGGCACCAGCCACGGCGCCTACAAGTTCAGCAAGAAGCCCGATGGCTCTGTGCTCAAGATGGACATTCTCCTCGCCATCCACAAACGACTGCCCAACGTTCACCTCGTTATGCACGGATCGTCGAGCGTTCCGAAAGATCTTCAAGACGTCATCAACCAGTACGGCGGGAAACTGAAGCCGACCTGGGGCGTGCCGGTCGAAGAGATTCAACTCGGCATTCGCAACGGCGTTCGCAAGATCAACGTCGATACCGATAATCGGCTCGCCATCACCGGCGCAATCCGCAAGGTCTTCACCGAGACCCCGGAGAAATTCGATCCGCGCGACTACCTGAAACCCGCGCGCGAAGCCATGAAGAAAGTCGTCGCCCTGCGCATGAGCCAGTTTGGCCAAGCCGGCCACGCGGGAGATTACGCCGCGATCCCGCTCACCGAGGTCGCCAAAAAATACGCCACAGAAGAACTGGCAGCTGCAAGATAAGTTGCCCTACCCCCGAATGGGCCGGATTCGCGTCCGGCCTTTTTCTTTTTTGTAGTCGATCTTAGAATCGCAGCGTTGTTTTGCGTTTGCCTCGAGGTGGAGCGGCGCTTCAGCGCCGCATCAAGGGCCCGGAAAGTTCCGGCTTCAGCCACTGGGGTGGGCCGCGCGTGCAGAAGTCCGCGCTTCGTGCAAGGGCATGACTTCAGTCGTGCCGAAAAACCACCGGGGCTTGAGCGCAAAACACCACGGTAAATCCGCCTCTCCCCTTGACATTCGACAAGAGAAAGTTCACTCTTGTCGACATTCGAGGGGAGCCATCGATGACACCGCCTAACGCGGACCTGCTACAAGGTACTCTGGATTTACTGATCCTCAAAACGCTGGCGCTCGAACCCATGCACGGATGGGGCATCGCCCTTCGCATCCAACAGCTCTCCCTTGAAATTCTGCAGATCGGCCAGGGCTCTCTCTACCCGGCATTGCATCGCCTGGAATACAGGGGCTGGATCTCCTCGGACTGGGGCGCCTCCGAAAATAATCGCCGCGCCAAGTTTTACTCACTCACTCGCACAGGAAAGAAACAACTCGAGTCGGAGCTCGAAACCTGGAACCGTCTCTCGCAAGCGATTGCGCTTGTGCTTGGCGCGATGTAGGAGTGCGCATGATTACCGAATGGATCACTCGCATCCGCTTCCTCCTCGCCCGAATGAACCGCGCTGACGTCGACGAGGAGCTGCAATTTCACCTCGATCAGTTGATCGCGCAAAAGATCGCGTCCGGTCTCTCTCCGGCGGAAGCGCGTCGGCAGGCGACGATCGAGTTTGGCGGCGTTGATGGCCTCCGCGAGCAAATCGACGATCAGCGCCCCAGCCATCTCGTTGAAACCATCCTTCAGGATGTTCGCTACGCTTTCCGCGGCTACGTGCGCAACCCGGCGTTCTCCCTCTCCGTGCTGCTCACCTTCGTGCTTGGCATCGGTGCGACCACGGCGGTCTTCAGCGTAGTCGATAAAATTCTATTCCGCCCACTCCCGTACGCAACTCCCGATCGGCTCGTCTCCGTAGGGCTGAGCGCCCCTATCCTTCCGCAAGAATTTCTCCTCGGCGCCAGCTACTACGACTGGCGCGAACACCAGGATGTTTTCGACGCCTTTAGCTCGAAGATCGATGACACACCCTGCGATCTCACCGAGCAGCGTCCCGCGCGTCTCGATTGCGCGCACGTCGAGTTTGGTCTGCTGCCGACCCTGGGGGTCACGCCCGTCGCCGGCCGCAACTTCACGCCGGAAGAAGATCGACCCAAGGCGCCGCCCGTCGCGCTCATCTCGTACCGCTTATGGAAGGAACGCTTCCATCGCGATCCGGGCGCGATCGACAGACTCATCAATCTCGATGGTCACGAGGTCCGCGTCGTCGGTGTACTCCCCGCCAATTTCGAAACGCCCATCCTTGAGCCCGCGGACGTGCTTCTGCCTCAGGCCCTCGACGAAACCGAACAACGTCACCTCGACCCCGGGCACGTCTTCTATGCCTTCGCCCGGCTCAAGCCTGGCATCAGCATTGACCAGGCAAAGCGACAACTTCAGCCTGTCTTCGAACAATCTCTCCAGCAGGCGCCCGCTCAATTTCGCAAGGAGATCCACCTCCAGGTGCGCTCCCTTCGCGATCGTCAGATGCATGACGTGCACGCCATCGCGTGGGTTCTCTTTGCGGTCGTCCTGACCATGCTTCTCATCGCATGCGCGAATGTCACCGGTCTTCTGATTGCCCGGGCCGCGCTGCGCGAACGTGAGTTTGCGGTACGCGCTGCCTTGGGCGCCAGCCGTGCTCGTCTCATCCAGCAGGCGCTCATCGAGTCAATGTCGCTCGCGATGATCGCGGCCCTGCTGGGGCTCATGTTTGCTTTTGTCCTGTTGCGGGCCTTCGTCGCCATCGCTCCGGAAGGCATGCCATTTCTCGCGACCACCCGGCTTGATCTTCGCATCTTCCTTTTCGCGATCGCGGTTGCGTTGCTGTGCGGCGCTGCCTGCGGTTTCATCGCCGCCTTCTACAAGCCTCGCCCGGAGGCCCTTGCTGGACGTAACTCCATGGCCGCGCCCCACGCGCGTCTTCGCCAACTGTTGGTCGTTGCGCAAATTGCTGCCAGCATGGTGCTGCTCACCGCAGGAGCGCTGTTGTATCGCAGCTTCCACAATCTTGAACAACAGCGGCTGGGCATCTCGACGGAGAGTCTCGTCAGCGCTCCGGTTACTATCGGTCAGAAGAACTATCCCACGCAGCAACAGCAGATGGCATTTTTCCAGCAGCTCGCGCGCCGTCTTCAGTCCGGCCCCGGCATCAGTATGTTCGCCATGAGCGACTCGCTCCCGCCCGGCGGTTGGCATCACGAACACATCCGCGCCGCGATTCTGGTAAACGGCGTGCGCTTCACCGATGGCACCGGGGGCCTCGTCGCTTGGCGATGGGTTACACCCGACTACTTCCGGATTCTGCAAATTCCATTGCTCGAAGGCGCCGGCTTTACCCAGGTCCAGCAGGATTCGAACGATCGCTTCATCGTGCTCAGCCGACGGCTCGCGAACCAATTCTTTCCCTCAAAAAATCCCATCGGGGAACATCTGCAAGTCGCGGGCGGAGGTCCTGACGATCCGCAATACACCGTGGTCGGCGTCGTGGCTGACGTGAAAAACGGCGGCCTGACAGGTGACGACGAGCCCGAATACTACCGTCTCCGCCGGAATCGCCCCGAGGATTGGAACGCCACCTCAATCATGATCTTGAAAACCGTGCTGCCTCCACAAACCGTATCGGACTGGGTCCGATCACAAGTCTCGCAACTTGACCCAACGATTCCCGTGGAGGTGGAGACCGTTTCTCAGCGCGTTCGCAAAATGGCGGATCAGCCACTGTTTGAAACCTTCCTGGTGGGTCTCTTTGCTTGTACCGGCCTGCTCATGTCGATGGTCGGCCTCTACGGCGTTATGGCATTTCTCGCCGCGCGCCGAACCCAGGAGATCGGACTCCGTATGGCACTCGGCGCAACCCGCGTCGACATCCTCACGCTGCTCCTTGCCAGCGGTCTTCGCCTCGTTCTCCCAGGCATTCTCCTTGGGCTCGCTGCGGCATTCGCCACCTCTCGCGTTCTGGCGCGCGTCCTCTTCAACATCGGACCACACGATCCCGCCACCTTTGCCGTCGCCGGTATCGTGCTGCTTTTAGTCGCGGTGGCCGCGACTGTGATCCCTGCCGGTAGCAGCGCTCGCTTGAATCCTATGAACGCTCTTCGCCAGGAGTAGAGCGCAGGCACTGGCTCACGACTCTGCGGGGCGTCAGTCCCAAAACGGGCGCCGATTCCACCCCCGAGGGACATACAAGGTGACACGCTCCCCTTATCGTGAGCATGTGGGACATTCCCACTACATAACTGTTCTTTGAAAATGTGAGTTAGCAAACCAGTAATCTTTGCGGCGAAGCGAATGGTTAACAAACATCGCAACTGTAGGTTCTAACTCCCACCGTCTCAAGATTTTGCCCCTAACCACTAGGGGCTCAAGATTTTGCGCGTTTTCCACAGCCTAAGCTGCTGAAAAACATGTGAGGGTGGGGGGAGGGGGAGTCGCTAACTAAATCGTTAGCTTACTGGCTCAGCACCATAGATCCCAGCACCGCTTGCTGCTTCACGATCAGATGCTCGATTCCGGCCTTGGCAAGCCCGAGCATTTCCGCCAGTTGCGCATCGTCGAACGGATGTTGTTCCGCGGTCCCTTGCACCTCAACCATCTTCTTGCTGCCCGTCATCACGATGTTCATATCGACTTCCGCGCGCGAGTCTTCTTCATACGCCAGGTCGAGCAGCGCCGCGCCATCAACGATTCCGACGCTGGTTGCGGCGACGTAATCGCGCAGCGGCGAAGCGCTCAAGGTTCCGGCTTCAGCGAGTTTCTGAACCGCAAGCGCAACCGCCACGAACGCTCCTGTAATCGATGCGGTGCGCGTCCCACCATCGGCCTGGATCACATCGCAATCGACCCAGATGGTGCGTTCGCCCAACTTGTGCAGATCGGTCACGGCGCGCATTGAACGACCGATGAGCCGCTGGATCTCATGCGTGCGTCCGGACTGGCGTCCCTTTGCGGATTCGCGCTGCGTGCGGGTGAGCGTGGCGCGTGGCAGCATGCCGTATTCGCCGGTCACCCATCCCTTACCGCTGTTGCGCAGGAACGGCGGAACCGTTTCCTCGATCGATGCCGTGCAGATGACGCGGGTATTCCCAATCTCGATCAGGCAGGAACCTTCAGCGGTCGAGATGTAATCAGGCAGGATGTTAACGGGGCGCATCTGGTCGGGAGAACGATTGTCCGAGCGGAATATCATCTCCCGATTGTAAATCGCCGGGGCCGCCGAGCAGCCCCGGACCAGAACTTAGAACACGTTGAACGCTGGAGCCGCCGGGGCCGCGCCAGGATCGGGGTTTCCGCCAAACGCGTTAATAACTGTCTTTAACAGCGACTGATGCTGGAACAAGGTGGTCGACTTATAGCCGCGCTTCACCTTCGGTCCAATGACGAGTGCCGCAACGTGGCCGCCACCGTGCGTCGTATCGCTGCTCGACGATTCGTCGAACACGATGATCAGGATGCCATCTTGTTTGAACCCCGGGTTGTTCAACAGCGGGCCGATATTCGTTTTCAACCAGGAATCTGCGGTCGAAAGGCTACCGCTGTGGGCGTCGTGAATCATGTTAGGCACCACGAAAGAGAAAGTGGGCAGGGCATTGTTCGCGAGGTCTTTCGAGAACTGCGTGAAGGGCACCAGTCTCTGACGCTCCGTCGAACTGTTGACCACATCACTGAAATAGGAAAGAGGGTTATGGTGCCGCAAGTAATTGCCCGTGTCACCGCCGATGTATCCGACATACGGCAGGCTGTCGGCATAGGACTTCCAAGTCTTGCCGGCAAGCATGACTTCGCGAACGACGTTATCGACGTTCACCGTTCCCATGTAGCCGTCGTTGTTGGTGATGATTTGCCCGGTCGTCATCTCGAAATAATTTCCGATCGACGGGTGAGTGTTGGCGTAATAGTTCGTGAGCAGTGAGTAATTCTTGGCCAAAGAATTGAGATACGGCATGGACGAGTTGTTGATCACGCTCGAATAACTGTGATTCTCTTCGACGACTATAACCACGTGATTGGACGGAGGAACCGCGGCTAACAGTGGAACACTGGAAAGGCCTAACAGCACCAGGAGACGAAACCCTTTCAAAAACATCCTTCTGCACCTCAATGGGGGAATATCGAGGTGGCGCTGTAGATAGGATGCCTGTCGATCAACTCACGCTGTATAGCCCAAGGGTGGGGAGCGATGCACCCTTGAGCTACCAATACCAATTTGGGAAAAATGCGACTAGTTTTACAACTCGCGCAATGCAACTGCAATACGCGCCCGAGAAGCCCGCACAGCGGGCGGTACGCCGCCCACGATGCCCATGAGAATGGAGAAAATCAGTCCCCCGATTATCAATTGCGGAGTGACTTGGAACGCGAATGCCAAATGGGAAAATGTCTGAAAATTCATCGTTCCGGTCGTCAATCCATTAATCGGCAACACTGCTATGCATCCCAGCGCACCTCCGATGACCGCGATGCAGATTGCCTCGATCATGAAAGAAGTGACGACACTGCCGGCGCCAAAGCCCAGCGCGCGCATGGTGGCGATTTCGCGTCCGCGTTCCGATACGGCGGAGTACATCGTATTGAGCGCGCCGAGAATCGCACCGATCGCCATCACGGCTGCGACCAGTCCACCGAGCACGGTGATCAGCATTGACATGGTGCGTGATTGCTTCTCGTAATAATCGAGTTCGCGTTGCACTTGCACCGTGAGCCGTGGATCGGTGGTTACCGCGTCCTTGAATTTGTTGAACGCATCCACCGATTCAAGATGCACGGTGAGCGACTGGAAGCTGTTCTGCGGTCGCTTATAAACCTGGTCGAGAATCGCGCTGTCGCACCAGAGTTCGGAATCGAAGGCGCTGCCGCCTGCGTCGAAGACACCGACCACGGTCCACGTTCCGCCGCCAAAGCGAACCGTCTGTCCGAGATCGAAGCCGGCGTATGTGCTATGCACGTTGCGGCCGACGATCAACTCGTTGTGTCCGGGGACAAAGGAACGACCGGCGCTGATATGAACGTTGGGACGCACGTCGAATATTTGTGGAGAGACACCGCGCACCTGCACATTTGCGTCGGTGCCGGTGCTCTTCAGCGGAAATGCGGCAACCACGACGACTTCAGGACTGACGAGCGGTTGGCCGTTCTTGCGAGCCACTCCCGGGGCATCTTCAATGACCTTCACCTGGTCGAGTCCCATGCCGCTCATCATCTCGGAGGTGGCACCCCCGCGAAGCACGATCGCATTCTCCGGCAGTCCGCTGTGAACGAGGGTTGCTTTGAAGCCATGAGCGAGCGCAAGCATCGCCACAAACACACCGACTGTGCCGGCGATTCCGATCACCGCTACCAGGGTGGAAGACCAGCGCACCCCGAGGCTGCGCAAATTGTAAGAAAGAGGTATGGCCATCTCACACTCTCCGGATTGCGTCGACGACGCGCAAACGACTAGCGTTAATCGCCGGAAGAATTCCGGCAAGGAATGCGATGAACAAAACGAGGAGGACGCCCTCAATCGTCTTGTCTTTGGGGAGCGCGATGAATTGCAGGAAGCTTCCCAGGCTCTTCTCAATCCCAGGCATCGCGAGCAGCAGCAGTCCCAAGCCGATGGCGGCGCCCATCGCCGCAACCAGCAGCGATTCTGCAAGCACAAGGACAAGCACAAAGCCGTCGGTGTAGCCGATCGCCTTCAGCACCGCCAGTTCGCGGAACCGCTCGCGGATCGACATCGCCATCGTATTGCCGATCACCAGCAACAGCGTGAAGAACACAATGCTGCCGATGATGGTGATCATCAGGCCGATGTTGCCGGTCTGTTTCGCCCATCCCGCAAGCATCGCTTTCTCGGTCTGCGTCTTGGTTTCGGTAGAAGAGTTGGCAAACAGCGTGTCAATTTCCTTGCTGATACGCGCGGCATCGTCGGGATTGTCGATGCGCACGATGTACCAGCCCACAGTCCCTTTGCCGAAGGCGCGACGCTCATCGAAAAGCTTCCAGTGCAGCCAGAACTGGCTGGTGTCTTCGTCGGGGGTACCGTGATAAATGCCGCGGACATTGAATGACCAGGATTTTTCCGGGCTCCACAGGACGCCAGTTAGCGGCACCCGGTCACCGATCTTGAAGTTGTAACGTTGGGCGGTCTTCTCGCCGATGATTACCCCTTCGCGGTCTTCCATAAAGGCTTTCCATTCCGCGTCGCTTAGCTTGAACTCGGGATACATTTGTCGATACCCGTTTTCATCGATGGCGTATTGCGGAAAGAAATTTTTCTCGTCCTGGTAGTAGGCACCGAACCAGTTGGCGTAGGTGACTTGCTTCACGCCCTTGATCTGCTCGATCTTCGCCTGGTAGGCCTGCGGCACAGGCTGAATGATTGAGACGCGGTTTTGCACCATCAGGCGATCGACGCCCGCCACATTGAGCCCGGCGTTGAACGAGTGATTCACAATCGCCAGGATGCCGAACAGAAAGAGCGCGATTGCGAATGACCCGATGGTTAGGATCAGCCGCGTCTTCTTTCTCAGAATATTCTTGAAGAGCAGTGGTAGATACTTCATCGCACTCCTCCGACTTCACCGACGCGAGCCGCTTCCACGAGCACGCCCTTGTCCATGTGGAGCAGAGAATGGGCTCGCTCCGCGGCCAGCGGATCGTGCGTGACCATCAGGATCGTCTTGCCATGCTCATGATTGAGTTGTTCGAGCAAACTCAGGATTTCGTCCGCCGATTTGCGATCAAGATCGCCGGTCGGTTCGTCGCACAGCAGGAACGTAGGATCGGCTACGATGGCGCGCGCAATACCGACGCGCTGTTCCTGTCCACCCGAGAGCTGCCGTGGATAGTGGTTCGAACGGTGATCGAGGCCGACCAGTGCGAGAGCGGTCTCAACGTGCTGCTTGCGCTGCGTTTTTGAGAGCCCGGTGAGCAACAGCGGGAGTTCCACATTCTGAAATGCGGTGAGTACGGGAATCAGGTTGTACATCTGGAATACGAAGCCGACGTGGCGCGCCCGCCAGGTCGTCAGCTTGTTGCCAGACATCCGCGAGACCGCATCGCCAGCCACATCAATGCTGCCTGCGGTGGGAAGATCGAGACCGCCAAGCAGGTTGAGCAGCGTGGTCTTTCCCGATCCGCTGGGTCCCATGAAGGCGACGAATTCGCCCTTGGCGACGTCAAGGTTCAGGCCCTGGAGCACGTGCACGTCTTCGCCGCCGCGCTTATAGGTTTTGTCGAGGTTACGAACCTTAATGAGACTATCTTTTCCGTTGCCGTCCACCCGTACCATGCGATTGTTCTCCTATTGCTTAATGGCTACGCTTTGCCCATCGTGCAGATCCGCGGGGCCTCTTACAATCACCTGCTCGCCGTCATTGAGCCCCGCGATGATTTCCTGGTTGTCGCCGTTCGTGCCGCCGGTTCGTACCGCGCGTCGTTCCGCCTTCCCGTCATGAACCAGATAGACGATCGTCGATCCATCCGATTGCCGCACTGCGTCCTTCGGGAGGTAGATGGCATGCTCCGGTTGTTTCTTGTCCTGCGGCTTCTGCTCTTCGAGGAACGCCACTTTTACACCCATGTCGGGCAGAATGCGGGGATCGAGTTTATCGAAAGAAATACGAACCTTCACCGTCGCCTTCTGCCGATCCGCGGTAGGAATGATGGTGCGCACGTGCGAGGGAATCTGCCAATCCGGATACGCATCCAGCGTCGACGTTACCGGCTGATGTTCATAGACGCGCCCGATGTACGACTCGTTGACGTCGACCTCAACTTCGTTGGAATTCATGTCGACAACCGTCGCCAGACCGGTGCGCGTAAACCCGCCGCCCGCAGAGATCGGTGACACCATCTCGCCGCGCTGCGCGTCCTTGGAGACAATAATGCCATCGTAAGGCGAGACTACCGTGCAGTTGTCGAGGTCCTGCTGTGAAATTCGGATCTTGGACTCCGCAGCCGCTATCGCCTGCTGCGTGGCAGCGATGCGGGCCTTATAACTATTGACCGTCGTGCGCGCATTATCGAGCGCCTGCTGGGTCGTCACTCCGCTCTTCTGCAGTTCTTCGTTGCGGTGTAACTCTACTTCAGCATTCTTGAGGTTGACCTGGAGATCGCTGAGCGTCGCTTGCGTGCTATCGCGGTCTGCAATTGCCGAATTCAATCGCACCCGGTAATCCGACTGGTCCAGGATCGCAAGTACCTGGCCCGCTTTCACATGCATGCCCTCTTCGGCATACATCTGTTCCACGCGCGCAGTGATCTTCGCTGCCACTGTGGCGCGACGCCGCGGCGTGACGTATCCACTGGCATTGAGCAAAGTGGCCGCCTGAGCCTGTCCGGGGCTGGTGGCGTGAGCGGAGACGACCTCAACCGGTGTGACTTTCTTCTGCAGCGCAAAGAAGATGCCGCTGCCAATCACCAGGACGCCAACGATGACGGCGAACCAGCGTATCCAACTTCCGCCACCACTATGGCGGGAATGATCTTCGATTTTGAGTGCTGACAGGTCAGCAGGTAACATTGGTCTCTTCCATGAACTTGTTATAGTTCGCTTCCAAGCTACATCGGACTGACGAGCGCTTGCAATCGGCAAGTCCGCCGCTCACGGCACGATGCGTCTTATTAACATTCGTCCCACTCACTTGGCGTTTCGTCCCTGAATCCAGAATCATTGCGGAATCCACAATAAGGCCTGTGGCGACGGTATGGACTGCCTTTTTCGGCAGATGCAGCTTCGCTACCGGCAAACAGCGCCGTTGCGCAGGAGATTGAACCATCTACTTGGTCGCAGACACGAGAACAATGCGCGCATCAAAAAGAATCTCTCCTCCGCTGCTGTAACGGTCCTGTAACCCTCGCAGCACAGCCTCAAATATGCTTTCTCGGGCTTCGTCCGAGATCGACTGCAGCAGTGGTTTGAAAGGAACGGTTACTTCCTGAAAGTAGGACCAGAACTCTTCGGGAGTGCCGGGCCAGTTCCACGGGATATCACATTGACGCTCATCGACGTCCTGAAAACCAGCCTCCCGCAAGGCGCTGGCAAGCGTTCCAGGAACGCCGAACTTGAACATCGTGGCGGCCGGCGCTGGAACTTTCGCATCTGGGAGCATGCGCAGGACGGTGCCGACGGTGCACTCGAAGTACGGCTGTTGCATCGGTCCCCAGGCCAGGAGGCTGACGCGGCCGTTGTCCGCTAGAACGCGATGAATATCCCGGAGTGCTTTAGGGAGGTCGGCGAAGAACATCACGCCGAGACGGCTGGTGACGCGTTCGAAGCTGTTGTCAGGAAATGGCAGGGCATGAACATCTGCGACGCGAAACCGAATATTCGTGAGATTGCGTTCGCGAGCGCGCTGCTCGCCGATGGCAAGTGGCTCAGCTGAGATATCGGTGCCCGTGACCATGCCAGTTCCAGAGAGAGCGGTGGCGATGGAGATCGCGGGCTCGCCGGTGCCCGATGCGACATCGAGCACGCGCAGGTTCGGAACGATGTTAGCTTCCGCCACGATCGTTTCGGTCATCGCTCGTCCCATCAACGCTGACGGCTTGCGCCAGCGTTGGCTCGCGTTCACACGCGCGAAGCTGTTCCAGTCTGATTTTGGCGGTTCATCCATTGCGCACCATCATAGGCCTTGCGCCGCGAGTGCTAAAGCGGGAGTGTCGCGCGGGTTCCGGAACTCCGGGAATCTGCACTTTCGCGTCAGGATGTAATAGTCTAATGTCGTGATTGGCTGCGGCACTCGACCGTACGCGGTCTTGTCCTATTCATAAGGTTCAATTTGGAGTGACGAGGAAAATGGCGAATATCAATAAGAAAAAAGGCACGATTGCAATTTTGACCGGCGGCGGCGACGTCCCGGGCTTGAATCCAGCGATTCGCGGCGTAACGTTTCGCGCGCTGCGTGAAGGCTACGACGTAATCGGATTACGCCGTGGATGGGGCGGACTCGTCGATATCGTTCGCGAGAAAGATTACGACAACAGCGAGAACTTTGTGCATTTGTCGGAGACGGTCGTGAACCGCGCAGCCCGAACCGGCGGCACTTTCCTGCATACTTCTCGCACCAATCCCAGCAAGGTAGCGAAGGATAAGGTTCCGGCGCACTTGCAGGGCACATTCAACGCCGAGAAGAACGATCTCACCACCGAAGTGATGAAAAACTTGGAGTGGCTGGGCGTCGATTACATCATTCCCATCGGTGGCGACGATACGTTGAGCTTCGGCGTACGCCTTTACCAGGAAGGAATGAAAGTTGTCGCTATTCCAAAGACCATGGATAACGACGTGCCGGGCACTGATTACTGCATCGGTTTCAGCACCTGCGTTACGCGCACCATCCAGATGGTCAACAGCCTGCGCACTTCCGCCGGATCGCACGAACGATTCCTTGTGGTGGAAGTATTCGGGCGCTACGCGGGCTTCACTGCGTTGCTGCCGACCATGGCTGGCGCCGCCAACCGCTGCGTCATTCCTGAATACAAGTTCAACATTGAATCGCTCGCGGAATTGATGGCTGCCGACCGTAAGCGCAATCCCAGTCGCTACTCGGTAGTGCTGATTTCCGAAGGCGCAATGTACGAAGGTGGAGAGATGGTATTCCAGAGCGAAACCACCGATGCCTTTGGTCACAAGAAACTCGGCGGCATTGGTGACCTGGTCGCCGAAAAGCTGAAGGAACTTTCGCCGAAGTATTGCGGGAAGACCGTGAACTGCCTGACGCAAAAACTCGGATACCTGGTGCGTGGCGGCGATCCGGACGCGATCGACTCGATCGTCCCGATGGCATATGGAAACCTGGCGCTCGACTTGATCCTGAACAAGATTCACGGCCGCCTCGTTGTGCTGAAGAACGGCCGTTACGACAACGTTCCGGTGGACGTGGTGACTTCTTCGAAGAAAGTTGTGAACGTGAAGGAGCACTACAATACGGAGCGGTTGCGCCCGCATTATGAGAGCTTCGAAATGAAGCCGCTGTTCATTATGACCAGCGAATAAAGTCAGCCCGAAGGCCCGCTTCATTAACATTGCGGGGTGCCGAGATTTATTCCTCGTTGCCCCGCATATCCACTTCCGATTCCTTCCCGCGTGCTGTGGCGTCGAGCGGTTTCTGATTGGCGTTGCGCAATTCGCCGTTCAATTTGGGCAAATCCTGGCGATTGAACTCCTCCCACTTCTGCAGCACCTTCGGAACCAGTGCATGAATCTCTGCGGCCGTCATCGTCATGCCCGCTGTCGGGGCCTCGTCGGCATCCTGCATCATCGTCATCAGCATCAACGCTGCGCCACGCACGCCATCGATCGTTTCCGGAACCCTTCCACGCGGTGGACCCTGCGCTTCGCCGCCCGCGATCGCGTCAAGCTTCTCGCGGAATGGATGAGTTTTAGCCGATGCCTCCGGAGACTTCTGCTGCAGGGCGTCGAGTTGCTCTCGCAGCGCATCTGCGTGACTCGCGGCGTCGGATAGTTTGCGCGCGTCTTCATACATTTGCACCGAGGCGTTGAACTGCTGCGCCAGTGCCGCAAGGGGCGTCTTTACTCGCGGATCCATTTCCACATTGAGGGGCTGCGAGTAACTGTGTCCGTTCACCGTCAACACTGCCGAATATTTTTCCGGCAGCACCCACGGCGAAGTCGGATCCGGTGCGGTGTTACGCGGAACCGCTGCAATGGGATACTCGGCGTGAATTCCGGGAACCGGCGCCAAGTGCAGATCCCAAAGGAAACGATGTATGCCGGGCGCACCGCTGAGCCCCTGGTACGGGCGAAGCCAATACTTCGGGATCTCCAACTTAGGATCTTCCGAGGGAACAGGATCGGAACTAGAAAAGGTGCGGATCGCCTTGCCTGAACTGTCGCGAATTTCAAGGGTCACGGTGCCGCTGGCCGACGATGGAAGCATGTAGTCTAAGATCGCTCCGTCTGGCGGATTGTCGGCCGTCGACTCGTCCGGCGGAAGCGGCGTATCGGTGTTGAGGTCCCACTTGATCCGGAGCGCTTTCTGCGGGAGGAAGAAGACCGGATCATTGGCTGGCTTCCATTCGCGTAGAGCAGTAATGTTATCGAGAATCCAGAAGCCGCGGCCATGGGTAGCGACGATCAGGTCATCCCCTTTGATCTCCAGGTCACGCATCGAAGTCGAAGGAAGATTGAGCTGTAGCGATGTCCATTGCTCGCCATCATCGAACGAGACATAGACGTGCTTCTCGGTTCCGGCGAATAGCATGCCTTTGCGCTTGGGATCTTCGCGAACCGAGTTGACCGTCTCGCCGTCGGGGATCCCGTTGCGAATCTCCGCCCAGGTCTTGCCGCCATCGTGTGTACGCAGGATCTTCGGATGAAGGTCGTCCAGGCGCAGCGTATTGATTGCGGCGTACGCTGTCTGCGGGTCGAAATGGCTGGCTTCGAGAATGGAGACTTTCTGGAAGGGAGTGAGCGTGTTCCCTGTAACGTCCGTCCAGTGCGCACCCCCGTCGGTGGTCACATGCAGCAGACCGTCGTCCGTTCCCACCCAAATCCGTTTGCTGTCGAGTGGCGAAATAGCAACTGCATAAATCACGCCGCGCTGTTTCGGTTGCGCCGTCGGTTGATCTTTAAAGATGCCAACGCTGGCTGGCAAATCAAACGTTTTTCGCGTCAGATCCGGGCTCGCTTGGGTCCAATGNNTCTGTGCGCAGCACGCGGTAGTCCGGCCCACGCAATGGCTTTGGTGCGATGTTCTGTGCCTGCCCGGTTCGTCGATCGTAGCGCGTGAGTTTTCCGCCAAAAACAATATCCGGGTCCAACGGATCAGGTACGACGTATCCGTATTCTTCCGCGGCGACCGGATGCCACTCGCGCATCGTGATCTGACCGTCGTCGCCACGGCTGGAAACACAGGCGGACCCGCTCTCCTGCTGCCCACCACACACTCGATAGGGAAATGCATTGTCGGTATTGACGTGGTACATCTGCGCAGTTGACTGGTTGTACCAGGAACTCCAACTCTCGCCGCCATTCACCGTCACAATCGCGCCCTGGTCGCTGACGAGGCAGATGATGTTACTGTCGTTGGGATTGATCCAGATATTCTGGTAATCATCGCCTCCCGGCGCTCCGCGGAAGCCGGTCCACGTCTTCCCGCCATCGGTCGACTTCCAGGTGACCGTGCTGGTCATATAAAGCACATCAGGGTTACGCGGATCGGCTTTCGGGACAGGCAGATCCCCACCGCCGATGCGTTGCGCGGGACGCGGATCGTCCGTGACGGTATTCCAAGTTGCTCCACCATCTTTCGATCCGTAGATATGAACTGCTTCCTTAGTGGCGACTGACGCATACAGTCGCTTGCTGTCGCTGGCAGCGATCGTCACGTCGGCTTGAATGATGCCGTCTGGCAATCCACCCGTAAGTTGGTTCCACGTCTGTCCGCCATCGGTGGACTTGTAGATTCCTCCGCGAGCGACGTTCCATTGTCCGTTTTCCCACGGACTTTCCCGCGATTCCCATAGTCCCGCATAAGCAACGTCAGGGTTGCTGGGGTCGATCTGAACGTCGGATGCCCCGACATTTTCGTCCTTGTACAAAACTCTCTGGAACGTTTGTCCGCCGTCGGTGGAGCGGAAGATCCCGCGCTCCGGATTTGGACCGTACGGGTGTCCGGCAACCGCGACAAGGAGTTTGTTAGGGTCTCGAGGATCGACGGCAATGGCGGGGATCTGCTGCCCATCGCGAAGACCCAGATGTGTCCAGCTTTTACCACCGTCGTTGCTTTTGTAAACGCCGTCGCCCACTGAAAGATCAGGACGATGGAGGCCTTCACCGCTGGAGACATAGATTGTTTTGGGATCGGAGGGTGCCACAGCCACGGCGCCAATCGACGCGGTCGGTTGCTGGTCGAAGAGCGGCTGCCAAGTGCGGCCGAAATCGTCCGTGCGCCACACACCTCCGTTCACCACGCCAATATAAAAAACGTTTGGCTGATTGGGTACGCCCGAAACGCTACGCGTGCGGCCGCCGCGAAGCGGTCCGATATTGCGCCAGTGCCACGCACTTTCTAAACCGGAAGGAAGCTGCTGAGCAAAAAGCAGGGAAGAGAGCAATACATAGCCGAACAAAATGACAGCGTGCGTGGAGCGGTTACGTATGAAAATCAATGGTCCCTCCGAGCGGGGTTCCCAACTAGCCAGGGTCAGCGTGCTGGGGTAACGAGCGGATGGAGGATATCGCATTCCGAGGAGGGGGAACAAACGGCGGGAGGACATTCGAAGGAGAGATTTGAGAATTCCCCGTGCTCGTCTTGCTGACGAGCACAGGGATCGTGGTTGGATCGTTAATGAGCGGTGGCTTTTTCTGCCCCCAAGCCAGTATTGGCTCGAACTTGCAGTTCCTTGAATCTCTCCTCGGCAAGATGATCCTTCCCGCCGACGAAAGTTCCGAGGATTGCCCCGAGGAAGCCGATCGGAATACTGAGAATTCCTGGATTCTCAAGCGGGAAGATCGGTGCCCGTTGGATAAGGTGACGCGCGGCTCCGACGACGGTGGGTGGATCGATACCCATGATGCTTGGTCCGAGGAAGATCAACACGATCGATCCTACAAGACCGAAGGCCAACCCCATCACCGCTCCGGTGGTATTGAAGCGCCGCCAGAAGATGGAGAAGACGATCACCGGCAGGTTCGCCGATGCCGCAACCGCAAACGCCAGCGCCACCAGGAATGCGACGTTGGCCTTGGGACCGAGGATGATTGCAATTGCGATCGCGATCGCGCCGACCACGAATGCCGTGATGCGCGCCACGGTACGCTCTTCACCAGCCTTGCGTTCTACGCCGTTGTGGATCACGTTCGTCCAAACGTCGTGTGCAAAGGATGTCGAAGCGCTGATCGTCAATCCCGCGACCACCGCGAGAATGGTTGCAAACGCAATCGCAGAGATAAACGCGAAGAACACGTTTCCTCCAATCGCCTGCGCCAGCAACGGAGCACTCATGTTGTTTCCGCCGTTCTTCGCGATATAGTCGCGGCCCACAATCGTGGCTGCTCCAAAACCGAGGAACGTCGTCATGATGTAGAAGGTGCCGATCAATACCATTGCCCATACCACGCTGTTACGCGCGGTCTTCGCATCGGGAACGGTGTAGAAGCGAACCAGGATGTGCGGCAATCCGGCGGTGCCCAGGATCAGCGCCATGCCGAGCGAAATCAGTTCGAGGGCACCGTACGGAGGCTTAAAGCGAAGACCCGGTGTAAGGAAGTCTTTTACGACTTCTTTTCCGGCCGCATCGTGATATTTCACCTGGGTAATGGCGTTGAAGAACTCTGCGATGCTGAAGTGGAAGTGCGCCAGCACAAGCACACTGAGCAGGATCGTACCGCCCATCAAAAGAATGGCTTTTACGATCTGCACCCACGTTGTAGCGATCATGCCGCCGAAGACGACATAGACGATCATCAATATGCCGACGCTGATCACCGCGATGTGATAGCTAATGCCGCTGTCTTTCAGAAGCAGTGTCACCAGCGCGCCTGCACCGACCATCTGCGCGATCATGTAAAACGTGCTGACGGTGAGCGTGCTGAAAGAAGCCATGGCGCGCACCGGCCGCGGATTGAGGCGATATGCCAGCACGTCGGCCATCGTGTATTTACCGGCATTCCGCAGCGGTTCGGCGACAATCAGCAGCACCGTCAGGTAGGCGACCAGCCAGCCGACGGAATACATAAAGCCGTCGTAGCCGAAGAAGGCGATCAGTCCGGCGATACCGAGGAACGATGCCGCGCTCATGTAATCGCCGGCCACCGCTACTCCGTTTTGCCAGGCGGTGATCTGACGATTAGCGGCAAAGTATGAGGCCGACGATCCCGAACGACGCGAAGCCCAGGCGGTGATGCCAAGGGTCACGACAATGAAGCCGAGGAAGAGAACCAGAGTTGCATTCATTACTGTTTCCCTCCGTCCTGGAACCAGCCTTCTTTCCTCAAGTGCTCCATAATGTGGGCACCGTACATGTCAAACTTCTTGGCCGCATGCACGTAAAGAGCGGCGATCGTCCATGCCATGAAGAACTGCGACAGTGCGAACAGGTAAGCCAGGTTTACCGGCCCCCACACCTTCTTGCTCATGAAGGCCGGCGCATAGCCGACGAGGATAGGAAGCGCGAAGTAATACACGATGAAAAATATGGTTGCCGGCACGACGAATCCAACTCTTGCCAGCAACAACAGACGGAACTCGTCCATTTCAGAAACACGATCCCATTGCGTTTTACCGTCCATGGTCTTCGTGTTATTGGTTAGCGGCGCATTCGGGATTGCCATCCAGTCTTCTCCTTGGGTCAGAGGCTCTTTGCTGTAATCAATTACCGACTTCGTACAAGGGACAAAAAGGATCTAGCAGAATGCAAGAATTCACCCCGCCATCCCGGCCCGCCCATCGCGTGGGCAGGGATTGTGGAGCATAGGCCCAAATTGATCTGTGATACATATCACAGGGCTATGTACAAGTCACTGGTTCTGTAGACGAAAAGAGGGAAGCCGGGCCGTTCCCCAAGGGGGCTGTAACGTTCTGTTCACATTCAGCGTTTAGCCGGGCCTCGGGCTTGTTAAGTTAAGATGTCAGCGCCGCACCCTGGAGGCAACCTCGATGAGTTCTACTGTTCCGCAGTCGTTTAAGAATCATGTTCGCTTCGATCCGCCCTTCCACTTCTTTGTTCTTCCTGTATTCACCTTCGCAGTCGTGTGGTCGATCGTCCACCTCGTTCGCCACTTCGGATACCACAGCGCCGGATTGGTCGTCCTCTTCATGGCTGCTCTGGTACTCGCCGTTAAGACGAGGTTTTACGCTCTCAAGGTGCAAACCCGGGTCATCCGCCTCGAAGAGCGTCTGCGACTCTATACCTTGCTTTCGGACCCCCTCCGATCGCGGATCCCTGAGCTTAACGAGGCTCAACTGGTGGGCCTCCGCTTTGCCAGCGACGGGGAATGTCCGGCATTAATGGAACAGGCGCTTGCGAGCAGCCTGAAGAACCCCGAAATCAAGAAAGCCGTCAAGCAATGGCGTGCCGACCAGTGGCGCGTCTGAGCCCAGCGTGCCGGGCAGATCAAACCTGAGCTTGCGGAAACTGAAAGTTGCTTCCGGCGAGCGTCGCGTCGGCCTCGCCCGAGCCCTGTCGAAGCTCGGCTACTGTTCCCGCTCCCAAGCCTTTGACCTGATCCGCCAGGGTAAAGTCAGCGTCAACGGGCGGGTTCGCCACGACGCCGAACTGCCGGTCGATCTTCAGCGCGACCACCTCACCGTCGCTGGCCAGCATGTCGCCCTGGCGGAATCGATCTATCTCCTCCTCAACAAGCCGCGCGGCCTCGTCACCACCGCCGGCGACGAAAAGGGCAGGGAAACCGTTTACTCCCTCCTACCAAAAGAAACACCGTGGGTCGGCCCCGTCGGCCGTCTCGACAAAGCGAGTGAAGGTCTCCTCCTTCTGACCAACGATTCGGAGTGGGCCGCTCGCATTACCGATCCCACCTCACATCTGACGAAGAACTATCACGTCCAGATCGCCGCTTTGCCAAGCGATGGATTAGTCGAACAGCTACTACGCGGGATCCGTCATGACGGCGAGTTGCTGCGCGCCCGACAGGCCGGTGTGTTGCGTACCGGCCAGAAGAACAGTTGGCTGGAGATCGTGTTAGAGGAAGGAAGAAACCGTCAGATCCGGCGCATGTTCCGGGCACTAGAGATTGAGGTTCTCCGCCTCATCCGTGTCTCCATTGGCCCGCTCCAACTCGGCGACCTCGAAAAAGGAGCCTGCCGTCCGCTCACGTCCTCCGAGAAGCAAGCCTTAGACCACGCATTCCGCCCGTAACGCGGTTTCGTCGAGAGTTGTTGCTTTCCGTTCAGGAATCAACTATCAAAGTGTGTTCCCCATGAACGCGAAGAAGAAAAAGGGCGCCTCGACGATTCGCGATGTTGCTGCCGAGAGTGGATTCTCTCCGGCAACGGTTTCCATCGTGCTCAATAATGCGCCTCTCTCGCGATACATCCAGGCGACGACCAAGGAGCGTATCGTTAAAGCCGCGCGCAAGCTTGGGTATCAGCCGAATCAGTTAGCGCGTTCGCTTCGCAGTCGCCGCAACAACACCATTGGCCTGGTGGTTTTCGATATTACCGACCCCTATTGCACTCCTATCTTGCGTGGCATCGAAAACAGTCTGTATCAATCCTCGTATGTCTCCATCCTGGCCGATGCCCACAACGAACTCACCCGCTTCGAGCGCTATCTCGAGATGCTGCTGGAGCGCCGCGTCGAAGCCATGATCGTCGTCGCCAACTGGACGTTGGTCGACATCAACCTCCTCGCCGATCTTGAGAAGCGCAATATCCCTACCGTCGTCATCGGACGCGAACTCGAAAAAGACACCATCAACTCCATCATGGTCGATAACGAGAGCGGCGGCCGCATCGCTCTCCAGCATCTCTATTCCTTGCAGCACCGCAAAATCGCTTTCGTGCGCGGCCCCAGCATGGTCGTTGATAGCCCAATCCGTTGGGCTGGAATCAACAGCTATGCCCAAACTGTCGGACTCCCCATCGATCCCAAACTTGTGATTGAACTGCCCGATCGCAAAGAGCCAAACTCGGGCTTCGAAGGCGGCTACCGTGCCGTGGAGGAACTTCTGCGGCGGAAAAAGCCGTTCTCAGCCGTGCTTGCGTTCGACGACATGACCGCCCTCGGTGTGATGCGCGGACTGACCGAGCGTGGCATCCGCGTGCCCGACCAGTGCTCTGTGATCGGCTTCGACGACGTTGCCCCCGCCGCGCTCGCCATTCCTGCGCTAACAACCGTTCGCCAACCGATGGAAGCCATGGGATCTCTCGCCGTTGAGATCGTCGTCGAATCTTTGAGCTCCGACCTGCGTCCCGGAGAAATCTCTGTGGTGCATCGTAAGATGGCGCCCGAACTCGTGGTTCGCGAATCCACCCGGGCCGCCGGTACCATCAGGGCGACTCCCGCCCTGGGTGACGATTAAACCGGTTTAAAGTGGCCTTCAAGGTGTAATCTTTTGGCGCGCAATTTTCTGCGCGATCCTGTATTCCTAGCGAGGGCCTATGAACGCACGCCGCATTGTTCTCCCGTTGATTATTTTTGCGTTGTCACTCTCTGCCCACTCCCAGGAGAAGCTTTCCGTGAAATGGGAAGAACTCACTGCTTCCGATTTCGTGAGAGGTATCGAGTTGGCGCACAACACCTGTGCGTTGCCGATTGGAATTCTTGAGAAGCATGGTCCGCATATGCCGATCGGCACCGATCTACTCAACGTGCGTTACGCCACGGTGGCAGGAGCGCAAAAGGAATACGTTGTTGTTTTTCCCGAGTACTACTTCGGACAGATCTTCGAAGCGCGCCACGAACCCGGCACCATCGCCTATAGCCTTGAGTTGCAACTCAAGCTTCTGCAGGAGACGGTGAACGAGATGGCCCGGAACGGATGCAAGAAGATCGTGATCGTTAACGGTCACGGTGGAAATGAAAGTTTGCTTCCGTTGTTCGCGCAATCCCAATTAGCATTCCCGCACGACTTTGCCGTTTTCGTCTACGGCTTGCCGAAGTTGGATGTCCCCGGACGCCCCGCACAACGCGACCACAACGATATGCATGCGGGCGCCAGCGAGACTTCGCACATGATGGTGTCGCATCCCGACTTGCTGCGCATGGATCGCACCAAGCAGGAGTCAGGCGCCGATCAGGATCATCTGAAGCTGCCCGACAGCCTTTACACCGGGATCTGGTGGTACGCGAAATTTCCCGACCACTTCGCCGGAGATCCTTCGACGGCTAGCAAAGAACTCGGTGCCTTCGACATGAACACTTGGGCAAACAGCCTCGCCGACGCCTTCCGCGCGGTGAAAGCCGACCAGGACACGATTCGTCTACAGAACGAGTTCTTCGAGAAAACCAAGAATCCGCTTGCGACCAAACAGTAATCGCTACCTCTTAAGCGCGAGGACTTCGTTAACCGCTCGATACGCCTGGTCAATCGCGGCGTCGGTGTAAGCCGTCGCTGCGGCATCTGAGTTCGCAATCGAGATTCGTCCAAAGGACTTGCGCCCGATCACGTGCGGCCGTTCATTCTCCGGAACGTCGGGATCGAAGAGCGAGTTATAACCGTACGCGTAGCCGTGCGCCCATCGGTTCACCGTGATCCCTGCAATGTCGCGCGCCGGGTCGAAGCCTTCCTTTCCGAACATCCGTGCCAGTTGATCGCGAATGTTTCGCTCGAAGGTTTCATACGGAGTGGTGAACAGCTCCATACGTCCTGCACGATATTGATCTTTTTGTGGCAGCCCCAGCTTGCAGGGCGTGCGCAACATAAACAGCACCATCGGCTCGTCCGGATGGCTGGGGAACTTATACGTGCCGATGCTGACCGGGAAATCCAGCGCGACGTACACGTGATAGCTTCCTGGGCAAACGACCTGCCACATCCCGAGCTTCTCGAACATTTGCCAATTGCGAATCGCGACGTGCGTATACACCAGCGGCGCTTTCACGCCCTCCGCGAGAGCATCTTTCTGCTTCGCCGGGAGTTCAGGACACAGGTAGGGAATCATCATGTTGTAGCAGGCCATTACGCAGGCCTTTCCAACCACGCTCCGCACTTTGCCGTCCTGCATATACCGCACTTCTACTTGCTTCGCAGTCGCAATGTCGCCCACATGCTGTGCGCGGACTACCGTGCTGTTCAGACGGATGCGCAGCGGTGATTCCGCGCGATCCAACTTGCCATAATCCGCATGCGCGGTTACGACGTCTTCCATCGTGTGTCCCGGCATCGCTTCCGGCAGTAGATTTCGAACCAACAATCGTGCCACCGAGGCATTGCCGTCCGGGAAGTGGAAGATGTATGGCTCCTGCTTTTCTTCGCCACGGCCTTCGCTCGCGTTGCCGAGACCCAATCCATCCAGTCCGGCATAATGAATGCCGTAATCGTCCCCCGCCTGCAAAATCGCACTTGTCGGTACCGCTTCAATGTTCACGCAGAACAGATCATTGGTGCGCGATTGAAAAAAGGGAAGCACTTCAGGCGTGCACTTCGCGTATTTCGTGAGGTAGTCGGCGTAGCTGGTCTTCGCCAGCTTGGCGATTTTTTCTTCGCGCGACATGCCGGGCAAGTAATCGACTTTTTCTGTGTACACGCGCGCCAAGTCGCGCTGCGCCGCAGCCGACAGCGGTGTCTTCTTCACCCACTCCTGCCATGGCGTGGAAAACATTCCCGGCACCAGGCGATCTTCGCCGAACGTTTCTTTATCGAAGAAATTTGCAGTACCGAGCTTCGCATAAAGCTTTTGATCGTAGTCCTTGTAAAACTTTTTGGGCTCGATACCCAAGTCCTTGAGCACGCCCTTGGCAACCGTGCTGTATTCCGAAGGGCTTTCGATCGACTGCGTCCCACCGTATCCGAGGAGCATTCGGTTGCCGGCGCGGAATTCATTGCGCTTCGCGTGTCCGCCGAAATCGTCGTGATTATCTAGGATCAAGATGCGCGCATTCTTTCCCGCCTGCTTGCGATAGAAATGCGCTGCCGCTAATCCGCTGATGCCGCCACCGACAATCACCAGGTCGTATTCTTCGCCCGTTGGGTCCGGTTGCGAATCGGCCTTAGCGAAGTCGCCATCGCGCAACTGGTGCGCGTATGTATACGACCCCTCGTGGTTGCCGCGCATCCCCGTGAGCGCGGGCGGGTAGTACTCTCCCGCCGCCGGGGCATCGGGTTTGTCGAATGCGTTGAGAATCTGAGGTGCGACGAGCGCGCCGCCTACGGTCAGGGCCACGCCGTTGAGGAAATCGCGGCGGGTAATGCTGCGGTCCATCCCAAGCTGATGGTCCCGCTTCTTGTCATCCATGTTCCCGTTACCAGGTTTCGGTAGAGTGGCCGCGATTATAGCTCTCGAGTCGCTCTCTGCCCAGCCTTAGCGATCCGGTTGGAACATGTATCGACCGCCTTTTTGCTTGGAGAAGCTCTCTGCGACATCAAGAAACGCGCGCGCAGCGTGTGAGAGCGCTGAGTTCCTGCGGTACACGATACGGACCTTACGCTCGAACGCGAGTTCTTTGACCTTCGCGCTTGCCAGCTCTCCGCGCGCGATCTCATCTTCCACCGAGATGCCGGGCAGCAACGCCAGTCCGCGCTCGCGAGCCACAAACTTCTTGATCGCCTCCACGGTCGGCAATTCCACATGCATGTGCAGCGGCACATTCTTGTGCTTAAAGGTGTCGATCACCTTCGCGCGGTAGGGTGAAGGAACGTTATGCGCGACAAAAACTTCCGCCCCCAACTGCGTAATGCTGAGCTGTCCGGCCCCGGCCAGTGGATGCGTCGGCGGCATGACGAATACCAACTCGTCACGGTAGATCACCACCGACCGTAACTCCGGCTGATCCACCTTGTAGGTGATCAGCCCCAACTCGATGCTGCGATTCATAAGCTCTTCTGGGATGTGGCTTGCCAGCGAACGCTGCACCGCGATCGAAACCATAGGACAGCGGTCGCGAAACTTGTCGAGCATCGGGAGCAAATAGAGGCACGTAACCTCGTTGGCGCCGATGCTGAGGTGCCCACGCTCCAATTGGCGGAGCTCCCCGACCGCCGCCAACGCTTCTGTTCGCATGTTCAGCAGCCGCTGGGCGTACTCCTCCAGCACCTTGCCTGCGTCTGTCAAGAGTCCTTCCCGGGAAGAACGATCGAACAAAGCCTCGCCGATCTCTTCCTCTAACTTGCGGATCGTCTGGCTGATCGCCGGCTGGGTCCGGTAGAGCTTTTTGGCCGCCTTGGAGAAACTGCCTTCGCGCGCCACGGCAAGAAAGGTTTCCATCTGAAACAGGTCCACTTATAGTCTCCCGGTGCAAGTGCTTCTAAAACTTATGGATAACATATTCTAATACTAAACATAAAAATTATAAACTTGAGTTATCCACCTCCTGCTCGTTACTCTCTTATCACGGCCTGCTCGCGGGCCGTGGCTCGTATTGGGGATCAGGAGGACCAATGGATCGATCGAGAATCACCATTTTCGATACCACGCTGCGCGATGGCGAACAGTCTCCGGGGTGCAGCATGAACGCGCCGGAGAAGCTGCGGATGGCGCGCCAGTTGGACCGCCTCGGTGTCGACGTGATCGAAGCCGGTTTCCCAATCTCGTCCGAAGGCGATTTCGAGTCGGTGAGGATGATCGCCGCCGAAATCCGACGCCCCAAGATTGCCGGTCTCGCCCGTGCCCACGCCAAGGACATCGAGCGCGCCTGGCATGCCCTGGAGCATGCAGCCCGCCCGCGCATCCATGTTTTCCTGGCTACCAGTGATATTCACCTGAAATACAAGCTCCGCATGACGCGTGAGCAGTGCATTGAGCAGGCCTTTGAGCAGGTGCGGTTCGCGCGATCGCTGTGCTCTGACATCGAATTTTCGCCGGAAGACGCTACCCGTACAGACCTTGAGTTCCTTTGCTCGGTATGCGAAGCGGTGGTCGAAGCCGGCGCCACGACCCTGAACCTGCCCGATACTGTTGGCTACACGGTTCCTTCTGACATCACGCGCATCTTCAGCGCCGTTCGCGAGCGAATTCGTCGCGACGACGTTGTTCTCTCCTGCCACTGCCACAACGATCTTGGCTTGGCAGTTGCTAACTCTCTGGCAGCGGTAGAGGCCGGGGCGCGGCAAATCGAATGCACTATCAACGGTATCGGCGAACGAGCCGGCAACGCTTCCCTGGAAGAAGTTGCGATGGCGATCCGGGTACGATCCGACGCTTATCCCTACGAGCTCGGGCTCCATACTGAGCAGCTTTATCCCACCAGCGCTCTGCTCTCTGAAATTACTGGCGCTCAGGTGCAGGCCAACAAGGCCATCGTCGGGCGCAATGCTTTTGCCCACGAAGCCGGCATTCACCAGGACGGCGTGCTCAAGAACCCGTTGACTTACGAGATTATGACGCCGCACTCCGTTGGCGTCCCCGATAACAAGTTAGTATTAGGCAAGCACTCCGGACGCAGCGCCCTGAATCATCGTTGCGAGGAACTTGGCTACCGCTTTACGCGCCGCGATCTCGACAACGTCTATCGACGCTTTGTCGACCTTGCCGACCAGGTGAAGGTGGTGGAAGACACTCACTTGCTGCGCATTATCCGTGAAGAGATGGCCATGGGTGTAATGCCCGATTTGGTTGAACCTACCCGCGCGGCTGGCGCTTCTGCGCACGCTGCTACCAGTTAAGGGATCATGAAACTCAAAATTACAGTGCTGAGCGGTGATGGCGTCGGACCTGAAGTAACGGCCGAAGCCGTGCGCGTATTGCGCGCCATCGCGAATGTCAACGGCTACGAATTCCAATTCACCGAAGCGGACGCCGGCGGTGTCGCCATTCGTAAACACGGCAGCCCGCTGCCCGAGCGCACCTTGCACGCGTGCCTGGAAGCTGACGCTGTGCTGCTTGGCGCGGTAGGCCATCCTGAGTTCGATGGCATGCCCCGCGAGAAGAAGCCCGAGACGGGCCTGCTCGCTTTGCGTCAGGCGCTAGGTGGCTTTGCGAATCTGCGCCCGGTGCAAGCTTACCCGGCGCTGGTCGATTCCTCTCCTATCAAGTCGGATATTGTTTTCGGCGCGGATGTCATGATCGTTCGCGAACTGCTGGGCGGCCTCTATTTCGGCGAGCCTCGCGGCTTAAAAGACGATACCGCCACCAACACCATGAGCTACTCGCGCTACGAAGTCGAGCGCGTGGCCCACATCGCATTCCAGCAAGCTCGCGGTCGTCGCAAGAAGGTGACGTCGGTTGACAAAGCGAACGTATTGGAGTGCTCGCAGCTCTGGCGGCAGGTTGTGAACGAAGTCGCCAAAGAATATCCGGACGTGAAGCTCGAACATGCTTACGTAGATTCCTTTGCGATGCGTCTCATTCAGGCCCCCACTGCGTTTGATGTAGTGCTTACTGAAAATCTTTTCGGCGACATTCTCTCCGACGAAGCTGCGGTGATCGGCGGCTCACTTGGGCTGCTCGCGTCGGCCACGATTGGTGGCGAGGTTGATTTGTATGAGCCGGTACACGGTTCTGCTCCGGATATCGCGGGTAAAGGAATTGCCAATCCCATCGGGGCAATCAATTCAGCTGCCATGATGCTTCGGCACACGGCAAAGCTCGAACAGGATGCCCGCCTCATCGAGTCGGCAGTAAATGCCGTGCTGCTCGATGGCTATCGCACCCGCGATTTGGTCGCATCATCGCGCAAATTCAATACCACCGCAGAGGTCGGCGCTGCCATTGAGCGCCAATGTGCGGACATGGCAATCAGCCATTACGCCTATCACGCGGTTTAACAACTCCCCGGCCGAATGCCGGGTTTTTCCTGAGAACTGATTGATGTCTGGTCCCCGCACTCTGTTTGAAAAAATCTGGGACGCTCACGTCGTGTGTGTGCCCGACGATCAGCCGCCCATCCTGTATATCGATCGCCACTACGTTCACGAAGTCACTTCGCCGCAGGCTTATGACGGGCTTCGTGCCGCGAAACGCAAGGTCCGGCGCCCCGATCTCACCTTTGCAACCGTGGACCACAACGTGCCCACGACCTCTCCCCGGTTAGTAATCAAGGATGACATCGCGGCGCGACAGATCAACGCTCTGCGTACGAACTGCGCCGAGTTTGGCGTTCCTCTCTTCGATCTCACTTCCGAAGAGCAGGGAATCGTGCACGTCATAGGTCCGGAATTGGGCCTGACCTTGCCAGGCATGACTATCGTCTGTGGTGACAGCCATACCAGCACCCACGGCGCCTTCGGCGCCTTCGCTTTCGGTATCGGTACCTCCGAAGTGGAACATGTACTGGCAACCCAATGCCTGCCACAACGCAAACCGAAGACGATGAAGATTGAGGTCTCCGGTGTGCTGCCCGAAGGCGTCACTGCCAAGGACCTTGCGCTCGGCATCATCGGGCGCCTCGGAACCGACGGTGCTACGGGCTACGTGATCGAATACAGTGGTTCCGCGGTTCGCGCCCTCTCCATGGAAGCCCGCATGACCCTCTGCAACATGAGTATTGAGGGTGGTGCCCGTGCCGGCCTGATCGGTCCCGACGATACGACGCTCAGCTACGTTCACAACCGTCAATATGCTCCCCAAGGCGCAGCGTGGGATGCGGCGGTGAAAGAGTGGAAAGCCCTCAACAGTGATCCCGGCGCGAAGTTTGACCGCGAGGAAAAGGTCGCCGCCGCCGAACTGGCTCCGCAGGTGACCTGGGGCACGAACCCCGGCATGGTTGTGTCGGTCGGCGAAAAAGTTCCCAATCCCAATTCCACTGCGGATGAAGGCCAGCGCCAATCGCTGGAGCGTGCGCTCACTTACATGGATCTCAAGCCCGGCACCGCAATCGCCGATATCACGATCGATCGCGTATTCATCGGATCGTGCACTAACTCTCGTATTGAGGATCTACGCGCCGCTGCAAAGGTCGTCAGCGGATACCATGTCGATTCGCGAGTGAATGCCATGGTCGTCCCCGGCTCACAGCACATTAAAGCCAAGGCCGAGGAGGAAGGACTCGATCGCATTTTCCTGGAAGCCGGCTTCGAATGGCGCGAGTCGGGATGTTCGATGTGCCTCGGCATGAATCCCGATATCCTTTCGCCCGGCCAGCGGTGCGCTTCCACCAGCAATCGTAACTTTGAAGGTCGCCAGGGCCGAGGCGGACGTACCCACCTGGTTAGTCCGGCAATGGCGGCGGCAGCGGCCATCAAAGGCCATTTCACCGATATCCGCGATTGGGAGTACAAGTAGCCATGCAGGCATTTCGCACTCATACCGGCGTGGTCGCTCCGCTGCTGCGCTCCAACGTCGATACCGACCAGATCATTCCAAAGCAGTTTCTCAAGCGCATTGAGCGCACCGGCTTCGGCCCATTCCTGTTCTTCGATTGGCGTTTCGATCAGGAGGGCAAGCCTCGTCCTGAATTCGTGCTCAATCAGCCCGGATTCAAAGGTGCATCGATCCTCGTTTCGGGCAAGAATTTCGGTTGCGGTTCTTCGCGCGAACACGCACCGTGGGCGATGGAGGATTTCGGCTTCCGCGTGGTGATCGCGCCAGCCTTTGCCGACATCTTTAAAAATAATTGCCGCAATAGCGGCATTCTTGCAATTACTACCTCGCAAGAAAACGTCGACGTGATCGGCCATCGTGCCGAACAAAGCCCGGGCTACCAACTCACGGTGGATCTGGAAAACGGCAAGATCCATGACAACGCCGACTTCGCCTTTACGTTCGAGGTCGATCCCTTCACGCGCCGCTGCTTCCTCGAAGGACTCGACGATATCGGCTTGACCCTGCGTCACGAAGGTTCAATCCGCAAATTCGAAGAGCGCAGGGCGTCCCACACAGCGACGGCGTAACTGAAGCGGCAATCGATCATTCCGCAGTAAATCCGCGTGTGCTCCTGTGATGGATGGAGCGAGTCTTTGTCTATGCGGGGAATGGCGTTGCAGGGGTTACTCATTCGTACTGGGTTCCCCTCCCACACCCCTCTGTAGGTTCAGTAGCTTATCGAAACCTCGCAAAATATTCCAGCCAAAGAAGTTATAGGCAAAATATTCAAAAATAAAGGGTTAGAGGTTATTTCGTCGCAGCCGCGGGATTTACCCCGCTGTCGGGGTCGTTACAAGAAGAGAAAGAGCGGTGGATGATTCATGATGGTGTCCCACGCGAATGCATTAAAGTCCTGCGCTGTCACGAAGTCTGTCCCACCGGGGTGTGTCCGACACCCACAAAAGTTCATGAAAGAGACTGTGTATTCAATAGAAGCTGCGGTCCCGCGGGCGCTCTTTCTGATTGACGATGGCCGGCACGCATGTGCTTCAATGGCACGCATGATGCTGCGTGTGGGGATGTTGCTAGCGGTCCTGGTTGGGGCGGGAGGGCAGGAGCTGCCTGCCACTGTAGCCGGCCAACTCGATGGACGGGAAAAGCAGTTAGAGAGCTTGTACGCCGACTATTGGCGCACAGAGTACAAGATTGCTTTAGGCGACCATGCTCTTTCGTCGAGGCCCATCCAGGAGCAGATCCGGACGGTGGTGTCGGATGAAAGGTTCCTCGCCAATCTCAGGAATGCGAAGTTTTCCGATTCGCTGTTGAAGAAGCGGCAGAAGCTGTATCTCAACGAGGCCGTTTACACCAAGATCACGAACGATCCGGCGCTGACCGCGGTGGTGGAGCAGATCACTCAGAACGAGAACGGCTTCCGCTTCAAAGTGGGCGACCGCCAACTTTCACGAGCCGAGGTGACGGACTTACTGGAGCACAATCCGGACCGACAGTTGCGGGAGGAAGCCTGGCGCGCAACGAGCCAGATCACGGGCGTGAATGGCGCCCGAATTCAAAAGGCGATTCAGCTTCGTAACCAGCTTGCGGTGAAGAACTCGGACGAAATATTTTCCATCTTTCTGTTGCATCGGAAGGGACTCGAAGTAGAGCAGGTGTTCGATTGGTTCGATCAGATTAAGGAACAGACGGAGCCGGAGTACCAGCGATTGCTGAAACGGATGCGCAATGAACTGGGCGTTGCCAAGATCGAGCCGTGGGACCTCGATTTCTTTTTCTCGAAGGCGACCAACGACTTTGAAGCGCAGAAGTTTCCGACCGACGACGGGTGGAAGGAAACGAAGGAACTTGCGGCAAGCCTGGGATACGACCTTGATCCGGTGGAAATGCATGTTGCCGACCTGGGCTTTGGAGGGGCGGCGTATCCAATTCTGTATGGAAAAGAGGTAAAGATCCTGGCGAACCGATACTCGGGGATCTTTTTCTATGATCGCTTATGGCACGCGACCGGGCATGCATTGCATTACCAGATGGTGAATGAGCCATCGTTTCTTTTGCGCGCCAACTACGCGGAACCGATGGATGAAGGGATGGCGCAAGTGATGGCGCTGTTGTTGTACCGTTCCGAGGTGAACGCGAAACTGTTTACGCTGACACCGGAGCAGGCGAGCGTAGTAGATGCGGCGTACCGGTTGAAGCTGCTGTACACGGTGCGGAACACGATCGCGGATTCGCTTTCCGAGTTTGAGTCGTATTCCGATCCGGAGAAGGATCCGGCGTCGGTCTATAACCGCATTCACGCGGAGTATCTGGGAGTGGATATGCACGATGCCCCGGTGTGGGGGTTCAATCCGATGTATGGTTCCGATCCGATCTATCTGCAAAGTTTTGTTGTAGGCGAGATGGTGGCGCGCCAGATCGAACACAAGGTAGATGAGAAGTTTGGGCGGAATTGGGGAAAACCCGCTGGGGACTATTTAAGAACGAACTTT
This sequence comes from Acidobacteriaceae bacterium, assembly GCA_003151155.1. Lineage (GTDB taxonomy): Bacteria > Acidobacteriota > Terriglobia > Terriglobales > Acidobacteriaceae > Korobacter. Next base: position 31,148 of record PLWX01000072.1, read on the forward strand.
TATTCGCGTGGAGCTGAACAGAGTGTTGACGGCTTTATGCGCGGCGGAACTGGCGAAGCGCTGACGCCGCGGTACTTAGTGCAGTTCCTGGAAAGTTCGAAGAATTGAACAGAGAGCTTTATCGATTTGTGCGAAATCCATTGACCGCGTTCGAGGCTAAGCGAGTTTTGCGTCCGGCGGAGGGATGGAGGCCGTGATCCACGAGACGCCGATCATGGCAAGCGCGACGAAGCCGCTGGTCCATTCGTCGGGGTTGTGCGGCGATGCGGCGATTCGCGGCAAATGCGTAGTGACGACGAAGACCAGGAACATGGTGCCGAGCAGGATCGACGCGAGACGGAATTGAACGCCGCTGGCGATGGCGAGGGCAGCCGCGAAAAAGGCACCGCCCACAAATTCAGCCCAGAAGAAATGAGCGGGAATCCAAGCGGGGACCAACGTCGCGACGAAATGGGCATAGCGAAAATGCGCGATGCCGAAATCGATGAGCGCCAACACCAGCAAAAGGCGTGGGATCAACACGGAGAGGTGCGGATACGCTTGACCGCGACGAACCGGCGGAGTGCTGGCTAACAGCAATGCGGCGGCACACATCGAGAGCAGTTCGCAGGCGCCGATCCACTGGTTGGGATCGTCGGGGTGGGCGAGGATGGGCGATATATGAAACATCGCGATGTTGGCGAGCAGGAGGGCCGCCAGGAAAGCGCCAGCATGTCGCGTGGAGCGATCGAAAAGGATAGCGGCGCTGAAGAGCACGAGGAGGCCTCCGATCAGACCGACGATGAAGGGGCTCGCCGGCGTCCACGGTGGGGAGGGGCGTGGTCCAAGGGAAAAGGCATACAGCAGGTGCTGGATTCCGAAGCAGGCGATCGCGAAGGCGAAAAGCGTGCGAGCGAGTTTCGCCAAAGATGTCATGAGCAGATCGCAATACTATGCCGGGAACCGTTGCCCGGCGCAATGGGATTGTTCCCACGCCATGAAAGATTCTGGGAACGGTTGACGTGAAAGTTCTGCGGCTGCGAAACTCATTTCGATGGCCTACAAGGGCAAGATTGAATTTGCGCACGAACGCAGGATTCGCGAGCGCAACACCACGGTTTATCGCATTTGCCACCTGCCGATCTGGATCTGGGTATTTTTCCTGGCCCCCGGACCGCTGACGTTCAGCCTCTTCGCACATGGCTTCAACCGCCTGAATGGGCTGTGGCTGGGAGTTGTGCTTGTCTGCGTTTGCGTGGCCGGATATTTTGCGCAGCTGCCTGGCTGCGAACATGGCCCTTACATTATCCGGTTCGACGAGGATAAACGGAATCCGCTGTACCGGAAGATTTGCTACACCTTTGCCTGGAATGCGGCGATCAACTTCGCGCTGCTGAACCTGGTAGGAACGATCATCGCCGTGGCGACCGGCGTTTGGTATATGAAACAGATCTACCAGTACGCCTATTTTCCGATCCTGCTCATCGTGCTGGTGCTCGCTGCTTTGGGCCTGCTCCCCCGAGTGGGACGGTCCACAAAGCGAGAAGGGATCGAGCGACGCTACTTCTACGGGACCGTGTGGTCGGTGACGATTGCACAGACCGCGGTCTTAACTTTGTGGAAGACCCTGCCGAGGACTCCGACGACCAACGTGGTGAAATTGGTCGTGTATCTGGCGGTCCTTGCATTCATGGGAGTCCTGGCCGTGCGCGGCGTTTTGCCGCGAACCCGTCCGATTCTGCCGGGGGAGACGATCGCGGAGTGAGGCACCCCTCACCGACGCAAAGTTGCATTTCGAATTCGTCGCCAAAAATCTTCGTGCCTACGCTCCACCTAGGGAATCACCAGCTTGGTGAAAGGCGAGACATAAGCCATCAGAGTCACCAGGATCCCGACCAACGCTGCCAGCGCAATCGAGTGGAAGAAGACGTAGCGGAGGATTTGGCCTTCGTGGCCGTACCATTCTGTCGCAGTACTGGCAACGACGATGGACTGCGCGTCGATCATCTTGCCCATTACGCCGCCGGCGCTGTTCGCCGAACACATCAGCGTGGGTGAGAGGTGCAACTGTTGCGCTGAGATTTTCTGCAGGCTTCCGAAGAGAACGTTGGACGCAGTGTCGGAGCCGGTGAGCGCGACGCCGAGCCAGCCGAGCATGGTTCCGAAGAACGGGTACATCACGCCGGTGCGGGCGAAGGCGAGGCCCATGGTGGCGTCGAGTCCGCCATAGCGGGTGAGGAAGCCGATGGCCATCATGGCGCTGATGGTGAGGAGCGAGTAGCGGACCTTCATTAGCGTGGCGCCGTAATTCTTGAGCAGGCTGGGTAGGCCGAGACCCATGATGATGCCGGCGACAATCGACGCGACAAAGATGCCGCTTCCGGTGGCGGAGAGCCAGCTCAACACGAACACCGCAGCTTCTTTGGTGGGCGCAGCAACGACCGGAGGCACTCGGAGTACGAGGTTATGCAGGCCGTGTACCGGGAACTTCGGCGCGGAGAGGCCGTCGAGGAATTTCTTGGCTTGTGGTGTGCCCCATGTGAAAACACAGACGCTGAGGATGATCCACGGCACCCAGGCGCGAAAGACTTGGCCCCCCGTATAGCGATTTGGGTCGTGGCCAACGTTGTCACCTTCGCCAGGGAATCTCCATACGCGTTTTGGCTTCCAGAACTTCATGAAGGCGACAAGCGCGCCCATGGAGATCACGGAGGCAACAATGTCCACCAACCATGGACCGTGATAGTTCGAGACAAGATATTGCGGGACGGCAAAGAAGATTCCTGCGACGGCGATGGCGGGCCAGATTTCCAGCATGGCGCTCCAGCCGACGAAAGCTACGATCAACCAGAAGGGAACGATGAAAGAGAAGAAGGGCAGAATGCGTCCGACCTGGGCACCGAGGATCATCTCGCTGATGCCGGTAACGCCTTTCAACCCGAGGATAGGCGTGCCGAGAGCGCCGAAGGCAACCGGCGCGGTGTTCGCGATGAGAGACATCGCCGAGGCTTCGAGAGGGCGGAAGCCGAGACCGATGAGGATGGTCGCAGTGACCGCGACGGGAGTTCCGAAGCCGGAGGCGCCTTCGAAGAACGCCCCAAAGCAAAACGCGATGAGCAGCAGTTGGAGGCGGCGATCCTGGGTGATGTTCATCAGGCTGTGCTGCATGATCTCGAAACGCCCGGTAACGACGGTGAGGTTGTAGAGAAAAATGACGTTGATGATAATCCAGCCGATGGGGAGCAAGCCGTATCCAGCGCCGTAAACCATAGTGGCCGCGGCCATGCGTCCGGGCATGTGGAAGGCAAAGATGGCGGTGATCATGGCGGCTGCGAGTCCGAGGACGGCGGCCCAATGGGCATGAACTTTGTTCGAGGCGAGCGCGCCGAGCAAAACGATGACAGGAATCGAGGCGACAATGGTGGAGATGAGCCAGTGGCCGAGCGGGTCATAGCCCTGCGCCCACGGTGCGCCGACGGCGGGCATGCGCAGGATAACGGTGGCTGCGACCGCTAAAAGGACGACGACAAGAAGAGGAATCCAAGGCGCGGGCGGTTTCGGTTTGTCGGCGGGAGTTTCGAAGGGAACAGGGTTCCTCGTTGACATGGCGACTAGTCCTTATCGGCGTAGATGTGCGATTGAACCTGCCGATCCAAGTGGGACGCGAGGATACAACAACGAGGGGAGTTCTGGCGAGCAACAGAATTGTGAACATCCGTTGCCCGCCAGGAGACTAGGCAGCCTTGGTGGTTTTTTGTGCGGACTTGGAAGCGAGGATCTCGAGCTTTTCGATCTGGGGTGGCTTGGCGAAAAGGTCAGCGTGGGCATTCAGCGCGTCGACGACTTTGCCGGTAGCGTGCGCCTGACGACCCTGCTCGTCGGAAAAGGTGTCGTAGATGCCGAAGGTGGTTGGACCGATGCGGAAGCCGTACCAAACATTGGTGCCCGGTTCCTGTTCAACGATGGCTTGAGCCGAGCGAAGAAGGTTTTCGACTTCCTTCTCTTTGCCGGGCTTGGCTTCGAGACGTGCAAGTAACGCCAGTTTGTCCATGTGAGTTCTCCTTATAGAAGTGCGGTGGGTGCGTACACGTAACGGATGCCAGCCGTCAGCGCGAGACTCTGTCCTGCTCTGGATTTCCAAAAGATTCGTGTCAGCCCTGACACGGTCGTGTTCCGTAGCCACGATGTAAATCCTCCAAGAGCAATGTAACTCATTTCATTTCAGCTAATTCCGGATTGGTGACTGCAGTGCATTTCTCTCTGGCGTAAGCGTTGGAAACCAGACCAGAGGAAATCGATATGCGGCGGCTCATCGGCAACCTGAACGGCAAAGCGAAGTGGATGGGAACAGTGGTTCTTCTTCTGACGGTGAGCGCGGTGGCGCAGACGACGGAACCAGAGGTTGTGAAGCCGACGCGGTTGATCCTGGTGAGCATTCCTGATCGCAGATTGGCGCTGATGGAAGACGGCAAGGTCCTGAAGATCTTTTCCGTGGCAGTTGGGAAGGAATCGACGCCAAGTCCTGAGGGAACTTTCACCGTGAAGAGCCGGCTGGCGAACCCGACTTACTACCACAAGGGCACTGTGGTTGCGCCGGGGCCGACGAATCCGCTGGGCACGCGCTGGGTGGGATTGAGCGAAAAGGGATATGGGATCCATGGAACGAATGCACCGAAGTCGATCGGCAAGGCCGCATCGCACGGCTGCATTCGAATGGGCCAGAAGGACCTGGAAGAACTCTTCACGATGGTGAAGCTGGGCGACGCGGTGGAAATTCGTGGCGAGCGCGATGAACAGATCGCCGAAGTGTTCGGTGGAGTGCCCGACGCGACGGTCGTGGCGACGGCGCAGAGTTCCGCGGCGGCGGCAGGTCAAGCGGGTGGGTTGTAACTGAGAGGAGTGGAGGTAAGCCATGCAAAGCGCAATCGAATTCTTGACGGTGGTGGGTGGGTTGGTGTTTTCGGTGTCGTGCGCGCTGCTGGTGGAAGAGCTGATCTTTGGCGGACTGTTCAGGCTTTTCTTCCAAGGAAGAGCATTGCCGGTGCGGGTCGAGAGTAGTCAGGCGAAAGCTAAGAAGCAACTCTAAGGAGGTTGCCATGCTGGTGTTCAAGTATTTGCTGATGACGTTGGGAATTGGGCTGATCGCGGCGGCTGCAGCGATCGTTGCGTACGATCTGTTTCTCAAATTGCAGTTTCGACGTTCTATCGCGGCCGGTGTTCCGGTAGCAGAACCGGAGCCGGTGCGCTGGCGAATGACGGTGGTGTTCGTTGCGCTGGCATGGGCTCCAATGCTGATCGCCGCGAGTATTGCCGTGGTCCCTAGCGGAGCCGCGGGGGTGCGAGTGAGCGAAACCCGCGGCACGCTGTCCGGCACCCTCTATCCAGGCGTGCATTTTGTAACACCGGTTCTGGAGCACGTGGAGACGTTCGACACGCGCGACAAACTGTTCACGACTGGAGTCGAAGACTCGAAACTCGCCGGTGCGCATGGAAAAGGGGCGTTAACCGTCCAGGCTAAAGAAGGATTGTCGCTCGGGCTGGCGATCACGGTGCGGTATCGCATCGATCCGAAGCGGTTGGATTACATCCAGTCGCACTTGCCGCAACCGATTGAGAGCGAGCTGGTGCCGCCGGTCGTGGCGAGCGCCTGGCGGGAGATCGTACCGAATTACAACGTCCGCGAGGTTTTCAGCACAAAGCGCGAAGAGGTTCGACAGCGTGCGGCGGGAATCATTACGCAGAAGCTTGGGAAAGATGGCGTCATCGTGGAAGAGGTGATGCTGCGCGATATCCAGTTGCCGCCCGAGTATGCCAAAGGCTTGGAAGATCTGTTGCTGAAAGAGCAGCAGAACGATCAACTCTCAGTACAGACGGAGATGCAGCAGAAGCAGGTGCGCATTTCAGAACTCGAGGCAGAGGCTGACAAGGCACGATCGGTGAAACAGGCCGAGGGGGCAGCCCAGGTGAAGGTGATTGCCGCGAAGAGCGAGTCAGACGCGATGCAGTACACGCTGCCGCTGAAGGAAAAGCAGATTCAGCAATCGAAGCTAGAGGCAGAGGCGCGGAAGGAGTCGACGATCAAGAACGCCGAAGCAGCCGCGGAAGCTAAGGTGATTGACAGTAAGGCCGAGTTGCAGCGGCGCAACATGTTGTCGGAGGCGGAAGCGAACCGGATTCGGGTGACGGCGGTGGCCGATGCGGAGCGGATGAAGAGTGAGGCAGCCGTGTTGAAACAGAATCCGCTGCTGATTAACAAGATCGTGGCGGAGAAGCTGTCGGACAAGATCCAGGTAATGATGGTGCCATCCGACGGAAAGTTCTTCTTTGCCAACGATGTGATGAAGAGCTTCGGAGCGCCGGGAAGGGCTGAGACTGAAGCGGAAGATCCGCCGGCGCAAGGTGGACAGCACTGAGGGATTCGCCAACTGGTGTGGCGAGTAAAAGGCCGGGTGATCGAGGATCCGCCGCCCTCGATCACCCGGTTTTCACGAGTATGGATTTATGGAGCCAGCGATGGGAACGTCAGAATATAATTCGCCGCAGAGAATGATCTACAAACGGCTTTGCTTCGGGCTCCTGGTGCTGGCTTTGTGCGCTGCGTTCTCCTATGCCGCTGCGCCGGAGACGACTTGGGCGGGGCCGTCCGCGAGACTTGCGAAGGAGATCGCGAATATCTCCGGGCCGGGCACGGCAACACTCGCTATCCGCAACCAATCGGCAATCGCAAATGAGGAACTTCCGGCGATCAGGCGCGGGATCGAGGCGCAACTGCGGGTGGATGGAATCCAGATTCGCAGCGCGGACAATGCCGCAACCTCGATATCGGTCACGCTTTCGGAGAATCTTCAGGGTTGGCTCTGGATCGCCGAAGTTAAGCAGGGCAGCGACACCAAGGTTGCGATGGTTCCAGTGCCGCGAAACGGCAATGCGACGATAGCGCAAGCTGGGCCCAATATGACCTTGAAGAAGACGCTTGTGTATTCGCAGGCAAGTGCGATTCTCGATTTCGCTACGATTCACGCGGGCAACGACACCCACCTCGTAGTGCTCGATGCTGACAATGTCTCGCTCTATCGGTCGACAGGAACGAAATACGAACTGGAGCAAGCATTTCCGGTCGTTCATTCGCGGCCCTTTCCGCGAGATTTGCGGGGCAAACTCGCGATTCCACGCGATCATCTCTTCGACGCCTACCTTCCCGGATTACTTTGCAGCAGCAGCGTATCGATGCCTATCAACGTTACGTGCCGCGAGAGTGATGATCCCTGGCCGATGGGTTCACAAAAAGCGTTGTTTAACTCTGCCCGGAATTTCTTCACGGGGGCGCTGCTGCCGGGAATCGGAAAGCCTGTGGCGCCGTTCTTCACTGCCGCTGAGCTGCCGCGCAGTAACTACACGCTATGGATTCTCGCCTCGACCGATGGCGCGGTCCGTGAGAGCGACGGGGTAAATGAGCGTCGTGTAACGGCGTCGGTCAGCGGCGACTGGGGTAGCGACCTGGCGGCAGTTCACGATGCCTGTGGATTGGGAACGCAACTCCTGGTAAGCGCGTCAAGCAATGGTAACGATTCGCTGCGAGCCTACGAGGTACCGGACCGTGAACCGGTGCTGGTAAGTGCGCCCTTGAATTTTGATAGCGAGATCACTGCGCTGTGGACATCATCGGACGGTACGGACGCGAACCTTGTGGTGCATAACACGACAGGAGGACGATATGAGGCGTACAGCGTCTCTATTGCTTGCGGCCAGTAGCGTCGTCCTGTTGTTGGCAAGCGCGGGCGCGCGTACGCGTCCGCGACAGGGAGGCACGCTTCGAGTGGAGATGCGCGCCGACGCTTCGCAGTGGATGAATAGCGCGCTGCGAACCCTGGTCTTCGACTCGCTCACCCAACTCGACAGCGCCGGTTCTGTGCAGCCCGCACTGGCCGTGCGTTGGGAGTCGCAGAGTGATGATCGGCGATGGCAACTTTGGCTTCGCCCGGGCGTACGCTTTCAGGACGGCACACCGTTGTCAGCAGCGACGGTCGTGCAATCCCTGACGGCGGAGGATTGTAGCGGCTGTCCGTGGCGAGCGGTGCACGCGGCGGGCGATGCGGTGGTGTTCGAATCCGAGACGGCGGTGCCGAATCTTCCGGCAATTCTTGCCAATTCGCGTTATGCCATTGTGCGCAAAGATGAGAGCGGAAATCTGGTAGGCACGGGGCCGTTTCGATTCGGATCGGTGTCGAATGGTGCGGTGACGCTGAATGCCGTTGATGACAGCTGGCGGTCGAGGCCGTTTGTGAATGCGATCGAGATGCGCGGTGGACGATCGCTGCGCGATCAATGGATGGACGTGAGTGCTGGACGCGCGGATGTGGTGGAGGTGCCGGCGGATCAACTTCGGCGGGCGCAGCAGGATCACATGCATCTGCTGGTTTCCCGCGACTCGGATTTGATCGCGCTGGTGGTGGACGACAAATCTCCCGCGACACAGGATGCAAGGGTGCGCGAAGTGCTTTCGATGAGCCTCGATCGAGCGTCGTTGTTCAATGTTGTGTTTCAGAAGGAGGGAGAAGTCTCAGCGAGCCTGCTCCCGAATTGGCTGAGCGGTTATGGCTTCCTGATGAACACGGCACCGCCGCACGCGAATGCGGTGCCGACGGCTGTGAGTCGTGGAGAGATCACGTTGTCGGTTGAGGGCAGCGATCCAGTGTTGCAGTTGATTGCCGAGCGACTAGCGCTGAATGCCCGCGATGCGGGCCTGAACGTGCGGGCAGTAGCTGGAACTTCCAAGAGTGCCTTGCGGTTGACACGGATTCACCTCGAAGAAACCAATCCCGCGGCGGCGTTTGCTGATATAACCGCTCAACTTGGGATGGGAGAACGCGTGCCGGCGAATGATGTGGCCGCCGTGTTTCATCAGGAGCAGGATGTACTCGCCAAGCACACGGTAATTCCTTTGCTCTATCTGCCGCGAGCCGTGGCTTTCAGCCCGCGGGTTCACGATTTCGTGCTGCATTCGGACGGCATGATTCGGGTTGCGGATTTCTGGCTGGAGGATGGCAAATGAACTTGCGCCAGCGCCTGCTGTTGATGTTTTCGCTGACGGTGATTGTCGCCGTCGCGGCGGTGGCGTACACGGTGTCGTTGCGCACACGTGAGGCGTTCGCGCAGGCCGATCAAGAACGAACCAATGCGCTGGTGGCACAGTTCCATCGGGAGTTCGACCGGCATGGCCTGGAGGTAAAGCAGCAACTCGATCGGATGGGAAGCAGCGAAGAGGTGAGTCGCGTTGCCTTCGAACTCGGTCGCGGCGGCGAGTCGTCGGCCTACTTGAACGAAGCAGGGATTCTGGCCCAGGAGTACGGGCTCGACTTTCTCATCTTACTCGGGGCGGATGGAAGCATCATCAGTTCAGCTCAGTGGCCGGCACGCTTTGGATACAAAGAGCCTGTCCCTGAAGCGGGAGCGGTTCCATATTTAAGTAAAGAGGAACTGCCGCAGGGTAGTGCGATTGGGATGTTCGCATCGAAGTCGATTCGTTCGGGTGAGAACACAGTGTTTCTCGTCGGTGGCGAGCGACTCGATAAGGAATTCCTGCAATCGCTGGCCACGCCAGCGGGCGTGCAGATCATGCTTTATCGCGTCGGCGCTAACGGGTTTCAAGCACAAGACCTCATGAGCCTCGACGGGGCGGTGGTAGCTCCCGAAAAATATCAGCCTCTCATCCAACTTGCGATCGAACGGCGCACCGAAGCCAATGCGATTGTTTACACGACGGCTGATCGGAAGGACAGCATGTTCACAGCTGCAATTCCGTTGATGGATCGTGCGGGGGGAGTGGTGAGCGTGCTGTTGATTGGAAGTCCGCGTCGCGAGCTGATCGCGCTGCAAGACCACATCCGCGCGGTGGCGCTCACGGTGGGAGGACTTGGAATTTTATTGGCGATTGCGGTGAGTCTGTGGATCACCGGCCGGGTGACTCGCCCGATCGTGGAACTGGCGGCAGCTTCACGGCAGATTGCAGCAGGGGATTGGAATGTGAGCGTTAACCCGCATGGGGCAAGCAGCGAGATAGCCGACCTTGCCGAAGCTTTCAATCGCATGACTGCGCAGATGATCGAGCAGCGCGAGCGGCTGGTGCAGAGCGAACGCGTGGCGGCTTGGAGAGAACTGGCGCGACGCTTAGCTCATGAATTGAAGAACCCGCTGTTTCCCTTGCAACTGACGGTAGAGAACCTGGTGAAAGCACGCACGATGGCGCCGCAGGAGTTTGACGAAATATTCGATGAAGGCACCACGACGCTGATGGCTGAGATACAGAACCTTAAGGCCATTATTCAACGGTTCAGCGATTTCTCGAAGATGCCCCAGCCGCAATTGCAGGCAGTGCGGGTGAATGAGATTGTGCAACGAGTGGCAGCACTTCACCAGCCGGAACTGAAGGATCGCGGGAATGCAGTGACGATGATTCTGCATTTGGATCCAAACCTTCCCGTAATCGCGGTCGATCCTGAGCTGTTGCATCGCGTGCTGTCGAACCTGGTTCTGAATGGATTGGACGCCATGCCGCAAGGGGGATCGATCACGATCAATACAGCAGCCCGCGAGGACTCGGTGCGCATCGAAGTGGCGGATACCGGAACCGGATTGACGAAAGAGGAATGTGAGCGGCTTTTTACCCCCTACTACACCACTAAGCAGCACGGCACAGGCTTGGGACTGGCGATTGTGCAATCGGTGGTGACCGACCACGGCGGGACCATCAATGTGGAAAGCACACCGGGACAGGGAACTACGTTTATCATCGATCTTCCGCGGTCCACGGCCGCAATCGGAGCGAACGCTTGACGAAGGCCGACATTCTGATCGTGGATGATGAAGCCAACACACTGGCTTCGCTTTCACGGGCTTTTCGTTTGGCCGGACACGAGGCGACGGTTTGCGATAACGCTGCCCGCGCGCTGGAGTTGGCTAAGTCGAGGCCCTTCGATTTAATTCTCTCGGATGTCGTGATGCCGAACCGTGATGGGTTGGCTCTTCTGGAAGATCTGAAGAATGCTGGCGTAGCGGCGCCGGTGGTGATGATGTCGGGGCAGGCGCACATTGAGATGGCGGTGAAGGCGACGCGACTTGGCGCGTTGGATTTTCTGGAGAAGCCACTCTCGACCGACAAGTTGCTGCTGACCGTCGAGAACGCGTTGAAGTTGAAACGGCTTGAGGTGGAAAATCGCGATCTGCGCAGCCGGGTGGGGAAGCACGAAATTGTGTGGAGCGGCGACGCGATGCGGCGGGTGATGGCGCAGATCGAGCGTGTTGCCGCGAGCGAAGCCCGGGTCTGCATCTACGGAGAGACGGGCACAGGTAAGGAACTCGTCGCGCGCACGTTGCATGAGAAAAGTGCTCGACGCGGCGGCCCGTTCGTGACGTTGAACTGCGCTGCGGTTCCGGCGGAACTTATCGAGTCGGAGTTATTCGGGCACGAGAAAGGATCGTTCACCGGAGCAGCACAACGTCACATCGGAAAGTTCGAGCAGGCGCACCGCGGCACGCTGTTTCTCGACGAGATCGGAGATATGCCCCTGGCTATGCAGGCCAAGCTGCTGCGCGTGCTGGAAGAGGGAGAGGTCGAGAGGGTCGGCGGAGATAAATCGATTCCTGTCGATGTGCGCGTACTGGTGGCCACGCACCGCAACCTCGAAGACCTGGTGAAGGAGGGGAAGTTCCGGCAAGACTTGTTTCACAGAGTCTATGTATTTCCGCTCGTGTTGCCCCCGCTACGGCAGCGTAAAGAAGACATTCCAGTTTTGCTGAAACACTTTGCAGCGCAAGTGTGTTCTCAGAACGGATGGAAGCCGGTTCCGTTTACAGCCGAGGCGATTGAATCCCTGCAGAGATATTCGTGGCCAGGGAACGTACGGGAGATGCGCAACGTTGTCGAGCGTTTGTTGCTGCTTGCCGTCTCAGGGGAAGTGGATCGTTCCACGGTTGAATTGGCGTTGCCAGAGGCACAATCGGGCATGCCTTCGGGTGGCGAACCGGGCATCGGTCCTCTAGCACCGAGGGTTGCGCAATACGAACGTGAGGCGATTCTTGCGGAACTGCAGCGGCAGCAACATCACATCACCAATACCGCCAAGGCGCTTGGACTGGAGCGCAGTCATCTCTACAAGAAATGCCAGCAACTGGGGATCGAGATGAGGGCAGTGCGAGGTACGCGCTAGCGCACCTCCTCCGATGACGTCGCCGGATTTCGCATCTTCCTTGTAGCGGCTTCAAGTTGCGGTACACTCATCGGCATCATTCTGGAGGAAGCTACGTATGCGGGTCAGAATTTGGGCGATCTTTGCTTTCATGTTACTGGCCATTGGGGTCTTCGCGGAAAAGGCGCCGGACACAATCCAGGCGCGATTGGGACACGCGTATCGCTTCGATCGTGGGGGTTGGGTCTACTTGCACCTGGAAGGGAAGCCTGAAGATATTGGCTTTCAGCACGGCTATCTGCTCGCGCCCGAGATCGAAGACGGTTTCAAGGTGGTGCAACTCCACGATACCCACGCCAGCAAACATGATTGGGAATTTTTCCGGCACGTGGCGCATGACATCCTCTGGCCGAAAATCGATCCGGAATACCAGTCCGAACTGAAGGGAATTCAAGAAGGTCTGGCGGCGAAGGGATCGACGCTGACGCTGGACGACGTGGTGGCTTTGAATGGAATGGAAGAGGTCGCCGACTATTACGTTCCGTACCTGAACAAGCTGCAAGGAAAGGTGAATCCGCCGGGGCTGGTGGCGCCGGGCAATTGCAGTGCGTTCGTTGCGACGGGGAGCTACACGTCCGATGGCAAGATCGTCATCGCGCATAACAACTGGACGTCGTACATGGTAGGCGAACGCTGGAGAATTATTTTCGACATCGTGCCGGCGAAGGGTTTGCACATCCTGATGGACGGCTATCCAGGAACAATCACCAGCGGCGACGACTACGGGATGAATGAACAAGGGCTGGTCGTCACGGAGACGACCATTACGGCATTTGCCGGGTTCGATCCAAACGGCCAGCCGGAGTTCGCACGATCGCGGAAGGCGATGCAGTACGCGAAAGACATCGATGAGTGGATCAAGATCATGCTGGAAGGCAACAACGGCGCCTACGCCAACGATTGGCTGTTGGCCGATCAGAAAAACAATGAGATCGCACGGGTCGAGTTAGGACTGGTGCATTCGGCGGTGGATCGCACGAAGGACGGGTACTTCGTGGGATCGAATTTCCCCATCGATCCGAAGCTGATTCACGATGAAACGACTTTCGACATCAACGATGCTTCAAGTTCACCGAATGCCCGGCGGAAGCGGTGGGAGCAGGTGATCCGCCAAAACAAGGGGAAAATTACCGTTGAGACAGCCCGTGCGTTCATGAGCGATCACGAAGATGCGTTTGAAGGCAAGCAGCACGCGGATATGCACACGCTTTGCGGCCATGGGGATGTCAATCCAAACGCGGAAAAGGGGTGGGAGTTGGAGCCATACGATCCGATGGGAGCGGTGAACGGAAAAGCCGCTGACGCGGAGATGACCAAGAAGATGAGTTTCTACGCACGCATTGGGCACCCGTGCGGAGACAACTTCGTGGCTGCTCCGTTTCTGAAAGCCCATCCGGAATATAACTGGGAGGCTCCGGTACTACACGACATGATCGCGGGACCGTGGACGCTGTTTCAGAAACAAGATCACGAGGTCGAACAGAAGGCGAGTGGAGAGTAACACTCTCGAGCAAAAACCGAGGGCGCCTTTGCGGCGCCCTTTTCCCTGCCATCGACGTATTTAGCGAACGCGAACCGCAGTGCAGATGCCACCGATCAATACGGCGAACCCGACCAAAGAGAGCATTGGCAGGGGCGTGCCGGCATCACGGAGTGAGGCGATCTCTCTGGTGGTGATGCGAAAATTTGATGTCGGGAAAAAGAAGCTGGAAGGGGTCCGCCCAGTGCGGGTGCCGTCAACGACAGTGAACTTGGTGGAGACAGAAGAGTTCGCGATCGGAGAGCCATTGGCGTCCACTAGTGTGACAGTGACGGTGTGTGCGCCGGGAGTGAGCCCGGTAAAGGTGTAGTCACTGGCGGTGGTGTTTACGGGGTCATTGCCGTCGAGTTGAACTGTGAAGTCGGGGGAGGCTGCCGCCGAAACGCCGGTGTTGGTGAGTTGGTACGTGACGTGGACAAATGTCTGGGCGATGGTTTCGTTGGCTTTGGGCGTGTTGACGCGCAAAGCACCAGCCTCAGAGGGCACGTTCGAGGGGCCCGACTGTTGTCCACGTGTAGGAGTCGAGGTCTGCCCGGCGAATACTGAAACACTCAACCCTAACACTGCCGCTAATAGGACCTTTTTCATTCTTCCTGGACCCCGGGGGGAGTTTGCGCCCTCAGTTTGGATAAAAATCTACCCACTCTGGGGAGCTTCTTACATCTCGCGCACGCGCCCGGTTGCACGAGGAGCTCTCAGCGCAACCGGCCAAGTTTTTGTGCTGCAGCTACTTAGCTTAGGTAAAGAATAAGATTACTAATCTACTCGGGACACGTACCTCTATGATTAAGTGCAATTTGATAACCCAAGTCTCCCGATTCTCATAGAATTGTGAGTGTTAGGGCAAAATTTCTGGATGCCGGAGGCGTCGAAAACGAGCTGGGCTGAAAGCGCATCTCACATTGGCATGAAGGTGTTGCTGTTGGCCGTGGTTACGATGGTCGCGTCTTACCAGGCGCTGGCGGCTGCTCCCGGGTCGTTTGCGGGCACGGTGGTAAGTGGCCCCGGGACTTCAGATACGTGGCTCTATGTCCAAGGACGCAATCACAGCGTGCGGCGGGTTTATGTGAGCGGCGCGAAATTCCGCTACGACAGCGAGATGCCAGGATCGGAACGCAAGAAGCCGGTGCCGACGTCACTGCCAGCTGGGACGCAGGTTCGGGTCACGGCCGAGCAGGACGAAACGGGAGAGTGGCGGGCCACTGACGTAGAGATCCTGGAAAATGCAGCACCTGTCGATGAGAAAAAGACCGTCGGTTCGACTACCTCTAAGAGTTCCAGCACGTCAAAGAAGTAGAGATGAGCAGCATTTAGGGAAGTTCTCGCCGAGGGCTGCCCGTTTACGTGTTTGCTTGGTAGAGATTTGTGTGGGGTCGGCGGCCTGAAGTTTCTGCGGCGACCGATAGGCCTATAATGCTGCACAACCCATCCATCGGGAGTTTCAAAATGATGTACAAACCGCTCGTCCTGTCGGTTGCATTCGCGATTTCCGGCTTCGCCGTGGCGCAGACCGCGCCCGCGCAGCCTGGAACTTCCACTCAGTCGCCAACGGCCACGCCCACCCAACCGGCGCAGACGGGAAGCGGTGCAGCGGACACGCAGAATACTTCTGCACCGGCTGCAAGCACCGCACCTGTACCGCCAGCAACGGATAGCAACACACAGGCCGCACCGGAAGGACAGCCCGCACCGCAAGACGCCAAAGATCCGTTGGCGCATGAGGCGACGGAAAATCTGCCGAAGGCGACTGATGTGAAGCACGATGGGTCGCGTGACGATGTTTCCGCGATCGGCAATCGCCACATTGGTACGGGCAAAAGTCCGGGCGATTGGTATTCGATCGAGAGCGAGATCCGCATGGGCAAAGGCTATGCCATGCAGATTGAGTCGGGTATGAAACTGGTGCAGGACCCGGTCGTAACCGAATACGTGAACCGTATCGGACAGAACCTGGTTCGTAATTCCGATGCGAAAGTTCCTTTCACAATCAAGGTTGTGGACTCCGACGAGATCAACGCATTCGCGCTCCCGGGCGGATTCTTCTACGTAAATTCAGGGTTGATCCTGGCGGCTGACGAAGAAGCGGAACTCGCCGGAGTAATGGCTCACGAGATTGCTCACGTTGCGGCCCGGCATGCTACTCGCCAGATGACTCGTGGACAAATCGCAAACATCGCTTCCATCCCGCTTATTTTCGTCGGAGGCGGATTGGGGTACGCTTTGCAGTCGGCAGCGAGTTTGGCGCTTCCGATGACGTTTCTGAAATTCTCGCGTGGCTTCGAGGCTGAGGCAGATTATCTCGGATTGCAATATATGTACGCCACGGGATACGACCCGCAGGCGTTCATAGCATTCTTTGAAAAGGTGCAGGCGAAGGAGAAGAAGAAGCCGGGCTCGTTGTCGAAGGCGTTCTCCACCCATCCTCAGACGCCCGATCGAATTGAGAAGTCGCAAGAGGAGATCGCGAAAATCCTTCCGCAGCGTGATCAATACGTCGACGACACTTCGGAATTCCAGGTTGTGAAGTCACGGCTAGCGACCTTGGAAAATCGACACAAGGTGGAAGATCAAAAAGAAAACCGTCCGACGCTGCGCCGCACGACCGCGGACAGTTCCCAGGGGGACAGCAAGACAAATGACGATGATCGTCCGACTTTGAAGAAACGCGACGACTAGTCGGCACTTCGTGCAAGAACAACCGGCAGCCACAAGGCTGCCGGTTTCTTTTGGTCGCAACTTGGACGATCAGTGTTTTTTGGCGATGGCTGCAAGTTTGTACGCAGTGAGTTCGGCGGAGTCCTGAAAGAGAAGCCGGATCAGGTGTTTCTGGCCTTGAATGATCTGCCCTTGCACCATGATGGTGAGTGCGAGAGCGACATTTCCGAGAACCAGCACGAAGATGAGGCTTTTGCTCTTCAGGAGTTTCGTGAGCGCCGTTGGGATCGCCATTGTCCACCTTAGGAACCTTAGGCTCCCCTTCGGGGTTGTACTGAATTCAGCTACTTTCATCCAACCGCGCAAAACCACACCGTGCTTCTTGTGATCTCGGTCACAAGTCCTTGTGATTCATGTTCTACGCTTGGAGGCGCTAACTGTATACTTTTGATAACGGTAAGCGCAATTCCGAACATTTCTTATGCCACTGCTTTGGCTCAGATTAGCGGTTTTGTTCTACGGGTTGGGATTGGTCTATTCGCTGCTGCTGCTGAGCAAGCGGGGAGACGTGCTGGCCCGCGTCGCGGGCCCGGCGGTTGGACTGGGGATGACCTTCCAACTGGTTTCTCTGGTCGAGTTCGCGGTGCTGGAAGGCAAGATTACCGCCTCGGTACACCATTCGGAGTCGCTCTTGGCGTTCGTGATCATGGTGGTATTCATGATCTTCTTCATCCGGTACAGGACAACCTCGCCGGGCATCTTCGTGTTTCCGCTTGTCTTCTTCCTGACCTTTGCTTCAGCGATCGGGCCGCATCCGCTTTCGTTCTCTTCGCCCCTCTTAAAGAATAGCTGGACGATCGTGCACATCGTGCTGATCTTCACCGGATACGCTGGGCTGTTTCTGAGCTTCGGTGCGAGTCTGCTTTATCTGCTAGCGGAGAAGAGTTTGAAGTCAAAGCATCCGGCAAGTTTCATTTCGCGGTTGCCGGCGCTGCAAACCATCGACGAGATCGGCTATCGCGCTCTTCTGCTCGGCTTCCCGTTCATGACTTTCGGATTGGTTGCTGGATCGGTGCTGGCGGAAAACAAGTTTGGCAGTCTGTTCTTCATCGATCCCAAGGTGCTGCTCTCGATCATTATGTGGCTGGTGTACATGCTGTTGCTGTACACCCGCTGGAATTCCGGATGGCGAGGCCGTAAAGCTGCCTACTTGGCTGCGTTCGCGTTCGTGGCGGCGGTGGGCGCGTGGGCAGCAAACTACTTCAGCCACCTGCATAGGTTCAACATTTCATGAACTTCTTCGTCATTGGCGTGAACCACAAGACCGCGCCTGTGGAAGTGCGTGAGAGGTTCGCTATTCCGGAGAGCCGGTTGCCGGAAGCGACGAAGATGTTGGCTAATTATCCTGGGATTGAAGAAGGGATGATCGTCTCGACCTGCAACCGCGTCGAGATGATGGCGCGTTCGACGAACGGAACCGTCGACATGCGCGGTTTTCTAAAGGCTCTCTACAACATCGAACCGGGCCAGTACGAGCAATTCCTCTACGAGTTTCGCGAGACGGAAGCGGTGCGTCACATCTTCCGCGTAGCCTCGAGCCTCGATTCGATGGTTGTGGGCGAGCCGCAAATTCTCGGCCAAGTGAAGGAAGCTTACGCAACCGCCCGAGCCGTTGGCGCGGTGAATTCCCAGCTGGATGCGCTGCTGACGCGTGCATTTGCGGTGGCGAAAAAAGTTCGCACCGATACCCAGATTGCCAGTTCGTCGGTCTCGATTGCGTCGGTTGCGGTGGAACTGGCTAAGAAAATCTTCGGATCGCTGCAAGGTAAGTCGGTTTACCTGGTCGGCGCCGGGAAAATGTGCGAGCTCGCAGCGCGACATTTTATAGCCCATGGCGCGGCGAAGATTTATGTCGCCAACCGCACTTATGAGCGCGGCGTGGCGCTGGCAAAGAAGTTCAACGGGGAAGCCATTCCCATCGAGCACCTGTACGACACCGTCGACAAAGCCGACATCGTGTTGAGCTCTACGGGCGCCCCGGTTGCGATTTTCAGAAAAGAGCACGGCGAGAAATTCCTGGCCCGCCGCAAGAATCGTCCGATGTTTTTCGTCGATATCGCGGTACCTCGCGACGTTGATCCGAAGATGAACGATCTTGACGGCATGTTCGTGTACAACATCGACGACTTGCAGCAGGTGGTACAGTCGCATCTCTCGGATCGAACCGAAGAGGCGCGGCACGCCGAAGATATCGTTAACGCTGAAGTCGAAAAGTTTGAAGAGCGCCTGCGGACCCTCGACGTGGTGCCGACAATTGTTTCGCTGCAGGAGCACCTGGAGACGGTGCGGCAGGCCGAGATCGACCGGGTTCGCGGACGATTGGGCGAACTGACGCCCGAGCAGGAACTCGCAGTTGAAGCGATGACTCGCGGCATCATTAACAAGATCATGCACACCCCGATTACCACTTTGAAAACCGCGGCGAAAGAGCCGGAGTCGACAACCGTGATCGAACTAGTGCGCAAGATTTTCAATCTTCGTGAAAAAGCGAAGATCGAAGCAGCTTCGAATTCCGGAAATGTCGGGCCGTCCAAAGGCCCAGGAAAGTAGACCGCAGTTCATGGCGACCTTACGTATCGGTTCCCGCGGTTCGCAATTGGCCTTGTGGCAGGCCCACCACATTTCCGCGCTGCTGCGTGAGCGCGGGCACGAAGTCGAACTTGAGATCATTAAGACCACGGGCGACAAGATTCTCGACGTGGCACTTGCCAAGGTTGGGACGAAGGGCATGTTCACCAAGGAAATCGAGGAGGCCCTGGCGGCCGGCAAGGTAGATCTTGCGGTTCATAGTCTGAAAGACCTGCCGACGCAGCTGCCGGATGGATTCGAGCTGGCTGCGGTAACGACCCGGGAAAACCCGCGCGATGTATTTCTGTCGGTGAAGTTTGAAAGTATCGCTGCATTGCCGCAAGGCGCGCGGGTGGGCACGAGCAGCTTGCGGCGGCAAGCACAGATCAAAGCGCAGCGCCCCGATCTTGATATCCATCCGCTTCGCGGCAATGTCGATACTCGCGTGCGCAAGCTTGAGCATGGCGAATACGATGCCATCATTCTGGCGTTTGCAGGACTGAATCGGCTCGGAAAGACGCAACTGGTGAAGGAGATCATCAGCGAACACACCATGTGCCCAGCGGCGGGACAGGGTGCACTTGGCATTGAAATTCGACTCGGCGATACGCGTATGCGCGAGATTCTGAGTTTTCTCGACGATCGCGACGCACGAGCGACAACCACGGCAGAACGAGCGTTACTCAACCAACTCGGGGGTGGCTGCCAGGTTCCCATCGGCGCATTTGCAGAGGTGAAGGATGGCGAAGTGCACCTGACTGCGATTTGCGCTCGCCCCGACGGCACCGAAATTCTGCGTGAAGTGCGCAGCGGAAGCGATCCGGTAAAGCTCGGCGAAGAGGTGGGCAAAACTCTGCTGGCGCGCGGGGCCACAAAGATTCTGGAAGACGTTTACGGCGAAACAGTTGCGGCGCCGTCGCAGCCCTAAACGCCATGGCCAAGGCAAACAGCCAGGAAGTAAAACCTCTTCGCGGTGTGCGCATTCTCGTTTCGCGCGCCAAGAAACAAGCCGGTTCGCTCTCCGACGATCTTCGCGGTCTCGGTGCTCGCGTCCTGGAGATTCCTTTTATCGAAATTCGCAAGCCACAGTCGTTTGCTCCGCTGGATTCCTCCCTGCGCGCTATCGATACCTATGACTGGCTGATCCTGACCAGCGTGAACGGCGTGCGAGCGCTGTTCGAGCGAATGGAGAAACTGAAGCTTGGCGGCGATACCTTGTCGCAACTGAAGATCGCGGCCATTGGTCCCGCGACCAAGGCGGCGATCGTAGATCATGGCTTGAAAGTTCACGTGACACCGAAGGAATACGTTGCGGAAGCGGTTGTGGAAGCATTGGCGGCGAAGGTGAACGGGAAGCGAATGCTGCTGGTGCGGGCGAAAGTAGCGCGCGATGTCATTCCCCGCGAACTGCGAAGGCTTGGAGCAGAAGTGGACGTAGTGGAAGCCTACGAGACGGTGGTGCCGGCGAAATCACGTGAGCGTCTGCTGGCTGCGCTCGAAAATGAGAGACAGCGGCCCCAGGTGATCACCTTTACAAGTTCTTCGACAGTACGGAATTTCGTCGAACTGATCGGCAAACGGGCGGCGAATGCGTGTTTTCAAAAGGGTGTCTGTTCGGCCTCAATTGGACCTGTGACTTCGGATACGCTCCGGGAGTTCAGACTGCCGGTGAATATCCAAGCCGACGAATACACGATGCCGGGTTTGGTGAAGGCTATCATCGCAGCTCATTCCACTTTTGCATTCTGATCTTTTGTGCACAGAAAAAGGGCGGCTTCGTGCCGCCCTTCGCACTTCCTCAAAGCACTACTCGACTTTGTCGATCTTGACCGTTTTAATGCTGACATCTTTGTTGGGCTTGTCCTGACGATTGCGAGGGACATTGACGATCTTTTCCACGACGTCCTCGCCCTCAACGACTTCGCCGAAAATGGTGTGATTACCCGTTAGCCAAGTAGTTGGCGCGCAGGTGAAGAAAAACTGTGAGCCGTTGGTGTTCGGACCGCTGTTGGCCATGGCGAGCTTCCCCGGCTTATCGAACTTGTGGGGAGACCCCTTGGTCTCATCTTCAAATTGATAGCCGGGACCCCCGAAGCCGCTGCCCATTGGGTCGCCACCCTGGATCATGAAATTCGGGATCACGCGATGGAAGATTGTGCCGTTGTAGAGAGGATCGCTCGATTTCTTCTTGGTGCCCGGATGCGTCCACTCGCGCTTGCCTTCTGCGAGGTCAACGAAGTTCTTAACCGTCTTGGGAGCCTCTTTTTCGAAAAGTCGAACCACGATAGTGCCCTCTGACGTGTCGAACGTGGCATAAAGTCCAGGAGTGCGAGCCATAAATTTCCTTTCAGCGCAGATTCAGAACCAACCAGTGTAAATCAATCCGGTGGGCTGAGACGGTTGGCTCAGCGGAGCAGCTAGAAGTCTTTTTCGATTCCGATGATGGGTGCGAAGCGCGGACTGTCCCGGTAGAAGCCGGCGATAAATCCGAAGTCGAGGGTGAGTTTTTCCCGCAATTTGTAATGACCGCCAATCTCTGTTTGTAACTGGCCCTTGCCAAGTAGTTGGTTCCAGGTGCCTGCTCCAGCGAACTCGGCCGCGAGATCGAATCGCGATGTGAAGTCGTGGTCCAGAGAGGCAGCTGCGGTGTAAACAAAACCGCGTGTCGAGCGGACTCCCACCACGCCGGTCACTGGATTTCCTGCGAAGTAAACGCCGACATTGATTCGGGCTGTGTTGTGTTTCGGAAGGGACTTCTGCGCGATGCCATTGAGATAGTAGTCAGCGACACCGGATCCAAGTTGCTCTGCCTCGTCGCCGGTCGGCAGCTCGATGTTGAGACTCGCGCCAAAGCCTGGCCACTTAGATCCCGGTTTCTCCTCAGAAATATGCCACTTCACCGAGAGATCCATGTCGCCATAACCGAAAGCCGCCTCGGGATAGATCGGGTTGGGTGCCGTGGAAATATTGAGCAACTGGTTGTCGAATCCTATTTCAATGTTCTTGAATGCGCCAAAGCTGACCTTGAAATTCGCAGTGTTCTGGCGCAGGTTTGGATAATCGCTGCCTTTAAGAATGTCGTATTCGTTGTTCACTTCGACGTGCCAGCGGTGGTAATCGGCGACTCCGGTGTCGTCGGTAACGAAGGGTGCTTGAGCCTGGGCGGCCGAGGTAAAAAGCGCAAGAGTCGCAAATGCGGCGCCCAGCAATGGAGTGGGAATTCTCAATTGAGTCGCGCCAGTATCGCCGAACCGCCCGTTGTAGGCCAGTTAAAATACAATCGGGAGTACTCGTGATATAAAATGCGACAACTTTATGGATGTCTCCCCCGGCACTCCTACAACACTGAGTACGAGCCAACGAACCCATGCGGTAATGGCCGGCTACCTCGGCTGGACGATGGACGCCTTCGACTTCTTTGTCGTGGTGTTCATGATCAGTACACTCGCGGACAACTTTCACGTTTCGAAATCGCGACTCGTCTTCACCATGACAATGACGCTGGCGATGCGTCCGGTGGGAGCTTTTGTCTTCGGATTGCTTGCTGATCGCTTCGGCCGGCGCGTGCCGCTCATGGCCAATGTCATCTACTTTTCCGTAATCGAGGTGCTCTGCGGTTTTGCGCCGAACTATACGGTGTTCCTGGTCCTGCGTGCGCTCTATGGGATCGGGATGGGCGGTGAGTGGGGAATTGGGGCATCGCTGGCCATGGAGAGCATTCCGCAGCGCTGGCGCGGCATTATCTCCGGTCTGCTGCAGAGCGGCTACTCGGCTGGGTACTTGTTGGCTGCGGTAGCGTATCGATTCGTATTCCCGAGCCTGGGATGGCGCTGGATGTTCTGGCTGGGCGGTATCCCGGCGATCCTGGCGCTGTACATCCGATGGCATGTTCCCGAGTCGGAGGCGTGGAAGGAGCACGCGACCAATAGCATGGCGCAGATCATGCGGGTGTTCGCCAACTATTGGAAGTCGTTCGCCTACCTGTGTGTGATGATGACGCTCTTCATGTTCCTTTCGCATGGCACCCAGGATCTCTATCCCGATTTCCTGAAGACGGAGCACCATCTGAATCCGTCCTGGGTGTCTTATATCGCGATCATCTATAACGTGGGGGCAATCGTCGGAGCGATTATCTTCGGACTGCTTTCGCAACGGATCGGGCGGCGGAAGGGAATTCTCCTTGCGCTTTTTGTCTCGATCGTGACGATTCCGGCTTGGGCTTTTGGGCATGGGATCGTGATGATCGCCGTGGCAGCCTTCATCATGCAGATGGGCGTACAAGGTGCATGGGGAGTGGTCCCGGTGCACCTCAACGAACTTGCTCCCGATTCCGCCCGTGGGCTGGTGCCAGGCTTTGCCTACCAACTCGGCATTCTGTTTGCATCTGGAACAAATAGCATCGAGTATGCGCTACGCGATCACTACGGCTATCGCTGGGCGCTGGCTGGGTTCGAGATTGTAACCATCCTCGGTCTCGCTGTCGTGGTGTGGTTTGGCCGTGAGGCGCACGGTAAACAATTCAGCAGGTTACGCACGGATGGTTAGGTGCATCCTAGAAACTGATGGAACCGAAGGATCAATATAGCCCGGAACTCTACCAAAGAATTGACAGCATGAGTCCCGCAGAGCTGGACACTTTGCCGCAGGGCACGATTCAACTTGATCGCGATGGCAAGATCCTGCAATACAACGCCAGTGAAGAACGTCTCGCAAATATCCGGAGAGCAAAAGTAATCGGAAAGAATTTCTTTACCGAGGTCGCTCCTTGCACCGACGTGCAGGCCTTTCACGGACGCTTCCGCGAAGGTATTCGTAGGAAAGTGCTGCATGAGACGTTCCGGTACCATTTTTCATTCCGGAAAAATCCGACCGATGTCTCCGTCACGTTGTTCTACAGCAGCCGAAGTGAGACAGTCTGGGTGTTTATTAGGAAATTGGACGATGTTCGGGAGTAAGATTTCTCTAGAGGCGAGCCATGGACCCGAATCCTGAAGACGCGAAGCCCGACGCGAGTAAGCAAGTGGCAGAAGCCCATTCGCTGCTTATGCGGCTGAAAGAAACCAAGAACGCACATCCGGAACTGGATGAGGCGATCGAAAAGCTCGAGATGGCCCTGAGCATCTTAACGACGAACACCGGCGGAATGTTATAGCTCGAATGCAATGATCAAGGATGCCGTCAGTGACGGCATCCTTTTTGTTGCGTCATGCCGCGCGCTTTCTCGTCCGGGCTGCTTTCTTGGCGGCTTGACTGCGCGACCCGGCACTCCGCTTCTTAGCTGCGGTTTTCGCCTGCCGGGACAACGCCGCCTTCGAAGCGGCCGAGCGCCCTTCGCGCTTCAAGGCGTTCTCGGTTGCGCGGGAACGCTTGGCGGAGGTCTTCTTTTTTGCTCCCGCCTTTCCTTTGCTCAGATCCCGCACCGCTTGCTTGCGGGTTCGGGCAGAACCTTTTCCACTCGCGGGCGGCTTCAGCGCTACTCCCGCGCGACGGGCTTTCGAGAGTCCGATGGCGATCGCCTGCTTCGTCGATCGGGCTCCGTGCTTGCCCTCGCGAATGTGATCCATCTCTTCCTTCACAAACTCTCCGGCTTGTGTGCTGGGCGCTTTGCCCTCCGCCTTGTCCTGATTCGCTCGTTCAATCGTTTCTTGTTCCGGCATGCGTCCTTCTCCCTTATCGAAGTGCGAACAACTTACAGAAAACATGATGCGATGGCTCTGCTTCAGGATGGCATCGCAAACTTGCGGTAGTATCGGTGGTCGATGGAGGGTGGAATGAAACAGTGGCTTCAAGGCGGTGCTGCCGCATTGCTATTGACTGGATCCTGTGTCGCACAACAGGCGCAACTCGGGAAGGCTGTCGAGCCTTACGTGAAGGTGAATACTGCTCGCGTCGTGCTGGAACACGTTCGCATCATCGACGGAACCGGTAAAGCGCCTGTCGAAGACCAGAACATTGTGCTCGAGAGCGGGAAGATCTCCGCTATCCAGCCAGGCAGCGATGTGGCCCCGCGCTCTGGCGTTACGGTACTCGATCTTCGCGGGGATACGGTATTCCCCGGACTGGTCGGAATGCACGACCACATGTATTACATCGCCCGGCCGAACCTGGCTGCCGATGGAAGTTCCGAGCCACCGTTGATGGTGCCGCAGATGACTTTCTCGTCGCCGCGACTTTATTTGGCGGCAGGTGTCACGACGTTACGCACCACGGGAAGCGTGGAGCCGTACACCGATCTAAACCTGCGCACTCTGATCGACCGCGGCGAACTGGTGGGCCCACACATGGATGTGACCGGACCATACCTGGAAGGTGCCGGCAGCCCGTTCATGCAGATGCATCCGCTGAAGGACTCGGAAGACGCGCGCAAGACCGTGGCTTTCTGGGCAGATCAAGGCGCGACATCCTTCAAGGCTTACATGAACATTACCCGGAACGAGCTAGCAGCAGCAATTCAAGAGGCACACAAGCGCGGGCTGAAAATAACCGGGCATCTGTGTTCGGTCACGTATCCCGAAGCGGCGGACCTGGGCATCGATGACCTGGAGCACGGGTTCTGGGTGAACACCCAACTCGACCCAGGTAAGCAGCCGGACGTCTGTCCGAGCACGACTGGTGGTCCGACGCTGGAACACATGGAACCAAGCGGCGCAGAGGCAAAGGCGCTGATCGAGAAATTGGTAAGCAAGCACGTAGCGGTGACATCGACTCTGCCGGTTTTCGAGAACATCGTGCCGGGGCGTCCGCCCCTGTCGCCGCGCATGATGCAAGTGCTGAGTGCGCCAGCGAGAGAGGCTTATCTTTATGCGCGCAACCGGCGCTTCGCGACTGCTAAAGGCAATGAGGCTGCGCTGCTGCGTCGCGACATGGATCTCGAAGTTGCATTTGTGCGGGCTGGAGGATTGCTGCTCACAGGTCCCGATCCGACCGGGAACGGAGGCACGATGCCAGGCTTCGGCGATCAGCGCGGGCTAGAACTGCTGGTAGAGGCTGGTTTCTCGCCGGTCGAGGCGATCCAAATCGCGACCTCTAACGGCGCGCGATATATGGGTAAGCAGGACAGCATCGGAAGCATAGCTCAGGGCAAGAACGCGGACCTTGTGGTCGTAAAGGGAAATCCGGCGGAAAAAATTGCAGACATCGAGCAGGTTGAAATCGTCTTTAAAGATGGAGTCGGCTACGATTCGGAGAAATTGATCGAGTCGGTACGGGGCCGTTACGGACAATATTAAGGCCGCAAATGGAGAGCACGCGATGAGCAAGGCACTGCCGGCAATTTTCTTCGGACACGGCAATCCAATGAACGCGATCCAGCACAATTCTTACACCGAAGCTTGGTCGGCGATCGGACGAAAAGTTGGGAAGCCAAAGGCGATCCTGAGCATATCTGCCCACTGGTATGTGCCGATGAGCGGCGTGACGATTGCGACCGCTCCGCGAACGATCCACGATTTCGGCGGTTTTCCGGAAGCGTTATTTCAGGTGCAGTATCCGGCTGCGGGGGACCCTGTGTTGGCCGCTAGAGTGCAACGGATGCTGGCGCCTATACCCGTGACGCAAGACAGCCACTGGGGTCTGGATCACGGAACGTGGTCCGTGCTTTGCCACGTCTATCCTGAAGCCGATATTCCTATTGTGCAGCTCAGTATCGACGAGACACGACCCGCATCTTTCCATCTTGAAGTCGGGAAGTGGCTTGCGCCACTCCGCGAAGAAGGAGTTTTGATCGTGGGTAGTGGGAACCTGGTGCACAACCTGCACACCTACGCATGGGGTCGCCATGTCCAGGAACCCTATGATTGGGCCGTTCGCTTCGAACAACTGGCGCGCGAGATGCTTGTTACAGGAGAGAGCACTCCTCTCGTGAACTACGAGAGCCTTGGTCGGGATGCGCAACTTTCTATTCCCACGCCGGACCATTACCTGCCGCTGCTGTACGTGATTGGAACACGGCAGGATAAGGAACGGGTCAGCTTTCCCGTGGAAGGGGTAGATGGGGGATCGATCTCCATGCTTGCAGTGCAGGTAGGTGGCTAGAAGCTGAGGGTTGAAGAGCGGGAGACGGTGCCGAATGAAAGATAGCGCCAGGGGGAGCGCAAGGCACAATTTTTAACGGTTGCGGTCAGCAGTGCGCCCAATCCTGCGACGCCTCTGACTCGAACAACTCCGTTTCGATCTCCCGCTCTAACTTTTTCAAGCGCAACGCTATTTCGGGCTCGGCGATCTCAGCACGCATATCGCGGATGGTTCGAAGCAGCAGATAAATGTCATGCATGAAAGAAACCGATCGAGGTAAGAATGTTCAGCCTATGCTCGGGCAAGTTGGGCTTAAATCCCACTGCTGTCGCCCTCGTACCACGAGGGTGTTAGACGGAAATGGGACATGGCGGCTGCTAGAGGTTGACAAACCTCCTGGTACTCCGGTAACTCCTCGCAAACATATCAACGGATTAAGATAGGTGATTGCGATAGTAGACATCGCAAGTCGAGAACCGGGTTCCTGAAGGAGTGTTTGGGCGTGTTGGTTTGGATGGCAACCTTGCTGGTCGTGGCCACGCTTTTGAGCGCGCTAGCCTGGTTTGCGCGCAGGAGTCGGAGACTTTCAAAACGTGTGGCGGATTTGCAGCGAGAAATCGGGGTGCGCGAATGTATTGAGCGGCAGTTGCAGGCGATTCAGTCAAACCTCCAAATGGCGACGGAAGCCTCCGGCGTGGGCACCTGGTATTGGGATCTACAGACGGATGAAGTCACGAGCTCCGACCAGGCGGCTCGCTTGTTTGGCCTCGAGACCGACAGCCGGACGTTCAAGAGTTCCGATTGGTTGTCTCTCACCCATCCGGACGACGTAGATCGAGTGAAGAGTGTGGTCGCCGGGGCGTCCAGCGCAGGCGAAATCTACCATGTTGAGTACCGGGTAGCCCGCCCCGATGGCAAGACGGTGTGGCTCTCAACGTCCGGACGCGCCCTACGAGACTCGGACGGCACGGTACGCAGGATGGCCGGAATTACCACCGACGTGACCGATCGCAAGCGACTCGAAGAAAATTTCTATCAAGCTCAAAAAATGGAAGCCGTCGGGCGTCTTGCAGGCGGCGTGGCTCATGACTTCAACAACATGCTCGGCGTGATCTCCGCTTATGCGGAACTGCTGCGGGAAGATGCAGGGCTGCCCAAATCTTCGGCCAAGCGGGTTACGGAAATCTTAAATGCGGTGCAGCGAGCGAATGCTCTCACCCGCCAACTACTTGCGTTCAGCCGGAAGCAGGTTATTAACCCGACGAGCCTGGACCTGAACGCTGTCATTCTCGGGGTGAAGGACATGCTGCAGCGGTTGCTGGGCGAAGATGTGCGCATCAGCACAAACCTTGCGGAGAAGCTCCCGAACATCACCGCCGATCGCGGTCTACTCGAACAGGTGCTGCTCAACTTCGCGGCGAACTCGCGGGATGCCATGCCCAAAAGCGGGCATTTCGAACTCAAGACATCGGTGCGTGCCACCCCTGCGCAAGGTACACGAGATTCGAGCGAAGAATTCGTGGTTCTAGACGTCTCCGACACCGGGTGCGGAATGAGTCCCGAAGTGATGAAGCATGTCTTCGAGCCCTTCTTCACGACCAAGGATCCAAGCCGGGGTACTGGCCTTGGCCTCGCGACGGTATATGGCGTAGTAGAACAGCTGCAAGGCAAGGTGACGGTCGACAGCACGGTTGGGGTGGGCACAACATTTCACATCCATTTGCCGTCGGTGGAGAGCAAGGTAGCGGGCGAGCCAACACCTCCGACGGCCCCGGAGACTGCTCCTGCAGCGACCATCTTGCTGGTAGAGGATGAGAGCTCACTCCGCAACGTTCTGACTGAGTTTATCGAAGCGTCCGGCATGCGGGTACTTGCGGCCAGCGGTGGCCGTGAGGCCCTGGCCAGGATTGATGCTGGTGAGCGAATCGACGTTCTACTCACGGATCTCGTCATGCCGGGACTCGACGGGCGGAGCCTGGCGCAGATCGCCCGCGCGAAAATGCCAAGCTTGCACGTGATTTACATGTCGGGCCACACCGACGATACCTTGATCCAGAAAGAGTCGCTGGAAGCAGGGCTGTTCTACCTGCAAAAGCCCTTCAGCCGGGCCGATTTAGTGAAAGCCATTGCGGCGGCCATGGTTCCGGTCGCGTAAAACTGTGTAAGCCGCACCACCCCATTGAACTTCCATTTATGATTAGGCGTTTGTAGCCCGGCGGACACCCCCTAGTTTTTAGGAATCCAATGGGAGCAGGTTGAGCCCATGTGGATTGTCAGACTCGCCCTTCGCCGGCCTTATACCTTCGTAGTAGCGTCGCTGCTGATCCTCATTTTGGGTCTGACGTCGATCGTCACCACCCAGAAAGACATATTTCCATACATCGATATTCCCGTCGTCAGTGTGATTTGGACATACACCGGTCTCTCGCCTGACGAGATGGAAAAGCGCATGGTGACGATCACCGAGCGCGCCATGACGACGACGGTAAACGACATCGAGCACATGGAGTCGCAGTCGTACAACGGCGTGGCGGTTATTAAAATTTACTTCCAGCCCACGGCGAAGGTGGAACTCGCAATTTCGCAGGTCACCTCGATCGTGCAGACCATCCTGAAAGTACTGCCACCGGGAACTACGCCCCCGGCGATCGTGAAATATGACGCCTCTTCCGTGCCAGTTCTTCAACTCGGCTTGGCGGGCGAAGGACTGAGCGAATCGCAGCTTTACGACTACGGAACTAATTTCATTCGCACCCAGCTCGCGACCGTGCAAGGCGCGGCAGTTCCTTTGCCTTACGGCGGCAAACAGCGGCAGATCATGGTCGACATCGATCCCGACCAGATGTATGCGAAGCACGTGTCGGCCCAAGATGTTTCCGCTGCACTTGGATTGCAAAACCTCATCCTGCCTGCCGGCACAGCCAAGATGGGAGATAAGGAATACCTGGTTCGCATCAACAGCAGCCCCACCACGGTGCAGGGGTTGAACGAACTTCCGATCCGCGCTTCGAATGGCGCCTTCGTGTTTATGAAGGACGTGGCGCAAGTTCGCGATGGTTTCGCAGTGCAATCCAATATCGTGCGCTTGAATGGCTCTCGTTCTGCAATGCTCTCCGTGTTAAAGAACGGGAAAGCCTCCACGCTCGATATCGTGAAAGCCGTGAAGGCTGCGCTGCCGAGGATCGAGAGTACCTTGCCGGCAAACCTTAAGATCACGCCCCAGTTCGACCAGTCGCTTTTCGTGCGCGCTTCGATCTGGGGAGTGTTGCGGGAAGCGGCGATCGCGGCATTCCTGACGGCCCTGATGATCCTGCTCTTCCTGGGAAGCTGGCGCAGCACGCTGATTGTTTGCACTTCGATTCCGCTGTCGATCCTGACTTCGATCGTCGTCTTCACTTCGCTTGGCGAGACGATCAACATCATGACGCTAGGCGGATTGGCCCTGGCCGTGGGCATTCTCGTCGACGATGCAACGGTCGAACTGGAAAACGTTCACCGCAACATGGGGATGAAGAAGCCGCTGACCCGCGCCATCCTCGACGGAGCTCAGCAGATCGCGGTGCCGACACTGGTTTCGACACTGGCAATCTGTATCGTCTTCGTGCCCGTCGTGCTGCTCACGGGTGCGGCGAAGTATCTCTTCACTCCGTTAGCGATGGCCGTCGTTTTCGCGATGATGGCGTCTTATCTGCTCTCGCGAACCCTGGTACCGACAATGGTGCACTTCCTCCTCGGCGCGGAGATGCCGCTGTACACCGAGGAAAATCCAGACACCAAAGAGGCACGCAGCTGGATTTGGCGGGTCCATCAGCGCTTTGAGCATCACTTTGAGAAATTTCGGGATTGGTACAAGGGCATCTTGACTTGGGCGCTATACCATCGCGCGCTCGTGCTGATTGTCTTCGGCGTGTTTGTGCTTGGTTCGGGAATTCTTGTGCTGGTCATCGGCGAAGACTTCTTCCCCTACGTGGACGCGGGTCAGATGCGTATGCATGTGCGTGCGCCGGAGGGCACGCGCATTGAAGATACAGAACAGATCTTCGCACGCATCGAAGAGCAAATTCGCCAGATTGTTCCTGCGGACGAGACCGATCTTATTCTCGACAACATCGGATTGCCCGCCAGCGGCATCAACCTGGCTTTCAGCGATTCCTCGTCGGTAGGCAATGCGGATGGCGACATCCTGATCGCGCTCAAGGAGAAGCACCATCCGACGCGAGACTATATCCGCAGATTGCGCTCGATGATGGAAGAGAGGTTTCCTCAGGAATCGTATTTCTTTCCGGCTGCGAATATCACCAACCAAATCTTAAATTTTGGCTTGCCCGCGCCCATTGACGTGCAGGTGGTTGGCCGCGATCCAGTCGGCAATTACAAAATTGCGGAAGAGATCCGCGACCGGATGCGGGATATTCCCGGCGCCGTCGATGTGCATATCCACCAGCAGATTGCTTATCCGGAGATTGATGTCGATGTGGATCGCAGCAAGGCGCAGCAGCTTGGCCTGTCGCAGCGTGACGTGGCCAGTTCGCTTCTGATCTCTTTGAGCGGCAGCTATCAGACTGCGCCGAACCAGTGGCTGAATTACGGCAATGGCGTGAACTACACGGTCACCGTACAGACGCCGCAATACAAGATTGATTCCATGCAGAAGCTGGAGAACACCCCGCTGACCAGCAGCGCTAACAGCGGGGGCAATCCACAGTTACTCAGCAATGTTGCGACCTTCCGGCGCTCGGTTTCGACTGCAATCGTGAATCATTACAACGTGCAGCCCACCTACGATATTTATGCTGACGCAGACCAGCGGGATTTGGGTGGGGTGGCTCGCGATATTAATAAGATCATTGCCGACGTCAGCAATCACCTTTCAAAGGGAAGCTTCATCGTAATGCGCGGACAGGTGCAGACGATGAACCAATCGTTCACCCGTTTGGGCATCGGAATTCTGTTCGCTATCATTTTTGTGTACCTGCTGATGGCAGTGAACTTCCAGTCCTGGATCGATCCCGCAATTATCCTGATGGCTCTGCCGGGAGCATTTGCCGGGATCCTCTGGATGTTGTTCGTCACACAGACGACGTTCAATGTGCCGTCGCTGATGGGTACTATCATGAGCATCGGTGTCGCGACGGCAAACAGCATTCTGCTCGTCACCTTCGCAAATGACGAACGCCTGGAGGGCAAAGATCGGATTGAGGCCGCGATTTCCGCGGGATATACGCGTCTCCGGCCCGTATGTATGACGGCACTCGCTATGATCATTGGTATGCTTCCGATGGCACTGTCGATGGGTGAGGGCGGAGAGCAGAATGCGCCGCTGGGACGTGCTGTGATCGGCGGCCTGATGCTGGCTACGGTCAGCACATTGGTGATTGTGCCGATCGTTTATTCTTTGTTGCGCAAGAATCCACCGATCGATTACGACAAGAAGATCGACGAAGAATGGCATGAACCCAATGTTGGCGAACAACCGCAGAGCGCGTAAACAGGCATGAGCGAACAGCAAACACAAACGACGGATAAACCGGCAACCTCGGATACCCCCACGAATCTCCGGTTGTGGATCATCCTGGCCGCGATTCTGTTGGTGATCGTGTTCCTGGTCGGCTTTGTGCCGCGCCATGAGCGCACGAAGAAAATCGACGAGGCTGCGAAGCAGCGCGAGAGCAGCGCGCCGGCATTGGAGGTCATCAAGGTCCAGCGCTCCAGGGCCAATGCTCACTTGACTATCCCCGGCACCATCACCGCAGTTGTGGAAGCACCGATTTACGCCCGGGCCTCGGGATACATTTCCAAGCGCTATGTGGATATCGGGGACCATGTGCACGCTGGCCAGTTGTTAGCGCTGATCGATGCTCCCGATCTAGACCAGCAGGTGGACCAGGCGCGGGCGTCGCTGTTGCAGGCACAATCCGTTCTTGGTCAAATGCAAGCTCAACTGAAATTGGCGACCGTGACCACCGAGCGCTATCGAGTGCTGGTTGCCAAGGGAGTGCTTTCACGGCAAGACGGTGATACCCAGGAAGCCAACTTGGAAGTCTCCCAGGCGAACGTCAAGGCTGCTGAAAACAGCGTTGTCGGAAGCCGGGCAAATCTCGATCGTCTGTTGAGACTGCAGGGTTACGAGAAGGTGACTGCTCCCTTTAACGGAATTGTTACGGCGCGGAATGTGGACGTCGGGACATTGATCTCCGCGACTGGCGCGGGACAGGGTAATACTGCGACCGCGGCAGTTCCGACCGGTCTGAGCCAGGGTGGACAGATGTTCAGCGTGGCGCAAAGTGAGCGCATGCGCGTCTTCATTGGAATTCCTGAAGCCTATTCCGCATTCGTGAAGATAGGCGAAAGCTCCGATGTCGAAGTCAGCTCATTACCTGGGCAAAAATTCACAGGCAAGATTACTCGTACTGCGAACGCAGTCGATCCCGGGACACGCACCTTGCTCACTGAAGTACAGATCGATAATCGTGAGGGCAAACTTCTGCCGGGAATGTATGGGGTGATTACTTTTGAAAATGTTCGCACCGCGCCACCCCTGGTCATTCCTGCAGATGCCCTGATCTCGCGAGCACAGGGGAACATGGTTGCCGTCGTCCGCGATAATGTCGTGCACTTACAGACGATTACGGTGGGTCGCGATTACGGCGCGCAACTCGAAGTTCTGAGCGGATTGAATGACGGCGATCAGGTGGCGATCAATCCCAGCGATATCGCAACGGAAGGTGCCAAGGTCGTTCCGCGCGAAGCTCCGGCACAACCACAGCCGGCCGGTGGCCAGCCGGCTAACGGTGCGGGCCAACAAAGCGGCTCGGGGAAGAAGCGCGCTGGCCAATGACCTCGCAAAAATTGCAGCGGCTGGCTCTGTTCCTGGCATTGCTATCGACGCTGAACCTCGCGCAGACTGCGCCTCCTCCTGCCGAACCGCAATCCTCGTCCGAGAGCGGCGTCATCCGGCAGACCGAAAACGACAACACGAAACCGGAGCGGGAACGCCCTCGCGCATCATTCTCATTTCCGTTTCTTAGCGCATATAGCTATCGACGAGTTCCTGACCTGCAACTCGATCACACCACGAAACTGGCGACGCTGGTGCAGAACGGTTCACTGCGATTGTCGCTGCAGGACGCGATTGAGCTGGCAGTCGAGAACAATCTCGATGTCGAGATTCATCGTTATGGCCTGGCGATCGCGGATACTGATGTTCTGCGCGCCCAGGGCGGTGGCTCGACACGCGGATTGGATTACAGCGAGGCGCAGGTTCCAAGCGGCGTCGGTGGGCCGGGAAGCCCGTTGCTGAACGCAGCCGCGGCCACCGTGAGTCCGACCAATCCAACGATAACCAACACCTTCCAACTGAATCAGATCGAGCAGGTGCAGACCAACCTTTCGTTGCAGGGCGCTACGCCTTTCTCCACGGGCCCCGCAATTCCGCTGTACGATCCAACCCTGGTTGGCCAGCTCGCATGGGTGAAGCGCACGCCATTCCTTACGAGTACAACCAGCGGCAGCAGCGTGGGACCGAGTAGCGCAGGGTCCAGCGATACCGAGAACAACACGCTGGCGAACGTATCGCTGGTACAGGGATTCAGCACGGGAACGCAGTTCCAGGCGGGAGTAAATAACAGTTCGCAGATCCTGACCTCAACAAACTCCAGCGCGAATCCGTTTTTCACCGCACCGAACACGATCGCCACCATTTCGCAACCTTTGCTCCGCGGCTTCGGGCCGGGCGTGAATCGCCGATATATACGTATTGCCAAGAACGATCAAAAGGTTACCCGTCTTATCTTCCGTCAACAGTTGATCGACGTTGTTTCCGGCATTGCGCGACTTTATTACGACCTCGTCAGTCTCCGCGAAGACGTTGCCGTGAAGCAGGAAACTCTGAATGCGGCGCGTAAGCTCTACTCTGACGACCAGGCGCAAGTCGAAGTCGGTACTTTGCCGCAATTGGAGTTGACGCGCGCGCAATCGCTCGTCGCGTCCAGTGAACTCGACCTGGTCAGGTCTCAGGGGCTCGTCGCGCAGCAAGAGACGGTGTTGAAGAGTCAACTGGCACGCCGCGGGTCGGGCGACGAAATTCTGAAATCTGTGCACATTGAACCGACCGACGTCATCGTGATCCCGGCATCGGACACTCTTCCCCCGGTTGACGATTTGGTGGGGCAAGCTCTGGTCGCTCGTCCAGATCTTGCGCAGGCAGTGCTGCAAGTGACCAACGGGAGGATTACCCTCGAAGGTTCAAAGAATGAACTGCTTCCGGAACTCGATCTTTTCGGCAGCCTGCAAACCCACGGAACGATCGGATCCAGCTCGCTGGCGCCAAGTATTCCAAGTCCGGTCACGACGCCTGCGAGTGCCACGGCACGAATCTACGAAGCAGGAATCCAACTCACCTTGCCGCTTCGTAACCGGATAGCGCAGGCCGATGCCCAGCGCGATACGCTCCAGGTTCGCCAGATGCAAGCCCGCCTGCAACAGCTGGAGAACCAGGTACGCGTCGAAGTGCAGAACGCTTACTCGGCGCTGCAAGTGGCCCGTACGGCGTATAGCGCTGCGGTCAACAGCCGGCAATACCAGGAGCAGGTGCTGCAAGCCGATCGTGACCGGCTATCCGTGGGTGCGACGTCAAACTTCTTTATCATCCAGGACGCCAGTTATCTTGCCCAGGCCCGCTCTACCGAAGTAGCGGCGCGCAGCACGTACATTGAGGCGAAGGTTGCTCTCGACCGGGCGATTGGCACCGTTCTCGAAAATAATCACATTGACCTCGATGACGCGGTCCGTGGCGTAAAGTAAACGCTTGCATTCGAACTTGAAATAATCCGGCAGTAGCGGAGGGGATAGATGCGCCCTGTAGTTCTGTCGATCGTACTTTTGTGCTGCAGCTTTGTTCCTGCGCAGGAAACAGTGACCCCACCGCCTGCGCAGACCCCTCAACCCCCGACGCCTGCAGCGCCTGCCGCGACGGTCGAGCAGGAATCCACCACGCCCCCCGCACCCTCGACCGAAAAAGAATCACTACCCGCGCCGAAGAACGACAAGAAACAGACGCCACGCGAAGAGGCCTGGGAAATTCTCCGTCTCGGGGCACAAAACAAGAGTGCAGACCGCAGAACCAAGTCGATCGGCGTTCTTGGTCTTGTTCCCAACAATGCCGAGGCGCGAAAGTTTGCTGAAACAGGCTTGCAAGATTCAGATCCACGAGTTCGTGCTGCTGCAGCCACTGCGCTCGGGGAAATGGGAGCGAAACCATCCATCGCGCTTCTCGAGAAGCAATTGGACGACGACGACACGGGAGTTGTTCTTGCCGCTGCCAAAGCGCTGCTGGCAATGAACGACAAGGCCGGTTATGAGGTCTATTACGCAGTGCTCACCGGGGAGCGCAAGGCCAAGGGATCACTGATTCACGAGCAGATGAAGATTCTGCACGATAAGAAGAAGATGGCGGAAATCGGTATCGATGAAGGGTTAGGATTCGTTCCGTTCGCCGGCATGGGGTATACCGCCTACAAAATGCTCGCCAAGGACGAGGTGTCACCGGTGCGTGCCGCCGCAGCTCGTGCGCTGGCACAAGACCCTGATCCGGCGAGCGCGCACGCGCTGGCAGACGCGGTGGGCGACAAAAGCTGGATTGTGCGTAAGGCGGCAATCGATGCGCTTGCGAAACGCAACGATCCCAACTGGCTGAAAGCCGTGATTCCCGCAATGGCGGACGAGAAAGATATTGTGATGTACACCGGGGCCGCTGCCGTTATTCACCTGACTGATGTGCCACCGCGGAATACAAAACGTCGAAAGAAGAAATAGCCAGCGTGTTATTGCAGAACTTTGTCGGCCAATTGGGCCAGTAAGGCCGCGCGCAGGCGAACATTTTCCTCCATTTCGATCGCGAAATGATGCTTGCAAAAACCCTCCTGTTTGCCGTGATCGCACACAACAAAACGCAATTCACATGGCTTTGCATTCTGCTCGGTAACTTGGCGCACCTGGTGCCATTTGCAGCTACGAACATCCGGAAATTTATTGGGGTCGTATTTCTCGATTTTCATGGAATCGCCTTCCCAGGCATCCTCTCCTAGCGCCTTGAGACTATAAAACCGATCAATTCCCTTTAGGGAAACGTATTTTTAGGGAAATCTTACCTGAAGGGGCCGGGGAATTAATGCCGGATTATCGTTATTGTTCCACAAAACGTCGGGTAAACAGTTGCAAAACCATGTAACTGTAACGATTCTTCCCTAAGCAATGGGTGCACGAAGGTGAGTCCCACATCCGAGGGAGTGTCAAACGAGAGTGAAGCAGCGAAACTGTTACGTGGCGACCAACATGAATTCGACGTTCAATCGACTCGACCCTGAGCAGGGCAAAGCAGAACAGATCGCGCTAAACGACCTGCTCGAAGTTGAAGCTTGCCTCCGGGACATGTTGCAGTCCACGAGTGATTCCACAGTTCTGCAGCGTCTTTTCAATCTTCATCGAGAAATCCAGCGGTACGTCGCCGAAGTGAACGAAAAAAAGGAATAGCCTCTCCTTTCGTAACCCTGCCCAGCTTCTGAACGCGTGCAAACCGAGCGTCATTCCTGACATCCTACTGCGGTTGGCATTCTTATAAAGGCATGTGGAGAAATCATGAAGCGCTTTGTGTTATGGACGGCAGGAATTGTTTGCGGGTTGTGGGTTGCAGGCCAATTGCGAGAAGCGGGAGGTCGGGTTGCGAAACGCAGCGCAGGCCTGGATCTGAATCAATGCACCCGCGAAGATTTGCTTGCCCTTCCCGGCATGACCGTTGCATTTACGGATCGCATCATCGCGAATCGGCCCTATCGGCATCGCCTTGATCTGGTAGCACGGATGGTAGTACCGAGCGGGATTTACCAAAATATACGCGATCTTGTGGATGTAGAGACAGGCGCCGCGGGCCGATCGGTTCATGCCGCTTCCTGATCGAGACCGCGAGCAGCTCTCGATTTCTGGCAAACCTAAAGCTAAGAGTGCATCCAACCCTGAGGTAGACGCTAACCAGCGCTCAGGGAGAAAACACTTATGCGAAACAAACTTCTCACGATTGCCACTGCCGTGATCTTTTCAACCGGTATTGCCGTGGCGCAAAGCAGCACCGGAACGGCTGCGGCGGGAAATGAAGGCAGCGGTGCAGGTAGCGGAGCCAGCAGCGGCCAGAGCACGCCCTCTACCTCGTCGAGCCAAACCGGATCGAGCACGTCCAGCTCGCCCTCGTCAACGACCTCGCCTTCTTCGAGTTCCAACTCAGACATGAATGCGACCTCACCGTCCGGCACAAGCCCCACTTCGCCCAGCTCTGGCTCCAGCGGCTCAGATACGAATGCTTCGAGCCCGAGCAGCACCACCAGTCCCTCCTCGACTTCCACTCCGAACAGCACGGACCCGAACGGCTCGAATCCGAGTACCAGCACGACTCCGCATAACTAGGCGGGGTTTTCAGTTCATCAAAGGATCAAGCCGTGGCGCGATGCCACGGCTTTCTATTGTCTTCATTCGATAGGTTAGTATCGTTGCGTATGCGACGACGGTTCATGTTCGCGATCGCGATCACATTCGGTTCGGCGATTGTGCTTTTTGCAGCGGACTACGCTTGGCTCCGCGTGCGGATTGCCAGGAGCGACGCTGCCTTTGATACCGTCCGAGTTGACGTTGTGGAGCAGATTCCGCAAAA
This sequence comes from Acidobacteriaceae bacterium, assembly GCA_003151155.1. GTDB lineage: Bacteria > Acidobacteriota > Terriglobia > Terriglobales > Acidobacteriaceae > Korobacter. Next base: position 69,906 of record PLWX01000072.1, read on the forward strand.
GGGGAACAAGGCGGAATATGTACCCGAAGATCCGCAGCTGCAAAGCTGCGTGCGCTCGATCTTCCCCCATATGGACCAGCAGCCCTGCTGGTATCTGAAACGCCACGCACACCAGCAAATCAATTTCTGAACCAGGCCCTAGGCCGCCAACGCAGGTCGCACTTCCTTCATCTAGCTAAGGAACACACTCCCCAGGAGAATTCACGATGTCCCTTTTCTCGATCAAGCTGGAAAACCTGCAGAACCTTTTTGTCGAACAGTTGCGCGACCTTTACGACGGTGAGAAGCAGATCACGAAGGCCCTGCCCAAATTGATTGAGAAAGCCAACAATCCGGAGTTGAAAGACGCCCTCCAGGAACACCTCGACGTTACCAACGAACAGATCAAGCGCCTCGAACAGATTTCCCACATACTGGGAGAAAAAGCGTCCGGCGAAACCTGCAAAGGTATGAAGGGGGTTCTTGCCGAAGGCGATAGCGTGGTTGGCGACGCTGAGGACAACAGTGTCCGTGACGCCAGCATCATTGCATCCGCCCAGCGCGTGGAACACTACGAAATTGCGGGCTATGGCACGGTTCGTACCTACGCAAAATTGCTGGGGAAGAACGACATTGCCAATCTACTTGAGCAGACCTTGCAGGAAGAGAAAGAAGCGGACCAAACGCTGAGCGAGATCGCTGAGAGCGTGAACGTGGAAGCGAAAGCCGCCTAGGCTGGCTGTGAAATAAAAGGCGGAACGAGAGTCCCGCCTTTCTGTGTCTTCTAGTAACTCAATATTTCACAATCTTGGCAAAGTTTTGCGGGTCTAAACTCGCGCCACCTACCAGTGCGCCATCGATGTCGGGTTGCGACATCAGCGATTTCGCATTGTCGGGTTTCACACTGCCACCGTATTGAATGCGCAGTGCTGAAGCGAACTCTTTGCCAAAGGATTTCTCCGCTTCGTGACGAATGACCATGTGCGCTTCTTCCGCGATTTCGGGGGTTGCGGTTTTTCCGGTTCCAATCGCCCATACCGGTTCGTAGGCGACAACCAGCTTCGCAGCTTTCTTCGCGGAGATTCCACGAAACGCTCGTGAACACTGACGCCGCAGGACGTCTTCCGTAAGGTTCGCTTCGCGCTCTTCCAGCACCTCTCCGACGCAGACGATCGGCGTTAGCCCGTGCTCGAGAGCGACTTCGAGCTTGCGATTGACGGTGTCATCGGTCTCGTTGAAGTACTGCCGGCGTTCCGAGTGGCCGATGATCACATGGGTTACGCCTTCGGCTACCAGCATCTCAGGCGAGCATTCGCCGGTGAACGCACCTTCCTTCTCCCAGTGCATGTTTTGGGCACCGACCATAACGTTCGATCCCTTGGTGGCTCCCACTACCGCTATCAGCGAGATGAAGGGAGGGCAGAGCACGATCTCATCGCGCTTGTGATCGGCCACCAGCGGCAGGAATGCCGTTACGAACTCGCGTGCCTGTTGTGGCGTTTTATACATCTTCCAGTTACCGGCAATAATCTTTTTACGGCTCATTTCAAATATTCCATTTCCCATTGGCGCGCTGCGGCGACATAGACGTCGAGCGTGCTGCTGTCAAAAAGTGCGAAACGTACTTCCTTTACGAATGAAGTCTTCTGGAGGGCTTCCGCGACGGTCTGGATCGCGACTCGGGCGGCTTCGTTGACCGGGTAGCGATACGCTCCGGTTGAAATTGAAGGGAACGCCAAGGTATTGACTGAATTTTCGTCGGCGACTCGAATGGATTCCCGATAGGCGCTCGCGAGGGTCTTTGCCTCGTTGCGATTTCCACCACTCCATACCGGACCGACCGTATGAATTACATATTTCGCCGGGAGACGTCCAGCGGTAGTCATTACCGCTTTTCCCGCGGGCAGCCTCCCAATTTTCGCGACGATGCGCTGACATTCCTGGAGGATAGACGGCCCTCCATTGCGGTGGATTGCACCATCCACCCCGCCGCCGCCGAGCAGGGTGGAATTGGCGGCATTCACGATGGCGTCAACCGAGAGTTTCGTGATGTCCGTTGGCCCGTCGAAGACAATTGCTTTCCCGCCTTCGAGGACCAGCGTATATCCAGTTTCCGGCACGAAGCGCTCCTACTTGTTGGTGAGCGCTTCTACGCCCGGCAGTTTCTTGCCTTCGAGAAATTCCAGCGATGCTCCCCCACCTGTCGATATATGGGTGATTTTGTCGGCCACGCCCGCGTCGTGAACGGCCGCGACACTATCCCCCCCGCCGACGATGGAAGTGGCTCCGGCATTGCCGGCCACTGCTTTTGCGATGGCGCGTGTTCCCCTGGCGAAGTGCTCGAACTCAAAAACACCCATCGGGCCATTCCAGACGATGGTACGTGCTTTCGCGATCTCCGCGGAGAACAGCTCGACTGTCTTCGGACCGATATCCAGCGCCATTTTGTCGGCCGGAATAGGTTGGCCTTCGCCAATCTGTTCGGGATGCGCCTGCGCGTCGAACTTGTCGGCCACCACGTGATCGACTGGTAAGAGGAACTTCAGATTGCGGGCCTTGGCGTCGGCAAGCAACTGTTTGGCGAGATCAAGTTTATCCGCTTCGAACAGCGATTTTCCGATTTCCTGACCTTGTGCCTTGAGGAAGGTATAGGCCATGCCGCCGCCGATGATGATGGCATCGACTTTGGTCATCAGGTTCTGGATTACTCCGATCTTATCGCTGACCTTGGCCCCCCCGAGGATGGCGACGAACGGATGTTGGGGATGGGACAACGCTTTGCCGAGATATTCAAGTTCTTTCTGCATGAGCAGGCCGGCAGCCGACTTCTCCATGAACCTGGTGATACCGACGGTCGAGGAGTGTGCTCGATGTGCCGACCCGAAGGCGTCATTGACGTAAATCTCTGCGAGCATGGCCAGTTGCTTGGAGAAAGCCTCGTCATTCTTTTCTTCTTCCGCGTGGAAGCGGACGTTCTCCAACAAGAGCGCTTGGCCTTTTTCCAGCTGCTTTGACATCTCGACGGCTTGTGCACCGATACAGTCTGGCGAGAAGCCGACGTTTTCCGACGGGCCCATCACGTGATCCAGCAGCACCCGCAACCGTTCCGCGACCGGTTTAAGACTCATCTTCGGATTCGGTTTGCCTTTCGGCCGTCCGAGGTGAGAGCAGAGAATCAGGCGGGCACCGTGACGGAGCGCATATTCGATGGTAGGCAGTGTCTCGCGAATACGGGTGTCGTCCGTGACGCGACCGTTTTCATCGAGAGGAACGTTGAAATCCACACGCATAAAAACGCGCTTATTGCTGAGTTGCAGATCTTTAATCGAGAGCTTGGACATGAAATGAACTCCGCGCGCGCCGGAATCGAGGAACAGGCGAGGCGCGCCTCGTGAACAGGAATGCATCGGTTTGGATCAGGGCACGATTTCGTCGTGCCGCCAAATGCTAGAGACTGCGGGCTCTCACCCTTGCAAGAACTTCGGGGCCGAACTCATTGCCCGGCCCCTTTTGCCTTCTACAGTCCTTTGCTGCCCAGGAAGCTGATCAGGTCGCGTACACGGCAGGAGTATCCCCACTCGTTGTCGTACCACGAGATCACCTTCGCGGTGTTGCCAACCACCTTGGTCAACTCCGGATCGAAAATCGACGACAGGGAATTGCCTTTGAAGTCGCTGGAAACCAGCGGAGCAAGTTCGTATCCGAGAATGCCCTTCATCGGGCCGTTTGCCGCCTTTTCGATGGCCGAATTGATGCTTTCTTTCGTGATCGGCTTTTCGGCCGTGAAGGTGAGATCGACTACCGACACATTCGGGGTTGGGACGCGGATCGCGAAACCATCGAGCTTGCCGGCCAGTTCCGGAACTACCAGCTTTAGGGCCTTTGCGGCTCCCGTGGAAGTCGGGATCATCGATAGCGCGGCTGCGCGAGCGCGGCGAAGGTCCTTGTGCGGGAAGTCGAGAATGACCTGGTCGTTGGTATAGCTGTGGATGGTCGTCATCAAGCCGGTGAGAATGCCAAACGTGTCGTTGAGGACCTTGGCAACCGGTGCGAGGCAGTTAGTCGTGCAAGAAGCATTCGAAATTACGTGGTGCTTTGCCGCGTCGTACTTATCCTGGTTGACGCCGAGCACGAGCGTGATGTCTTCATCCGTAGCAGGGGCGGAGATGATGACCTTCTTCACCGACCCTTTGAGATGTTTCTTGGCGTCGGCAGCCTTGGTGAAGCGCCCCGTCGACTCAACCACTACCTGAACACCGAGAGACGACCAATCCAGCGCCGCCGGATCCTTTTCCGCGAACACGCGAACGCTCTTGTCATCGACTTTGATGGCATCGGCGGTGGCCGAAATATTGTGGTGAAGATTGCCGAGAATTGAGTCGTATTTCAGCAGGTGCGCCAAAGTTTTCGGGTCAGTGAGGTCGTTGACGGCGACGATTTCAATATTCGAATCGTTAAGTGCGGCGCGGTACACGTTCCGGCCGATACGTCCAAAGCCATTGATGCCAACCTTAATTGCCATTTTTTCTCCAACAACACATCGAAAATAAGAGCTAAGTGCGATTAACGCTTGCTGACAAGGATGCCAACAGAAAATCCTAGCACCCACGTTCCACCACGGCAAACCGAGGTTCACATTTATGGGCGTCTATTCGTCGCAAAATGGGCAGCTTACAAATCACTTGCCGAAGTGAATGCCTATGAGTAAAGTGCCGCGATGGAACTTCTGAAGGCAGTGCTTGCGAGCTTTTGGCCCCAGAAGTACCGGACGTGGGCGACACCGGAGATGAAGCCGGCGCTGGTTCATGCTTCCGTCCTCTCAGGGATGCTCGAATTCATTTTGTTCGGGTATCTGGCATTCCTCCAGTTCCGCAAACATTTTCTCGCCCGGGCCGACCATTTCGCGCAAGGAAACGAGACGACGCAGGCGGCCGCCCTGCTGCTGGTAGCGGCTAGCGAGTTCTTCTACCCGCTTTCGGTGGCTCTCATTTTTTTCACAGCGGAGGGTTTCGTCCGTGCCCTGAGCGGGGCAATCTTAGGTGAAGTGCTGCCGAGCTTGCCGGTCGCCCTGTTTGCGAGAGTATGGAACCGAGTTCATCGCAGTCCGCGACATGTCATTGCGGGATGATGTTCAGCTTGTCGTGGGAGTCGAACGGACCGGTCCGTGCCACCGTCCTAACAGCGTGTGAAGTTTGGGAAAGTCTTCTCCAAAGCAGGGTCTCGCGACTCGCTTCATCCCCTCCGAACGTGGTATAAACCCCTTATGCGCAAGTGGATGCGCGACCGCAATAAGCGGCGCACTCGCAAGAATGGTCCCGAACAACCGGGTGGTGATCAACCTCCTCCGTTGCAACCTTCGCTCGATCGGGGTGACTCCACCAACTATCCTCCGGACGATATCGGCAATCGTGTAGAAGCTCCGGTTGTCGCGACCGCGGATGGTCCTTATCAAAGTGCTCCTAAAACCGAGGGCACCAAACCTTCAGAGGATCGCCCAGCGGAACGAAATTCCCGGCGGCGTGGACGTCGGGGACGCGGACGTCAGCGCGGAGCGATTCCTGGTGGTCCCGCGAAACCTACGCTGCCAGCCCCAGGCGGACCGACGGGAGAAGGTGCCGAAGAGGCCGACTATCCGTTGGAGCCGGCGCTTTCGGAGCCAGCCCATGCCGAGCCATCGTTAGCTGAACCTGCCGGTGTCGCAGGCTCGACACCGCAAGCGCAGGCCGCGGCCCGCACTCGCGCGCCGAAAGGAGCCGTAGTCCTCGCCATCGGACTGCCCGGTTCCGGCAAGAGCACCTGGTTCAAACGTCACAACCTCATCCCGCTATCCAGCGATCTGATGCGCACGCTGCTGTTTGATGACGTTACGGAACAGCGCTACCAGGACCTGGTGTTCTCGACGCTGCGTTCGCTGCTGCGCGCTCGCATGATCGCGAAGCGACCGTGGAACCACGTGGATGCCACAAACTTATCGCCCAAGGAACGCCGCAGCTGGATCAAACTAGCTCACGATTTCGGCTACGACGCGCATGCCGTTTTCTTCGATGTGCCGACCGAAGTCTGCATTGAGCGTAACCAGAAACGCGGACGCAACGTTCCTGACGACGTAATCCATCGCATGGCAGCAAAACTCCGCGCCCCGAAGTTCGAGGAAGGTTTCAGCAAGATCACCATCGTGAAGCTTAAAAAGTCCGCGGCTGACGCAACCCCTGTGGAAGTGCCCACGGAGCCGCAGGCTGAGGTCGAAGAAAATGCTCCAACGCATGAACCGGAAGATTTCAACCACGAATAGAGGTAACAAGACATAACGAGCAAAGGAGAGCTTCGGCTCTCCTTTGCCTTGCAAGCCTGCACCCACCTTGGGATCAGGGACGATTTAATGGTGCTCCGCCAACTCTGCGGCGTCAGCTTCAGCTTTCGTCTTGTGAGTCGTCCCATCGGGATGATTGGGGGGAGAGTAGAGCGTGTAAAGCTTCAGGGGCGCGGTCTTCGATGGATTGATGACATTGTGGAACGTCCCTGCAGGAACGACCACGGCATCGCCATCCCGCACTAGATGCGTCTCCATTTCATCGATGACGAATTTTGCTTCTCCGCTTTCGATGCGGAAAAACTGATCGACTTTCGCATGAACTTCGTCGCCAATTTCCTCGCCTGGCTGCAGGCACATTACAACCAGCTGGCAGTGGGAAGCGGTGAATAAGACTTGCCGGAAATTCGTGTTCGTCAAAGTCTGCTGTTCGATAGCCCCAACGTAGCCCTTCATTCTGGATTCTCCTTTGGCAGTCTCAGAGCCTAAACGCGGGACCTCTCGAAACAGCGTTCTTTTTCACCGTTCTCGCCCAGAAGCGGAATCCGAAATGATAGGAACGGGCAGGAGAGAGGTCGAGCCCAAAAGGACGAGCAGGGCTTCGAAAGGTCGGGCCTTAGAAGCAAGCAGGGTGTCGTTTCGTTGCCTGCCAGGCGTACAGATTTGAATGGTAGCTAATAAAAAAATTACGTTAAATTTCTGCTTCAATCCAGACACTCTCGTGATATTGTGCGCGAATGTCTTCAGCCGCTCTGGCTCCAGATAACTCGCAAGCGAACAGCCGGGAAGATGTGGTTGTTGAATCCTGCAAGTTTTGCGGCACGCCTGTTCCCGGTACGTACTATCGCGTGGACATTAACTTGGCATGTACGCGATGTGGGAAAGCAGTGCGCCACGAGCGGAATGTGGTATTCGTTCTCGCTTTGACGTTCGGCGTGGTGGCTGCGATCGCCGGCTGTGCGATCTACTCGACCATTGCAATCGTTACCGGTTGGAACCTAAGTGTGATCTCGCTGCTGGTGGGGCTGATGGTTGGCAAAGGAATGATGGCGGGGTCGCACGGAAGCGGAGAACGTCGCTATCAAGTTGTGGCGGCGCTGCTGACCTATGTGGCGGTCTCGTTGGCTACAGTGCCGGCCTCGTTGTCTTACGCTGTGACGCAACAGGTAACAGCCGAATCAGAGGTCCGGAGCGTTTCCCAATTCACCACTCCGCAGGTCGCGGACCCGTTAATGTCGATTCCGTCGCGCATCCACCCGGTGAAGATGAATTCGATTCGAATTCCTTCGTCCCTCGCCACTCAGCGACCGCGCATGAGGCTTGCGGTAGCGATCGGAGTGCTGGCGCTCTCCGGACTGGCTTCTCCCTTCGTCGTGCTGGCACACAGTCTTTCGCACGGGCTGCTGATGCTGTTAATTTTGATGATAGGAATGCGTATCGCGTGGAAGACATCCAAGGGCAACCGTATGCCCAGGCTCTACGGGCCGTTCGCGCAAGAAGAGTCTGGCGCTTAGCACACCGCCGGGCCGGCATTACCGTACCTGAAAAACGCCCTCTAATTCTCTTAGAATTTCCCGCGCGGCCTGCGCTGGATCTGGCGCTTCGCTGATCGGTCTCCCTACAACGATGTGGCTGGCTCCCGCTCGTAGAGCGTCGGCTGGTGTAACCACCCGGGCTTGATCGCCCTTGGCCGCTCCCGCCGGTCTGACACCGGGGGTAACGATCGCGAAGTCGTCGCCTAGTTCATGTCGCAACTCACGAGCCTCGTGTGCAGATGCCACTAACCCTCGAATTCCGCTGGCACGTGCCAATCTCGCGAGTCTGAGGACTTGAGCTTGCACATTTCCAGCGACCCCAATCTCAGAGAGATCTTCGTCGGCAAGACTCGTGAGTACCGTGACCGCGAGCACCAGAACGTTGTTTCCTGCAGCCCCAGCAGCTGCATTAAGCATCTTTGAGCCGCCAGAAGCGTGCACGGTCAGCATATCGACCCGCAAGGCGGACGCTTGCCGCACGGCCGCTGCCACTGTGTTGGGGATATCGTGAAACTTGAGATCGAGAAAGACTTTCTTGCCGGAGGAGACGAGGTCTCGCACAATCTGCGGACCTTCTGCAGTGAAGAGCTGCTTGCCAACCTTGAAGGTCGAGAAGGATTCCCCGACCGCTTGCACGATCTGTTGAGCTTGGCTGGCGGAATCCACGTCGAGGGCGATGATGAGGCGGTCGCGTGTCTCAGGCATGGACTCAGTTTACTGCACTAAAACGGGAATGCCGAGAACTACCGCAATCCGGCGCTCATGGCAGGACTGTCGCCTGGAACGATGTCTAATCGCACCCGTTGGACGCCTTTGGCGGTGAAGCCGAGTTCTTGGGCTGCACCGTAGGAAAGGTCGATGATGCGGCCAGGCACCATGGGGCCGCGGTCATTGACCCTCACGACCACCGACTTGTCATTCTTCAGGTTCGTGACCTTCAGGCGGGTTCCCAGCGGCAAATCCGGGTGGGCCGCAGTCATTTCGTACATGTTGTAGGTCTCGCCCGAGGCGGTCTGCTTGCCGTGGAAGAACTTGCCGTACCAAGATGCCGGTCCGACTTCGTAAGCCTTTGTTTTCTTCACTGTGGGCTTAAGGGTTGCGCTCGCGGTTTGGTTTGGCTGATCGGGCTTGGAGGTCTTTTCCATCGTGTTCGGCCCGTGTGCCGCTCCCATGGTGGTCAGCACGGCAAGTGTTGCCACCACTTGAGTCAGTACTCGTCGCATTTGAACACTCCAAAAAATAGATTCCCCCGGGAGTTCGTCGAACCGTTCCGTGGTGCGATAGAGCTGAGGGTTGAGGGTGGCCAGCCGCGCTGCTGTACAAACCGTTCTGCGGGGTCGTTTCTAGGGATACGCCCTAGCCCTCGTTAAGGTAAAGCTATTGTAAATGACGGGAGCGGCCACGACTTGTCGAAAGGGGTAAACCGACTGAGCCTTAGCCCTAACCGTCCTGTCCAAAGTTAGATGGGTTCCCTCCCGTCAGCGTTGCGGTCTTACCAAAATTATTGAGAGTAGATCAATTGTAAGATTAGTAAAATCAAATACATACATAAAAGCATAGGGTTCGATCAACGAGAGGACGCCCCTGAATACTTGTAAAGCTAGGCGTGCCTACCCCTTCGTGCTCTCGATTGCCGACCATAACCCCACCCCCGGGATCCGGATTTTTCCAGATATTTGCGACTGCGGAGGCCCACGGATGCTCCGCCACCACCTGCATGACCGCTTTGACGGGTCAAACAAGAGAATGCCTCTTTTCAGCACTCCTCTCTCGGTAGACGTGGTTCCCGACACGTTGTACGAGCTTGCGCGAGACCTACCCCCGGCAGGCGGTGAAGATCGGAATGCTCGCGAATGGCGCGGTTGCGGAGGTGGTCGCCGATTTTCTGGAGACGGTTCGAGCTACCCATGTGGTTCTTGATCCAGTCTGCGATCGAATTCTGGGGCAGTTCTCGTTGATGAGCCAGAGGAATCGATCTTGCGTACGCGACTGCTCCGATGGGCCGATGTTGTGAGCCCAAACGTTGAGGAGAACCCAATCTTTCAGGTACTCACATCCGGTAAATTTTACCCGAATCGCAGATTGATGGCAGCGAAATTGCCTGCTTTGGCCTGAGTCTGCACCGCTCAGGCTGCACGCTGTTGTGATTACAGGAGTCTCTGGATGAGCCCGCCCATCTTCTGAGTGCCGGTCTAGCAGAAACTCAGAAGATTGAATGGTTTACGGGCCCCAAGTTAGAGAGCTGCTCCACTCGAAAAGTTGTGAAGACAAGGCGTGCGTCCGTCGAGCGATCGAGACGGCCGAGTCTTTCGGTCACGGTCATGGACCAACGAATTGCCGGTTCAGCGTTTCACCAAATAGAAAAGGCCCCCCGCTGCGGAATCGTCCGAGCAAGGGGCCGCCTTGGGAGAGGGCTACTTCGCTAGGGCAAACACGAGGAGACGGAAAGTTCCAGGCTTCATCGTGCCGCGACGTTGACCTTCAGCAGGAGGATTGAAATCAGCGGCCACCACGAATACCTTGTGAGTGTTCGGGTCGATTGTCATTGTTCGGGCACTCTTAGCGGAAGGCACGTTTTCTGCGACGGTGTAGCCTTTCCCGTCCTTCTTCACAACAGTAAGCGTGCCTTCTCCATTGGAGGCGAAAGCATAGGCCGTGCCTGGGTCGTAGCCAGCGGCGTCAGTGCCGTCTCCAGTCTTCACAGTCGAGATCACTTTGCCGGTTTTGGCATCGATGACCAGCATTTTGGAATTGCCGCAAACGGTGAACAAGGTGTCGTTGTTCTCGTTCATCACCAGGCCGGAGGGTTCTTCGCAATCGGCTAGCTTCCAGGTTGCAGCTTTCTTCCAGGTCTTAGTATCGATGACCGCGATCTCACCCTTGTCTTCGACGTTCACATAGGCTTTGCCCGGGGCGGCAGCCGCAAACTCGAGCTTGCCATCCAGGAGAATTGTGGCATCCACCTTTTTGGTGTCTGGATCGATCGCCATCACCTCTTTGCTGCGGCCGTTCATGACCAACACGTGCCTGGAAAACTGGTCGTAGATAATGGCATCGGGATTTTCGCCGACCTTAATCTCCTGCACGGGTTGCAGCGTCTTCAGATCGAATGCCGTCACCGTTCCTGCTTTTCCATTGCTGCTGAAGCCGAGATTCTTGTCGGCAACAATCGCGGTCCCGTGAGCGCCATTGGCAGGCACTTCGCCGAGTTTCTTGCCCTCAGGATCGACAACCAGGATGGAAGTTCCGTGCGCGATAAAGATCCGATTGCTGCTAGTGTCGTAGGTCAAGTAATCCCAGCCGCCGTCGCCCGGAAGCGGATAGGTGCCAACCTGCTTATAGATTGTTTGACCGAATGCAAGTGCGGACAAGAGCGAGGCAGCGATTATGGATTTCTGAACGGGCATGTACATAGGGATTCCCTCAATTCCACTTCGCGAGGATGATACTGGAGCAAGCTGAAAGAAGGCTGAAAAGAATCGTTGCCGAATGTTTTGAAAAAACTCTGCGATTTCATGGGAATTTCAGGGTTTTCCTCTAAAGATGTACGGGAGCGGATAGGCCAATGCGAATCTTGGTGGTAGAGGATGAAGCAAGACTGCTGGAGTTGTTGCGAAGCGGTCTTGCCGAAGAGGGGCATAGCGTCATCACATCAGGTAATGGCAACGATGCGCTGGAACTCGCTCGCGCGGGACAATACGACGCGCTTCTGCTCGACGTGATGCTGCCGGGGATCGATGGGTTTGAAATCGCACGGCGTCTCCGTGCCGAAGGCAATGAAACTCCGATCCTCATGCTGACGGCACGCGACTCGGAACACGACATCATCCGTGGCCTCGACTTCGGAGCCGACGACTATCTCACGAAACCATTTTCATTCTCCGAACTGCTGGCGCGATTGCGCGCGGTTACGCGGAGAACCGGAAGCCATCGCTCTGCCACCCTCGTTTGCGAAGACCTTGTGCTCGACAGTAGTACCCATGAAGTGACTCGCGGCAGTCGCCGGTTGCATCTGACTCGGACCGAGTTTCTGCTGCTGCAGAAGTTGCTGCAAAACGCGGGGCATGCGGTGTCGCGGCAATCGCTGATTGACAACGTGTGGGGTTACGACCGGGACATCGAAAACAATACTTTGGACGCATTCATAAGGCTTTTGCGACAGAAGGTAGACCCGCCCGCACAGCCGCGTTTGATCCACACGGTTCGCGGTTTCGGCTACACGGTGCGTGCCGATCATTCGGGTGACGTCGAGGCGGAGGAGTAACCGATGAGACGTCTTTCAATCCGCATTCGTCTGACGGTTTGGTATCTTCTGGTGTTTTCTATCGCCTTGGGCGCCTTTGGCGCCGCGGTGTGGACGCTCGTGCGGCAGCGGCTCTACGACGAAGTTGCAGGGCAACTTCAGTCCCGCGTGAACTCGGTGGAACACTACATGGCAGCACAGCGGGAGGATATGGATGCCGCGCACATGAGCGGCGAGCTGAAGGAAGAGTACGACGCGGAAGACGAAGGTACATGGCTGCAGATTATGGATCAAGATGGTCGATGGCTCTATCGATCGCAAGCCATGGCGGCCGCGTTTCCGTCTGTGAAGATGCCACAGAGCATTCCCCTCCCCGGGCGCGCTTGGAGCGCGAGAGTTGGGCGCGACCGGTTGCGAGTGATTGAGCAGCCGATAACGGTTTTCGGCCGCCGCTACACGATAGAGACCGCGATAACAACCAACGGCGTGCACCACACCCTCGAAAATCTGCGGACGGTATTTTTGCTGTTGGCTCCCGGATTCATATTGATTGCCGGATTCGGCAGCTATTTCATGAGCCGGCGCGCACTGGCCCCGGTGGATGAAATTACAGCGATGGCTCGGTCGATTCACGACCGAAACCTCGATTTACGACTACCGTCGTTGCATACCAATGATGAACTGCAGCGCCTGAGTGACACCTTGAACGAGATGCTCTCGCGCATCGAAGCGTCGTTCAAGCGGACGCGTCAGTTCACAGCCGACGCTTCCCACGAGTTACGCACGCCGCTCAGTATCATTCGCACCGAAGCCGAACTGGCGCTTCGAAAATCGCGCTCCGAAGAGGAATACCGGAATGCCTTGGATCATGTCCTCACCGAATCCGTGCGCACCTCGGAACTGATTGAAAGTCTTTTGACGCTGGCGCGAACAGATTCCGGCGCCGAGATATTGCAACTGCGTCCGGTGCCGATCGTCGAATTCCTGCGGCATGTCGCAGCTGACTGGAATCCGTTTTTTGTGCAGGCACAGTTGTCGTTTGACGCTTCACTCCCAGACAACGAGGTGAGTGTGCATGCGGATGAGGCAACTCTGCGTCGCTTGCTTATCCTATTGCTCGACAACGCCCGCAAATACACGGCTCAAGGAGGCAGAGTCGTACTGCGAGCCGTAGCGACGCCTGGCGTGGTGACGGTGTCGGTAGAAGATAACGGGATTGGAATCGACGAAAGCCATCTTCCGCGGATCTTCGACCGCTTCTATCGAGTGGACAAAGCGCGCAGTCGCAGCGAAGGCGGTGCAGGATTGGGACTGTCGCTTGCGAAGTGGATCGCTTCCCAGCACCGCACCGCGATCACCGTGGAGAGCACGCCGGGCAAGGGATCGAAATTTTCCTTCACACTGGAAACAGTTCGGAGCGGTATACCTAATCCGCCGCAGCCAAGAGCAGACACGAAAGTAGAAAGAGTCGTGTAATCCAGGAAATCCTATGTTGAGAATCCGACGAAAAATTTGGGGAATTGCCGCGCTGGTGATTTGTGCCGCCTTGGAAGGGGGTGGTCAAACCGCCTCTGGAGGCGCGACATCGCCGTCGCCGCAAGCGCCGACCCTCGCGCCTCAAGCGGTACCAACGCCGCAGCCGTCGGCGCCAGTCTCAGAGAAAAGCTCTGTACCCTCCTCCGCGCCTACGCCGGCAACGGAAATGACGGGATCGCAACCCTCCGGTGCCTCCGGACCACCAACCATCTCGTTGCAGCAGGCGCTTGTCCTGGCTGCGAAGAATGAACCGTCGTACGCTTCGGCGGTCGCGGACAAGGGCATCGCCGGCGCTGATCGCACTATCGCGCGTTCAGTACTGTTGCCGCAGGTGAAGTACGAGAACCAGATGATTTACACCGAGCCCTCACGGTTGGTACATGATTCGGTTGTACCCTCGACGGCAGCACAAACACCGCGATTCATCGCCAACAATGCGGTGCACGAATACATCAGCCAGGGAGTCGTGAGCGAAACCGTCGGACTTGATCTGGTGGCCGCCTATCGAAAAACGAGCGCTGCAGCAATCGTGGCGCAGGCAAAATTAGAAATCGCCCGGCGTGGTCTCGTCGTGACCGTGGTGAAGCGTTATTACGATGTGCTGGCGATGCAGCGGCGATTAGTAGTGGCTCAGCAGGCAGCACAAGAAGCGCAGCGCTTCTTCGATCTCACCGGCAAGCTTGAGCAAGGCCGCGAAGTGGCACATGCCGACGTGGTAAAAGCGCGAATCCAGCAGCAGCAACGGCAACGTGAATTGGCCGATGCAACGGCCGAGGACGAAAAGGCCCGACTCGAATTAGGCGTTCTGCTCTTCCCGGATCCGCGCTCCCCTTATGCATTGGATCCAAAACTCAATGCCGCACCTGCTCTTCCAACACGCGAAGAGTTTGAGGTGACGGCAGCAAAGAACAATCCTGACCTGCGGGTAGCTATTTCTTCTTTGCGCGCGGCACAGCAGGATGTAACCGCTGCGCGCGCGGGATTTCTACCCGATCTATCGCTGGAGTATGGCTACGGCATCGATGCAGCGCAGTTTGCCGTGAATAGCACGGATGGATATCGCAACCTCGGGTACGCGATCACGGGCACTCTGAACATTCCGGTGTGGGATTGGTTCGCAACGCCTGCAAAGATCAAGCAAAGCAAGCTGCGACGCACACAAGCCCAGGTGGAGTTGACCGCGGCGCAGCGACAGCTGATTGCGAACATCGAGGAAGCCTACACCGAAGCGCGCACCGCGCTCGCGTCGATGAATTCGCTGGATGAGAGTGAAAAGGACGCCGCAGAGAGCCTGCACCTGACCGATCTCCGTTATCGGGCCGGTGAGGCCACAGTTCTAGAGGTGGTAGATGCCGAGAGCACCATGGTTACTGCGCAGAATGCGCGGGTAGACGGCGCAGTGCGGTATGCAGTTGCGTTATCGAACCTTCAGACCTTGACAGGAAACCTGCCGCAATGATGAATCAATCGAAACGCCGCGTGCTAGGTTGTGCGCTCGCATTTTCACTGAGCATGATGGCGTGCAAGAAAGACGAGAAACAGCCCGCGCCCGAGGTGGAAGTGCAGGCAGAAGCGGCGGCAACCGCCGACATCACGCAGCACGTTGAGGGCGATGCCGTGCTGTTCCCCCTCGATCAGGCCGCAATCACGCCCAAGATCAGTTCGCCAGTGCGAAAGTTCCTGGTGCAGCGAGGAGTGCGTGTACATCGCGGCCAGTTACTGGCGCAATTGGAAAATCGCGATATGGCAGCGGCAGCGGAAGACGCGAGCGGCAGCTATCAACAGGCACAGTCGGCTTACCAGACGGCAACAAAAGCATCGCTCCCCGAGGATTATCAAAAAGCGGAACTGGATTTCGCCCAGGCAAAAACCAATCTTGACGTTCAGCAGAAGATTTTTGACGCGCGCCAGACTCTACTTACACAAGGTGCAATTCCGGGACGCGACCTGGATACAGCCCGCTTGAACCTGGTACAGGCCCAAGCCCAGTTTGACCAGGCGCGCAAGCACTTCGAGGGCGCCAAAGCGGTCACGCGCGAACAGGCGCTCAAGAATGCGGAAGGACAACTCAAATCAGCGCATGGAAAATTTCAGAGCGCTCAAGCGTCGGTAAGCTACAGCGAAATTCGCAGCCCGATTGATGGCGTGGTCACCGATCGACCATTCTTTGCAGGAGAGATGGCGGCAGCCGGAACGCCTCTGATCACTGTGATGGAGACTTCGTCATTGCTGGCGAAATCGCATTTGCCCCAGGCCGAAGCGCAGAAGCTGAGAGTGGGCGCCGCAGCAACCGCGACTGTCGCTGGTATTGAAAAGCCGGTAGAAGGCAAGGTCACGTTGATCAGCCCCGCCTTGGATACGGGCAGCACCACCGTAGAAGTCTGGGTGAAGGTCGACAACAAGAGCGGTGTGCTGAAGCCCGGAACCTCTGCGCGGATATCGATTGCGGCAGAGACGGTCAAAGGGGCAATTGTGGTGCCCGCATCGTCGATTCTCAAAGATGATGCTGGAAAGATATCTGTGATGGGGGTCGAGAAAGGCGCGGCAAAGAAGCGCGAAGTGACGACCGGGATCGCAGATGGAGACGATATCCAAATCGTCAGCGGGGTGAAGGCCGGCGAGCAAGTCATCACGACCGGCGCCTACGGCCTTGATGACGGCACGAAGGTGAAAGTAGTCGTGGCGGATGAGAAGAAAGATGAACCGGCTGCCGGCGACAAGAAATCCGGGGAGAAAGACTGATGGCCTCGGGTCTCTGGACGAAGCTCAGCGAACGCTGGAAGCGATTTATTTCCGCGCACCGCGAAACGGATTCTGCGGCGCAGGCCGATCCGCCAGATAAAGAGGAGAACCACACCTGGCTGTCGCGCAATAAGGCGACCATCCTCTTCGTGACTATCGTGCTCTCGTTTGCCGGTATCTACACGGCATTCTCGATTCCGATCTCTGTGTTTCCGGAAACGAATTTCCCGCGGGTTGTTATCGGCGTCGATAACGGCGTGATGCCGGTGGAGCAGATGCAGGTGACCATCACCAAGCCGATCGAAGATGCCGTAAACAGTGTGCCCGCTCTGGCGACCGTCCGTTCCACTACCAGTCGCGGACAGGCTGAAGTCAGCCTCTTCTTCGACTGGAACGTCGACATGTTCCGCACGCTGCAATTGGTGGATGCCGCGTTGAGCAAAGTCCAGCAGGAGCTTCCTCCTACTGCTCGTATTACGACGAATCGGTTGACGTTTGCCACCTTTCCGATCCTCGGTTACAGCCTGACTTCCGACACGGTGTCGCAGGAACATCTTTGGGAAATCGCGACCTACGAAATGAAGCCACCGCTGAATCGCCTGCCTGGAGTGAGCACCGTGGTGGTGCAGGGCGGCAAGGTGCCGGAGTTTCACATTGTGCCTGATCCGGCGAAGCTGATTTCCGCTGGGGTGACCATCACCGACATCTCCAATGCAGTGAAGAACACGAACCTGGTCGATTCGCCGGGACTCTACGAAGCGAACCATCAATTGATTCTGGGCCTGGTCGGCGGCCAGGTACACGATGTGGCAGGGCTCTCGAACATCGTGGTGAAGACCACACAGGCGGGAATCTCCGTGCATGTTGGCGATGTAGCCTCGGTGCAGAACGGGCAGCAGCCGCTGTACACAATTGTTAGCGCGAATGGGAAGCCGGCCGTGCTGGTGAATATCGCGCGTCAGCCGTCGAGCAACACCGTCGCGGTGGCTGATGAGGTAGCGGCCGAAATGGCAACCTTGCGAAAGAATCTGCCACCCGGAATCGAATTGCGCCCGTTCTACGATCAGTCCACGCTGGTGCGCGAGAGCATCAAGAGCGTGCGCGATGCAATCCTGATCGGACTCATTCTTGCGACCATCATCATCGTGGTCTTCCTGCGCGATTGGCGTTCCTCACTCGTTGCTGGCTTGGTCATTCCTGTCACCGTGTTGGTGACGTTCCTGTTCCTTCGCATCAGCGGCCAGAGTTTCAACCTGATGACTCTGGGTGGCCTGGCAGCCGCAATCGGTTTGGTAATCGACGACGCCATCGTCGTAGTCGAGAATATCGTGTTGCACCGCGACTCAGGACAAGGGCAGGTAGAAGCCGTTCGCAGCGCACTGAAGGAGATTACGGTCCCGCTGGTGGGATCGACGATAACGCCGATCGTGGTGTTCTTGCCGTTGATCGGAGTTACGGGAGTGACAGGATCGTTCTTCCGAGCACTGGCCGTAACCATGACGGTCTCTCTCTTGACATCGCTTGCGCTCGCTCTGACTTGGACACCAAGCTTGAGCCTGGTGTTCTTGCGTGCACATCATGAAAGCGATTCTTCTGCGCCAAGCCACTCTGTAGATGATCCCCATGGACACGGGAAGTGGATGACGCGGATCATCGACTTTCATCAGCGCTGGCTGCAGCGGGCGCTCCGCTATCCTGGCCGGTTGCTTTTGGTCTGCCTGCTCTTAATCGTGCTTGGGGGCGTCGGTTATCAATTCCTCGGCACGGATCAGTTGCCGCGTATGGATGAAGGTGGGTTCATTCTCGACTACACCATGCCGGCTGGAAGCTCGTTGGCCGAGACGGACCGCGTATTGCGGCACGTGGAAGAGATCCTGCGGAGCACTCCCGAAGTGGATAGCATTTCACGGCGAACCGGATTGCAGATGGGACTGGCAGCCGTGACCGAAGCCAACTACGGCGACTTCACCGTCAAACTTAAGGACAAACGCAGTCGGGCAATCGACGACATCATGAACGAGGTGCGCGGAGAGGTGAAGAAGTCTGAACCCTTGTTGGATACGGAGTTCACCCAGGTGCTGCAGGACATGATCAATGACCTGGCGAATGCGCCGGAGGACGTCTACATCAAAGTATTCAATCCCGATCCTGCCGTATTGAGCCAAGTAGCGCCACGGATCGCAGAAACCATCAAGAAAGTCCCGGGAATCGTGGACGTGCTCAACGGGGTCGATAACACGATCACTGGGCCGGCGACGAATTTCCAGGTCAACCCAGCAGTTGCGGCACGCATGGGATTTACAGCCGAAGAAGTTTCCACCGATGCCTCGGCGATCGTGGAAGGCGTGAACACGGAAACGCCGATTATCCAGAATGCGCGGCCGTATGCGGTGCGCATCCGCTACGGGCCGGAGCATCGTGCCTCCTTCGATGCGATTACAAACACGGTGATCAACAGCGCAACCGGGAAGATCGCAACCTTGGGATCGGTTGCTACGGTGCAGCAGCTACCGCCACAAAACGAAATTCGTCGCGAAAACCTGCAGCGGCAAGTCAATGTAACCGCGAAGTTGGAGGGAACGGATTTGGGCGGAGCGATCGCGCGGGTGAAGGCGGCGGTCGACAAACTGCACTTACCGGCGAACATCCGGCTGCAATATGGCGGGACCTACGAAGAACAGCAGAAGTCGTTCCACGAACTTTTCCAGGTGCTGTTGTTGTCGTTGGCGCTCGTGTTTGCCGTACTGCTGGCTGAGTTCGGAGACTTCTCGGCGCCCGTAGCAATTCTGACTTCGTCGATTCTCTCGGTGACGGGTGTGATCGCCGCACTACTGGTTACGGGTACTACGTTTAACGTGGCATCGTTCATGGGTGTAATTATGGTAATCGGGATCGTGGCGAAGAATGGCATTTTGCTGATCGACGCGGATCAGCGATACCGCGCGGAAGGCATGTCGCCCTATGATGCGATGGTGAATGCGAGCCGGAGGCGCCTGCGTCCGATCATGATGACGGCGATGGCGGCGGTAACAGGAATGTTGCCTTTAGCTTTAGCGTTGGGGGCGGGTTCACAAATGCTGCAACCACTGGCGATCGCGGTGATCGGCGGGATCGCGATTTCGATGGTGCTGTCGTTAATCATGACGCCGACGCTCTATTTTCTGCTGACGAGACACTCGAGCCATTGATTCGGCACCGAGGGAATTCGACTTAGAAGGGAACGCAGACGACTTGACCGTTTTCCTTCGCGAATTTCAAGCCACAAGGGCAGGTTAGATCGGGACGCATTCTTTCTCCACACTCACACATATAGCCAACTTGGCGTACGGGATTACCCACGACCACAGCGTAATCCGGCACATCCTTCGTAAGCACCGCGCCTGCGCCTGCGAAAGAGTAGCGCCCCATCGTAATCCCGCAGAGTACGGTTACGTTCGCGCCAAGGGAAGCGCCTTCGCAAATTTTGGTGCGCAAGAACTGCTCGCGGGCTTTCTTCACATTCGCCCGAGGGTTGCGATCGTTGGTGAAGACCACGTTGGGGCCGATGAAGACATTGTCCTCTGCGGTAACTCCGTCCCAAATGGAGACGCCGTTCTTCACCGTAACGTTGTCCCCGAGAACGGCGCCAGACTCCACGAACGCATGATCGCCGACATTGCACCGCTCGCCGATTCGCGCACCATGCATTACGTGTTGCAGTTTGGGGAAGGCTGGGCCGAGTCGTGCCGCGGTCTGGGCGATGTCTGCCTTCAGTTGTGCTTCCTGGGCGCGCAGCGCCGGCAGCAGCCCCGGTTGCGCGGCATTGCCGCCTGCACTGACGCCCTGTATGAAAGAACTTCCGGCAATCGAAGAGATCAGTTCAGGGTCTCCCGTCTTCGCCAATTGCCACACGGCTTGTTTCACGATGCGGTTCGCTTCGGCTCCGCTGAGCTGCTTATTCAACTCTTCCAGCTTGGCTGTCACAACATTGTGTGTCTCGCTCTCGCCCAGGATGCCTGCCTGCCTTTGATAATCGACCAGTCGCTGCTGCGAGACTTCAACATCGTTTTTCAGTTCGGCCAATTGTCTTGACAGCCATTCGGAAGCCTGATGTGTGGCGGTGTAGCGGGTTTGAAAATATTGTTCGAGGTAATCGTTGACTAGAGTGTTTACGATCATCGCCGACAGCGCTGGGTCACGATCGAGGCAGCGAACCTGGAGAATCCGGATTCCTCCGAGCACATGAATAGAAAGGTTCTTATGGAATCGTTTCAGCATGCGCGTGCGACGCACCGGCGACTGTTCGAGGGGGAGGGAATCGTCGTCGGCGCGCTTCGAAAAGAATAAGTGGGAGCGTTGCTTCTCCACCTGTTCGAGGTTGAGTTGCTGGATCACCTGTAAAGCGAGGGTATCGCTCGCCAATACATTCGCTTGGGTTGCGAGGGTGACTGCGTACTCGGATTCAGCGTCCGCCGTTCCGGTGGATAAATCGACTGCGCTCGCGTTTTCCGGATTAGTCTCGAGGTTAGATTCCGCCGCATACTGGGGACTTCTTACGAGGCAGACAGTAAAAGTTGTGGCAAACATCGCGAGGGTGATCCATGCGATGGTTGCGCGGCGGTACGAGAGTACGTGCCAGAGAGCGCGCAGTGAGAACGCCTCGTATGGTTCCAGATGGTTGTAGCGTGATGGCTTGGAGATCATGTTGAAGGGGAGAATTTACCGGTGCGAAAGCGGGGGAGGGTTCGCGTCGGCGAGCAAAGCTTCGCTAGGGTGACTTAGCAGCCTTCCTTTCGGAAGACCTCAGCCCGGTGACAAGAGGTGCAGCCAGAAACCCGAATGTCGCACTTCGTGATACGCCCAGCAATGCCCTGAAAGCAGTCAAGTCAGCGTTCTCGCATATTCTCTTCGCGTCATCCGAGGCAGTCGTCTGGGTTCAACTATTACTTGAAGGATCGCTCGGTGAAGCTGGCAACTGTGGGATATTGGTGCTTTCGCTCGCATGGCGCAACTCTCAGCAGGGAATTGGGTTTCAGAACATTAGCGCACCTTGGGTCTTAAATTTTCTGTTACTTTTTTGGGAAGTATGCGACGTAGATTGATTTGGCCGACTGTCCTCGCGTTGGGATTGAATGCTTTCGCTTTTGCTTCGGCAGCGAAGCCGGTTACGGTCGGCATTCCCACATCGCAATTCAATTTTGTTGCTGCAACGCAAATGCAAACAGAATGGTGCTGGGCGGCTTCGGTCCAGATGATTCTGAACTGGTACAACGTCCCGGTGAAGCAGTCAGATGTAGTGAACCGCATTTACCACAAGACGGTCGATACTGCCGCTACGGAAGATGCCATCACTGTCGCGTTGAGTGGGACGGCTTACGATCGGCGCGGGCGCAAGGTCTGGCTTCACGGAGAGCGACGACGAGGAACTCCTACGGCCAATGAACTCATGTCCGAGCTGAGCCTGCGGCATCCGATGCTGCTCACCGTACATTCCACTCCACGCATGTTGCACGCGGTCGTAGTGACCAGCGTCGAGACAATCGAGAGCGATCGGGGTAGGACGATCACAGGGATCACCTTCCGAGATCCAAAGCCAATTCTTCGCGGACGTCACACAGCGGGGACGATTCGCGTTTCCGGTCCCGAGCTGACTCGCTTCCTGCGCTCAATCAGCAGCTACTACCTGGTCTCAATCAAGAGCTGAACATTTTGCAGAAAACAACAAAGCCCCGCAGGATGCAGCGGGGCTTTTCCTGACACCAAATGCCTAGGCGTGTTGATGATGGTGATGTTTGTGGTGACGCTTGTGGTGATGAGTCTGGGCTGCAGCCGTAACCGGCATGAGCATGGTGATCGCGAAAATCGCCGCGCCGAACGTAAACAACATCTTCTTCACTGGTATCTCCTGAACGCAATCGGTAGCCGCCGTACCGTTGCATCTATTTACCGCCCATGGCTGTGAAAAAGCAACGAGAAGAATCACCGGAGATAACTCAAAAATGAGTCTTAGTTCCGAGACCCCGAAACGATAAGGTTTTGCGCTGGAGCGCGGAGTCTCCAAGTGGTACTCTGCTTTCGTTTCCCGCACCGACTGAGGCCCCATGCGTTTTCGTTTAGCCGTTGCTCTCACCCTAACTGTCGTAATCCTGCCGCTCTTCTCACAAGACTCTAAAAAGCCTACGGGCCAGGAAAATCTGACTCCGACGTCGACCACTTTAGATGCGGATTTGGCTGCGGCGGACAAGAGTTACAAGGAAAGCAAGTTCAGCGACGCTGCGAGACAGTACCAAGCGATTCTCGCCAAGAATGCTTCCGTGATACCGGCGCAAGCAGGATT
Source organism: Acidobacteriaceae bacterium (assembly GCA_003151155.1). Lineage (GTDB taxonomy): Bacteria > Acidobacteriota > Terriglobia > Terriglobales > Acidobacteriaceae > Korobacter. Next base: position 92,567 of record PLWX01000072.1, read on the forward strand.
GATACGGAGCACCCTGCGGGATCAAAAGCTCGACGAAGCGTTGGCGATCGGCCTGAAATTAGAGGCTGCTTCGCCCGATGGAGCGTCGGTGCGTGCCGCTGTAGGCGAGGTACGATTCAGGCTTGGCGAAATGTCCGAGGCCGAGCGCGAATTCCGTAAGGCCATCGCCCTTGATCCCAAAGAAGTCCGCGCCTACCTCGGTTTAGGGGAGTTGCTCGACGTGTTTGGAATGCATCGCATGGCCTACGATCTTCTCGACAAGGCACACACAATTGCCCCAGAAGATCCGAGGGTAATGCGGTTGTGGCTACATACTCTGCCACGAAAAGAGCGCATTTCGTTGCTGGAGAAATACCTCTCATTGCCGCAGGGGGAAGACCCCGATCAGTTGCGCGGCTTGGAGCATTATTTGGAGTATCTGAAAGCCATCGATGGAACCGCGACCCATCCCTGCAAACTCGTCAGGCCGGTGGCGAGCACGGAAACGCCTCTGGAGATGCTGCTTGTCGACGCCGGTCATTTGAAAGGATGGGGATTGAAGGTGAAATTGAACGATCGCACCGGAAAATTCCTTGTCGATACAGGTGCGAGCGGCCTCTTGATCGGGCGCAGTCTGGCGGAGAAGTCGGGTGTGGTTCGTATCTCTGGCAACGAGATTGGCGGAATCGGGGATCGAGGGACGGTATCTGGCTATTACGGGTATGTGAACTTGCTCCAGATTGGAGAGTTAGAATTTCACGATTGCCAGGTGCGAGTCATCGAATCGAAAAATGCGGCGGACGAGGACGGCCTGATCGGTGCCGACGTCTTTCGCTCGTACCTGGTCAGTTTGAATTTTCGGGAAAGCAAGATGAAGTTGGAGCCCTTGCCGAAGCGGCCAGACGAGCAGATAGCTCCCACTGCTTCCTTGGATACCCAAGGGAACAATGAGCCGACCGCGGAAAAAGATAAGATCGACAACGCTGATCCGAACCTTGAAAAGAGCGCTGAGAAGCCCTCAGGACCTCCGGTACGCAGCTTACCAAAAGATCGCTACATAGCACCGGAGATGAAGACGTGGACGCCGGTCTTCCGCTTTGGGCATGAGTTGCTGGTTTCGACCCAGGTGAACGATACGCCGAGGATGCTCTTTCTGCTCGACACGGGTGCGTTCGCCAATACTTTCTCAAAGCGTTTAGCGGAGCACCTCGGAAAAATTTCCAGGGATGATCGTATGACCGTCAGGGGCCTGAACGGTTCAGTCAATCAGGTTTACCGGGCTGAAAATGCGACTCTAGAATTTGGCGGACTTCGACAGAAAAATCAGAACACCGTCACGTTGGATCTATCGACGATCAGCCGGCACACCGGAACCGAGGTTTCGGGCATCCTCGGCTTCAATATGCTCAACATGCTCGACCTGCAAATCGACTATCGTGACAACCTGGTGAACTTCAACTACGACCCGACCAAACTGGGGCTTCCAAGCGACAGGAAGAAAAAGTAGCGATTGCTTTATTGTGGTGTTGCTTTTGGCTTTGTAGAGCTCTTCGTTCCTGCTTTTCGAGTGGGTGCTGCCTTTGCCGGCGGCGGCTTCAGTCCCTCAAAGCTGATGTGCACAATGCTGACAGAATCGAGTGGCTTATCATCCCGAGGGTCGCGGGGTTCGCGAGCGATCTGCTGCACCAGGTTGATGTTGTCGCACTGACCGAAAATCGTGTGCTTACCATTAAGGTGCGCCGTCGGGACTTCGGTGATAAAGAACTGTGACCCGTTGGTATTTGGGCCGCTATTGGCCATCGCTAGACGTCCTGGGCGGTCAAACATCAGGTTTTCGTTTATTTCATCCTTGAAGGAGAAGCCGGGATCCCCCATGCCGGTACCAGCCGGATCTCCCCCCTGGATCATGAAGTTTGGAATTACACGGTGGAAGATGGTTGCCGTGTAGAGCGGAACGTGATGTTTCTTTAAGCCAGTAACAGGATCGGTCCAATCTTTGGTCCCATTCGCCAGCCCGATAAAGTTGGCGACCGTCAAAGGCGCCTCATTCTGAAACAGCACGCAGCGGAAGGTTCCCGCAGTCGTCTGTATGACGGCGATGGGGTTAGCTTCGGTTCCCGTCGCGGTGCCAGCGGTGTCTGGCGTGACGTCCTTTGACTGAGCGGCAGTCGCAGATGGAGGCGTAGATGGCGCAGCGGAGGGAGCAGTTTGAGCAAAACCCGCAAGCGTAGACACCGAAAGCGCAAGGACCGTGAACAGAGTGCGCATCAATAAAACTCCTGTCGAGCGTTATTTCTGAGCTGGCGTTTCTCTTTTGATTTCCCGCCGTGTGTCGCGGGCAGTCTCGGCTTGCATCTGCGCGGCTGTCTTCTCCACCTCGGAGAATACCCGCAACAGATTTCCGCCAAGCACCTTTTTGAGTTGTTCCGCATTGTAACCGCGCTCGTAAAGCGCCTGGGTAATTTTCGGCAGGTCGGCAGCCGAATCGATACCCTGCGGGGTGCAACTGACGCCATCGAAATCAGAGCCCAGGCCAACATGATCGATGCCGGCGACTTTGGCGATGTGGTCTATGTGATCGATCAATGCGCTCATTGGCGGCCGGGGAATCTTGGTCGCACGGGTTATCTCAGCCTTCTCTATATCCGCTTCGGTGATTTTCGATCCTGGCTCGAGCGCTTGTTTCTTCAGGTCCTCCACCGAGTGATCCTCGGCTACGACCTTCTTTTCATCGAGATTGTACTGATCGCTGAGGAAGCCGCAGTTGAAGTTCACCATCGCAACGCCTCCGTTGCGAGATAAGGCGCGGAGCATGTCGTCGGTCATGTTCCGTGGCACGTTCGTCAGCGCACGCGAAGAAGAGTGGGAAGCGATCACCGGGGCGCGGCTGACGATCAGCGCCTGGAAGAACGTCTTATCGGCAACGTGCGAGATGTCGACCATCATGCCGAGGCGGTTCATCTCGCGCACTACGTCCTTTCCGAAATCGGTCATCCCTGCATGATGTTCGATATTCTTGTCATCCACGTCACCTGAGGAATCAGCCCAGTCGTTGGTGTTCGACCAGGTCAGGGTCATGTAACGCACGCCGAGGCGGTAGTAATCGCGAAGCAGGCCGAGGTCATTGTCGATCGCGTGACCGCCCTCGATGCCCATAAGCGCTGCAAGCTTATGTTCGCGGTGCGCGGTGTAGATGTCCTTCACGCTGGTTGCTTTCAAAAGATCAGCAGGATGCTTTCGCACTTGCTCATCGACTGCGTCAATTAATTGCAAGGTTCGTTTGGGGTAACAAGCTTTGTTCTTATCTGGTTCGATCCAGATGGAAAAGAACTCAGCGCCGAGATTGCCGGCTTTTGCCTTCGGAATGTTAACGGAGACGTGAGAATCCTCGCCAAGATCAAGCTTTTCGTCGACCAGGTATTGCGGGGTGTCGGCGTGCGTATCCACGATGATCGCGGAGTTGTGAATCGCCTTCCAACCGACGGGAGCTGATTTCTTCTTTGGAGTGGGGGACTGGGCGAGACAAAACGTAGAGAGGATGAGAACGAATGCTACGAGTCGCATGGGTGCTATTTAAACACGACGAGGAAGAAGTAAGGTGGTGGCGATTGGAAGGAAAGCTTAACGGCAAACGAAAACGGCGGGATCGCTCCCGCCGTTCGTTGAGGATCCAGCCTCGTTTATGGAGTGCCGGATGCCATTGCCGGCTGTTCACGCCATTTGTCGTAATCCTGGTAGACCATGATGTGGAAGCAGAAATGCCCACGCTCTTCTTCTGGCTCAATCAAGCCCAGTGCGCGAAGGTTGGCGAAGTAATTTTCGAGCCACTGATGTTGAGGCTTGGTTAATCCCCCGCGCTGGAGGTCGATCGTGGTTCCAGCAAGATGTGAAGAGATGATGTCCCCGGATTCGGGGGCGGCATTGCGATTGTGTCGACGCAGTCTGCGCTGAACCTGAACAGTGCGGACCGCGGAGTTTAACTGGAGCGGCACACCAAATGCTTCGTAGTATTCCTTCGAAACGTCTTCCACGAAATCAACCGTCCACGGGCGCGCATAGGCGCGATCCACAGGAAGTCCTTTCGCGATGTGCAGGTGATCAGATTCTTCAAATGCTGCCAAGGCCCCGGCAGACTTCAATTCTTCCAGTTCCGCGTCATTCTTAATCGGCGGCAGGTTCATCGACGCCATCTGCTCATTCTGCATCACCATCGACTCATGCGATGGCCGGAACAGCGGATTCCAAAGAGCGTTTTTCAGCCTCGCGCGGCCGCGGCGGAACCGTGACACCTTTTGTGCTTTGTGGGTGGTGCGGACGACTGCAAATGCCTGTGAGGCAAACGTGGTCAGAATCAGAAAAAAGAAGATTACAAATTGGGCCCGGCGCGAAAACATTCGAAAACTGACTCCAAAAGTTAAAGGATCGTTACCACCTTGGCCGGACTGCATACTATGACGACTGCATAGAAAATTCGATGCAAATCTGTGCCGTTGCTCTGCCCTTAAGGTCATGAACGAACGGCGAATCGGCCAACTGCAAGTGGCTCAGCGATGTGTCAGGATATCAAAGCCTTGCACTGGAAGTGTAGGAAAATCCAGTGACTTACCTTGGCCGAGAGCCCGTAAAAAAGGCCCCGCGCAAAACGAGGCCTCTCGTGGAAGTAATGGAATTAAGGTGCTATCGCGTGAAGATGTCCTTAATCGCCTGCTTCATGACCTGGCCCGCGACCGTAGAAATCGACTTGGTAAGAGGGATTTCCTTGGGGCAAACCTCGACGCAGTTTTGCGCGTAGCCGCATTCCTGGATTCCGCCATCGCCCATCAGTGCATGCAGGCGCTCGGTCTTCAGCATCTTGCCGGTCGGGTGTGCGTTGAACAATCGCACTTGCGAGATCGCCGCCGCTCCCACGAAACCTGTATTCTCATTGAACTGCGGACAGGCTTCCATGCAGCAGCAGCACGAGATGCAGTTCGATAGCGGATAAGCGACCTCCTGCTCTTCGGCGCTTACGCGCGGGCCGGAGCCGAGATCGTACGTGCCATCGATCGGCACCCACGCCTTCACTGCTTTCAGGTTTTCAAACAATACACTGCGATCGACGGCCAGGTCGCGCACGACAGGGAACTTGGAGAACGGCTCGAGCTTAATCGGCTGTTCGAGATTGTCGACCAGTGCCGAACACGCCATCCGCGCTTTGCCATTGATGAGCATGGCGCACGAGCCGCAGATCTCTTCCAGGCAATTGGAGTCGTAAGTGATCGGCGTGGTCTTCTTGCCGTCCCGGGTCGTCGGGTTGAGCGCGATATCCATCAGGCTGGAGATGACGTTCATGCCCGGTTTCCACGGCAGTTCGAATTCTTCCCAGACGGGCTTGGCATCGGGCGTGGCCTGACGTTTGATTTTGAAGATGACTGTCTTGTTTGCCATTCTCTAGGTCCCTGACCTCAGGGGCTAAAGCCCCGTAACTTTGTGCTCGCGACGCGGCGCTGAAGCGCCGCTTTACCCTTGCTACTCAAGTTGATTCTGCGACGCGCCCGAAGACGCGCCGTTCCTAACTATTTCACTGCGTCATAGCGGCGTGGCCGCGGCGGAATCAAAGAAATATCCACTGGCTCAAATTCGAAGCGCGGCTCGTCGGCATCGGGCGCGAAATATGCTTTCGTCGTCTTCAGCCAGTTCTTGTCGTCACGCTCAGGGAAGTCGGGCTTGTAATGCGAACCACGCGATTCGTCACGCAACTGCGCACCCTGGGTGATGACCCGTGCCAGTTGCAGCATGTTGTAAAGCTGCCGCGTGAACACGAACGAGGTATTCGCCCACTGGCTCTTATCCGCGAGGTTCACGTTGCGATAGCGCTCCAGCAACTCAACGATCTTTGCGTCCGTCTCTTGAAGGTTCTTGTTGTAGCGAGTGACGGTGACGTTCTTACTCATGACGTCGCCAAGTTCGCGCCAGATTTGGAATGGGTTCTCGTTGCCGTCGTTGGCAATGAGTCGCGCATTCGCATCTTCCTGTCGCTTGCGCTCGGCGTCGAAAGCCCCATTGGCATCCGTGCTGGTCAAGTTGCGGGCATACTGCACCGCATTCGGACCGGCCCGGAAGCCGCCGAAGATGCACGACATCAGTGAGTTCGCGCCAAGACGGTTTGCTCCGTGGATCGAGTAATCCGCTTCGCCTGCAGCGTATAGACCCTGAATGTTCGTCTGTTGGTTGAAGTCTACCCAGAGGCCGCCCATGGTGTAGTGCATGCCGGGGAAGATCTTCATCGGCACTTCGCGAGGATCATCGCCCACGAACTTTTCGTAGATCTCGAGGATGCCTTCGAGCTTGCGGTTCAGGGTCTCGCGGTCAATGTGCGTCAGGTCGAGATAGACCATCGGCTGCCCGTCGATGCCGAGATGTTGCTCATAGACCACCTTGTGAATGGCGCGAGTCGCGACGTCACGCGGCACGAGGTTGCCGTACTTTGGGTACCACTCTTCCAGGAAGTAAAAGCGCTCGGATTCAGGGATCGATTTGGCTTCCCGATTATCGCCCGCCTTCCTAGGAACCCAAACGCGCCCGCCTTCGCCGCGGGCTGACTCTGACATCAACCGCAGCTTGTCTTCACCGGGAATCGAGGTCGGGTGCACTTGGATCATCTCGCCATTCGCGTAGAACGCGCCCTGCTGGTAGAGAGCCGACTGTGCCGACCCAGTGCAGACGACGGAGTTCGTCGATTTGCCGAAAATCGCGCCGATACCGCCGGTGGCGATAATCACCGCATCGGCAGGGAAGGTGCGAACTTCCATGGTGCGCAAGTCGATCGCGCAAATACCGCGGCAGATCTTGTGGTTGTCGATGACGGCCGAGAGAAATTCCCAGCCTTCGTACTTCACGACCTTCTTCTCGGATTCGTAGCGCCGAACTTGCTCATCGAGTGCGTAGAGCAACTGCTGCCCGGTGGTCGCTCCGGCGAAAGCCGTGCGGTTGTAAAGGGTGCCGCCGAAGCGCCGAAAGTCCAGCAGGCCCTCGGGGGTACGGTTAAAGGGAACGCCCATGCGGTCGAGCAAGTCGATAATGCCCGGCGCCTGGTCGCACATGTCTTTCACCGGCGGCTGGTTGGCGAGGAAATCGCCGCCATAAATAGTGTCGTCGAAGTGCTTCCAGGTCGTGTCGCCTTCGCCCTTGAGGTTCTTGGCGGCATTGATGCCACCCTGTGCGCAGACCGAGTGCGAACGCTTTACGGGAACGATGGAAAAAAGGTCGACTTTCCCGCCCATCTCGGCGATCTTGATGACGGCCGACAATCCCGCCAGCCCGCCACCTACCACAATGATCTTAGGAGTTGCTGCCATGAGTTCCTGCTCGATAGCGATGGCCGGCGTACCGGTCTCGCGAGTTATCAATGCTATTGAGAAACCGCACCAGGCTCGTGTTCAATTTGCTGGATGTTGTGCATAGGATCGGGATCGCTGATCGTGCGGAATGCCCGAATCGTCATAAGCCCGGTGGCGATGAAGACTAGCGCGATTGCGAAACAGACATAGCCCATCCGGCGCCGCGCCTGCTCGCCCACCGTGATCCCCCATTTTGCGCAAAAGAGCCAGATGCCGTAGGCGAAATGCCATGACGCGGAGACGATCCCAACTACGTAGAACGCCATGGCCCAAGTAATCATCAACTCGCCCTTGACTTTGTTGAAGGCCAAGTTGTAGCCGGCGACGCCGTTCGGGGCAACGTCAAACAAATGCGGCCCCATGATGCGCATGGTGTAAACGTGCCAACCGATGTAAGCGAAGGCGATCAGGCCGGTCCAGCGCTGGGCGGTGTACATCCAGTTGCCGGTCCAGGGATATTCGGTGACATTGCCTTCGCCGCGGAACCAGATGTAGAAACCATAAATTGCGTGATAAAGGAGCGGGATGTAGATGCCGACCCACTCCAAGGCCTCCGCGAAGGGAAGCCCGGTGAGGAATTTGACCTGCTCGCCGTAGGCGTGCGGACCGTTGGTGGCGAACGCGTTCGAGATGAAATGCTCCACCAGGAAAGCGCCCACGGGAACGATACCGCTCAGGGAATGCAATCGCCGGAGAAGAAAGGAATTGCCTTGTCCGGCGCGCAAGGGAGGTACTCCCTTGCGGGTAACAGTGCTAGCCGAAGCTGCCACGATAAACGACTCCTTAATATTTCGGAGTGCTGAAGATAACCTTGCATTATCAATTTTGCCGCGCGGGCAAGTCAAGAAACGCGAGGGTCAAATCGATGGGAGTCTATACGTTGGTTCAAAAAGAGAAAGTGATGAGGATCACAGGAGAAAGGGCAGCGCACATTACTTGGTTTCTGCATGCTCGATAGGAGAGATGGATGCAAAAACAACGACCTTCCGCAGGGAAGGTCGTGTTCTATCTATCGGAAAAGTCTTAAGCCCGTCGGCGGAAAAGCGCATGGTAGACCACCAGCACCAGGACCGCCCCGACCACGGCGACCAACAGGCTATATAGGTTCAGGCCACTTACGCCGCCAGCGCCTAAGACACTGAAAACGTACCCGCCGACCACTGCGCCGACGATGCCGAGCACGATGTCCAGAATGATGCCTTCTCCGGTTTTATTCACCAGTTTGCTTCCAATAAACCCGGCAATCAGACCGAGTACGATCCAAGCCAAAATTGACATTGTGCTCTCCATGAACTTGGTTTTAGTCGCCGGGGTTGCCCAGACGATTGCAAAGTGTCGCAACCATGCCCCCAACCCGGGTGACGTCAGGTGAGGTGCTTGCGATAGCTTTCGAGTTGCACGCGCTTTCGCCTAGCCCCCGAATAGTTCAGAGTTGCTTAAACGAGACGGCGCTAATTTCCGTTGTGTTGGCGGCTCTGTTACCCTTTCGGCGTTCCGGAAAGCCATCATGTTAAGACTTCATAGACTCGGCGTGTTTTAATATGCGGGACATTGACCGCGCCCCGTTCTGCCCAAACCGTCGCACCGGGCGTGACTTCCATGACGAGTAAATTCGATCAGACAAGACAATCGTTCGATTTCATCCAACATCCAGCAGTCGCTCAATGCCAACCGCACGAGGCAGATCACATGCTCCGGAAATCGCGTTCTATCTTCTTTGCTGGCTCTTTGGTTCTTCTTGCCCAATTCGCGTTTGCGTCTGGGAAAGACGTGCCCGTTCCTAGCACCTGTACACCGGATGTGAACCGCGGCCTGCAAGAGCTGATTCGAAGTCACACCCGACGCGACGTCGATAACATCATGGTCTGTGGAATCGCGACGCAACATTCGCGAGTGCAAAGCGGAGGCCGCCACGGCAGCCATCACATCATTCCGCTAAGCGTGAATTTGCCGAATGACGGACAGGTACAAGTACAGGTTGTGATCAACGACTCGCTGGACGGTGCAGTAACAGCGAATGCGAACGACAAGGTGTTTGCATTCGGGCAGGGGTATATCGCACATGGGCCGTGGGTGGCTGGTGTGCACGATGTGCACTGCTCCACACACCCGGGCGCGAACAACGGCTGGGTGGTCGTGAATGGAACCAAGACGCCCAATTCCTGCCCGTCCTACTGATCGGGCAGCTACGCCTTTGCGAATGGTTTGCGAGCGAAGGCGCCGATCATCGGTGGAATGATGACCGCGCCTCGCTGCTCCATGGCTTCATCCCGCAGGCGTTGCGGCAAGGTGTCACTCACACCGGTGGTCATCGTGGTCATGCCCAGTGCCTCCATCTGCGGCAGCAAACTGCGCAGGGTCTCGGTCAGCCATTCATACACCGGGCTATGCGGACCACCGTCCATGACGCATTCCATGCGGCACTCGGGTGAGGGAAGACCTGCTTCCTGCATCAGCCAGAAAAGCTGCGACCCGATATTCGGTCGCGAAACCGCACGGCGATAGAACTCGACGATCAGTTCCAACACCGAATTCATTAACGGTAACTCCGGATAACCGCGTGGAAAATACGAGAGATCGTATTCCTGGAATGCGATCAGCCCTCCGACGTGCACCATGCTGACTGCCTTGCGCAGTACGGCTGGCGCGTCGGGGGTGTGAATCAAAACGTGGCGGCCGATCACTGCATCGTAAGCGCGAACTGGCGTGTGCGAGGCGATGTCGGTTTGCTCGAAAGTCACCTGATCGTGACCGGCGGAACGTACTCGCGCCTCGGCAGTTTTCAGAGCATGAGCGTTGGTGTCAATGCAATGCAGGCGGCCGTGCGGACCAACGAGTCGGGCGGAGATCAGAGAAACTTCGCCGATGCCGCAGCCAACTTCCAGGACGCGCATCCCGCCGGCAACTCCGGCGCGGCGCAGAAAACTGTCAGTCAGTGGGTTGAGAACAGAAGCTTGGAGTGCCAGCCTCCGTCGTTCGTGGTCGGTGCGATTCGTTGCCGGAGCGGTGTGCGTGCTGGTGCTCATCGGTTCCCCCACATCGGAAGTGTGGGGAATTATATGCCCGCTCAGTGATCAGTGATGGGTTTTGTGATGTAAAAAGCAGCCTTAGTTTTCCTCGCGCGGCTTCATGTTGCCACTCCGTAGATACCGGTTGTGCCAACCCAGAGACTCAGTCATCAGGTGCGGTGTATGTTTGCCGTACGAGAGACGCTCGGCGCGGTTCAGATAGTCGAGGAGTTGCGGCTTGTAGTCCGGGTTCGAACACTTTTCGATGATCAGGTGTGCCCGCTGACGCGGTGAGAGCCCACGCAGATCGGCCAATCCTTGTTCTGTGACCACGACCTGAACATCGTGCTCAGTGTGATCGACGTGCGAGACCATGGGCACGATGGTGGAGATCGTGCCTTTTTGCGCGATCGACGGAGCCATAAAGATCGACAGGTATCCGTTACGCGCAAAATCGCCAGAACCGCCGATGCCGTTCTGGATCCGCGAACCCATCACGTGCGTCGAGTTGACGTTGCCATAGATGTCAGCTTCAATCATGCCGTTCATCGCGATCACCCCAAGGCGCCGGATAATCTCCGGATGGTTGGAGATCTCCTGCGGGCGCAGCACGATGCGATCGCGATAGCTTGCCATGTTGGCATTCACTTCGGTCAGCATTTCTGGTCCGAGCGAGAACGCTGTGGCGGAGGCGGAGACCAACTTGCCTGATTTGAGCAGGCGAATCATGCCGTCCTGAATCACCTCGGTATAAGAAGTGAGGTTTTCGAAGGGACCCTCTTCCAGGCCGAATAGCACGGCGTTCGCAATGTTTCCCACGCCGGATTGCAGCGGTAGCAGGTTCTTCGGCATGCGGCCTTTCTGCACTTCCCAATTTAAGAATTCGAGAATGTGCCCGGCAATGCTCTTGGACGCCTGGTCAGGGGCCTTGAAGGCACTATTGCGATCCGGCGAGTCTGTAAGCACGATCGCTGCGACCTTGTCGGGTGGCACTTCCAAGTAAGGGGAGCCTATACGTTCTCCCGTGTGTGTGAGAGGGATGGGGCCGCGATTTGGAGGCGCCTGCAATCCGTAATAAATGTCGTGCATGCCTTCGAGTGCTGCCGGTTGCCACGAATTCACTTCCAGAATCACGCGCTCGGCCTGATCGATCCATGTCTTGTTGTTGCCCAGCGACGAACTTGGAATCAACCGCCCGTCTTCCAGCACCGCGGCCACTTCAATCAGCGCGACATCCATCTTTCCAAGAAATCCATATTCGACGAACTGCGCGACGTGGCTGAGATGGATGTCCATGTACTCCATTTCGCCAGCATTGATGCGCTTCCGCGTTTCCGGATCAGACTGGTAGGGAAGTCGAAGATGAATCCCCCCTGCCATCGCGAGTGCGCCATCCAACTCTGGCCCAGTCGAAGCCCCGGTAAATACGCTGACTTGAAATTTCTTCCCCCGGAAATTTGCGTCCGCGATGTGCCGCGCCAGTTCGATCGGCACCGCCTTGGGATAGCCTGAGCCAGTGAATCCGCTCATCCCGACCTGATCGCCGGACCGGATCAGCGCTGCCGCTTCGTCCGCGCTCATGATTTTTTTTGCCAGGTTGGAATTGAGAACTCGCGTCGTGCTCAGGGAAGAAGTAGCCATCGAGAAAACCTCTTGAGTGAAAAAGGGACTCTTAGACGATAGGGATCAGAGTCTCGCGCGTCTGTGAGCTACGTCACGGACTGCACTGAGGCCGTGTCGATGCGAAGAGACGACGGTGCAAGCTGCGGAAGTTGCGCACCGCGAAGCGTTTCGCTTATTTTGGAATGGATTTCATGGGTTGGGTAGACCTCGTTCCTTGAGAGAAGAGAGGGCACTTAGCAGGTTCCCACAATTTGGAAAGGAACAGCTGATTGTCAGACACCTTCTCTGATTTGGATCGAAGGGACGATGTAATTCGCCGTCAGATGGCGCAGGTATTCGATGCGACTACCGACGCTATCGTCTTTCTTGACCGCAATTACAATTTCATATTTCTGAATCGCCGCGCCCAGGAATTACTGCTCCCCGGTGGGGAGGTTCTCGGCCGCAATCTCTTTGAGCGCTTTCCGGGAGTGGTCTATGAGAATTCGCCGTATGTCGAAAACTATCGTCGGAGCATGGATCTTGGCGAGCGCGGAGAATTCGAAGCCTATTACCCTGAGCCGCTGAATTTCTGGCTCCGGGTGCAGAGCTACCCAACCGACGATGGCATCGTACTTTTCTTTCGTGATATCACCCAGGAACGTGCTTCAAAAGAAGAACTCCAGCGCAAGAGCGAGGAGGCCGAACGGCAGCACGCCGAGATCGAAACTCTTTACCAGACGGCGCCGATCGGGCTCGCGCTCTTCGATATCAAGGACTACCGCTACCTTCGCCTCAACGAACGCCAGGCAGCGTTCTTCGGACTGAAGCCCGAAGAGATTGTCGGACGCACCCTGACCGAAATGGCGCCCATCGAAGGTTTGAGGGATTTATTCGATCAGGTTCGTGACGGCGCGCCGGTAATCAACTATCCGCTGGAAGGGACGCTTGTCACCGACCCAACCGTGCATCGCTACTGGACGGTGAGTTATTTTCCCGTCTATGCGCTCGACGGCTCCATCCAGGACATTACTGCCGCATCGCTGGAGATCACCCAGCAAAAGAAGGCGGAGCAGGCGCTCATCCAGAGTGAGAAGCTAGCAGCCGTTGGACGACTCGCAAGTTCGATTGCACACGAGATCAATAACCCGTTGGAAGCGGTGACCAACCTCCTGTACCTCGCGCGCCATACCGCCGACATCGAGGAAATTCAGCAATATCTACAGACCGCCGAGATCGAATTGCGCCGGGTATCGGCGATCGCCAGCCAGACCTTACGGTTCCATAAGCAGTCCACCAGCCCGCAGGCGATTACACCGGAACAATTATTCGAAAGCGTGCTTTCGATTTACCAGGGAAGGATCGCCAACTCCGGAGTTCGGATCAACGAGCGAACCCGTGCACGAACGCCGGTTCGCTGTTTCGAGGGCGAGATCAGGCAGGTCTTGAGTAATCTCGTCGGGAATGCTCTGGACGCCATGGTCGGTGGCAGTGGTCGGCTGCTATTGCGAACTCGCCTCGCTACAAATTGGAGGAACGGCGAAGCTGGAGTGGTGCTGACCGTCGCCGACACGGGAATGGGCATGAGCGACGAAACCCAAGCCAAGCTCTTCAATCCCTTCTTCACTACCAAGGGCATCACCGGCACTGGCCTTGGCCTTTGGCTCAGCAAAGAGATGATCGATCGCCATCGCGGCGTGCTACGCGTGCGAAGTAGTCAATCGCCAAAGCACCGGGGCAGCGTATTCAGTATTTTTCTCCCGTTCGACGCGGTTCTGCGTTGAGAAGAATGTCTCCCCTATCGGTGCTAGCCGTCACAGACGGTGAGCCCTGGGCGCAGTAGCATCAAGGGAAGAGGAGAGTCCCCATGCCGACAGCAGCCACGGAATCCCTTACGCTCCAACACCTGCAGACCGCCTACGACGGCGAGAGCAACGCCCGAGTTCGTTACCGGCTATTTGCCGTGCAAGCCGAAATCGATGGATATCGCGATGTAGCGAGCCTATTTCGTGCCGCTGCCCGCGCTGAGCAGATCCACGCCGACAACCATGCGCGCGTCATCCGTTCTCTTGGTGGTGAACCGCGTTGTGCGATCCAGCAGGTAGCCGTTCGTGAAACTTGTACCAACCTGGAAGAAGCGATCAAAGGCGAGGAATATGAGCGCGATGTGATGTACCCGGAATTCATCGCCGAAGCCAAGGGGAGCCATCAAAATGCTGCTGCTCGCACATTCGCTTATGCACTCGAAGCTGAGGCGGAACACGCCAAGCTTTATCGAGCGGCCTTGCAAAACCTGAAGCTCGGCCAGGGACAAGTGCAATATTTCGTATGCCCGGTGTGCGGATTCACCACCAGCGACATCAATATCGTCGCGTGCACGATCTGTCACAATCCGCGAGAAAATTTCGAAACCGTGACTTAAGGGTATCGCCTGGCACGGTTCGGTGTTCCTCTCCGCGCTCCGCGTCAGGCGCCCAGCTTCGAGTCTGCCCAATCGAGGAACTTCCGGAACGCCGCGCCACGATGGCTGAATTGGGATTTTTCTTCGGCACTCAGTTCCGCGAACGTTTTGCCGATCTCCGGGAAGTAAAACATCGGGTCATAGCCGAAGCCATTATCGCCGCGGAGACTGCGCATGATCACGCCTTCTGCTTTGCCGGAAAAGGTCGCCAGCGTAGCGCCGTCCCTTGCCAGCGCCAGTACACAAATAAATCGTCCGCTACGCGTTCCGTCGGGGACCTGCGCCATACGCTCTAGAACGAGCGCATTGTTCCGGTCGTCGATGTCGTTTCCTGTATACCCGTTCTCGTCGGTTGCATAACGCGCTGAACGCACCCCGGGCGCACCCCCCAGTGCATCGACCGCCAGTCCTGAATCATCCGCCAGCACCAGTTGTCCAGGGACATGACGGCTGTAATACTCAGACTTCAGGCACGCATTGGCTTCGAAACTATCTCCGTCTTCGATCGGCGGATCGATCTGCTTGTAGTCAGGAAGAAGATCCAGTTCCACGCCGTGGACTCGCGCGGCGCCGATGAAGTCACGGATCTTGCCGGCATTCGAAGTTGCCACCAGGATTCTTCTCATGGTCACGCGCTCTGCTCGTTAGGGGCAGAGCGTCCCAGGATAAACACGGCTATCGCCGCAATAAGTGCAATGGCGGAAATAACCAATCCCCAAACGTGATCACGGGTTCGAACGTAGTCGATGGCAACTTCATGATGGCCCGCCGGAAGTTCCAGCGCCATCCGTCCTGTCGTGTCGTCAAATTCCGGTTGAACCGTTTCGCCGTCCACCGTCACCTTCCATGCCGGATAGTCAAGCAGGCGAATGGTATCGCGTGTCGGCAGTTGCGAATCTACAGTGAGGCGTTTTTTCTCTGCTTCCCAGATTTGGGTTGCGCTGTGCGCAAAGGAATCGGGCGCCACCTTGCGTTGCTCGTCGCTATCGGTGGAAATCTGTACCGCGATGCGCGGCGCATTCGGTTCCAGATTTTCCTTATCGGCATGCGCCGGAGCGTATTCATCCGTGCCTTCATAGCCGGTCCCGTCTTGAATCGCCTCCGCTAGTGCCACCGGACGGTCTTCCGGATAAATAGGTTGCTGGAACTTCCAATTCATCGCAGCAACCAATAGCGGAATCACAGCAACGCCGATCCACATCTTTCGGCGCGATCCGCCAAATACAACCGCCGCTAGAAACATGAAAACGACGTTGAACGCCAAGAGCCATCGCCACGGAAACTGCACGAACATCAGTTTTGGAGCATAGTTCCATGCCAGATTGCTGATCGGGAACATGAGAAACATACTGAGCGCAAGGACAGCCATCAGGATGCGGTAAAGCATCGCCGATCTTTGACGCAACGTCTTCGCCCACCACGCGAACAGGGCTGAGGTAAAGAATTCGATGCTCGCGAAAATCGACAGCCGCAGCAGGCTCTTGTCGTGTGGTATGTCTCCATCCCCGGCGAAAAGGAAGTTATCCTTTGCGCGAGCGCCTGGGCCCACCGCCTGGCTGATCTGCACCCAGCGTTGCTCATAGACTGCGGGGTATAAATAGAAAGCTACCAGTCCTAACCCGAGTACCATTGCGGCAGTTGCGCGCAATAGCGGTTCCATACGACGTAGATGCAAGGCTCGCAGGATCACGACGAAGGCAAGTAAATAGCTCGCGATCACCGCAGAGGGCAAATTCGTAAGCCAGATCGCCGCTATGAACAGAGCTAGTCCCAAGGTATTGCGCCAAAAAGTTCCGCGCTCGCGAAGTGCGAAAAGCAAAATCCCCGGCAGCCAAATCGACGCCACCAGTTCGGCGAATGCCGCGCGCTGATAGATCAGAACTAGTTCATAAGGATTGACCGCATAGAGTGCTGCCGCAAGTGCGGCGGTCCCATCGTCCACCCACTCGCGGGCAAACAGGTACATGCTGATTCCTGCGGCAATGCATACCAGAACGCACAGCGTGCCCGGAACCGCTGACCACGGAAGAACGAGTCCCAGCAAAGCCCCGCTCATCCAGGAAATTGGCGGATAAAAAATAAAGCGCGGTTCGCCACTTCCGTAGTTTGCAAATGCTGCCCAGTGCGGATAAAGAATCCCCGCCTTCCATTGGCGTACAACTTCAATCCACGTATTTACGTGGAAGGTCATGTCATCGCCATTGCTTGTGCCTCGCCAAAGATAAGGGAGCACGACTAACAAGGCGGCGAGAGTAGTCCACCAAAGTCTACCGTTAATTCCGTTTTTGAAACGCATGTGCGTGGTCATCTTACCGGAAGCTGCGCAATCCGCGAAAACACAGCGTAATCGCATGACATGTCGCCGCAATTGAAGCTGATAGCAGTCGCTTATCGCGCAACAAAACGTCACAGGTGGCATTGTTTCAAATCGCGAATCGGTTTATTCCAGCCAATAGCTAAAAGCTGTGGTGCGCAAAAAGAGTGTGGCCACGATTGAGCAAAGCAACGATGAATCACGATTCCGCTAAACGATCGAAATGATGACGGCCCCGCAATTGGTTTCTAACTTTGTCCTCGGCGCAGCCGCCGTAAAGGTGCTGCAGTGAGCTTCGCCCCCGGTCCCATCCTCGTCGCCTCGTCTGATCATGCGGGCACTCTCCGATTGATGCTGCGTCATCGTCGGCTGCTGATGGTGGTGGCTCTCTCTGCGGCGCTATTTGCGAGCCTTACAGCTCTCCTTCTGCCGCCAACCTACACCGCGACGGCGCGTTTGCTTCCCCCACAACAGAGCCAGTCGCTGGCCGCACTGTTCATGGGGCAAGCCGCAGCATCGCCGCTTGCATCCATGGCGCAGAAAGAATTCGGACTCAAGAATCCAGCCGACGTCTATATCGGTTTGCTGAATAGCCGCAGCATCCAGGACGGGTTGATCCATGACTTCGATCTTGCTCGCGTCTATCGCCTCCGGCGTCCGAGTGAAGTCCGGGATGAACTTGTCTCTCGTACTCGCATTCAGCTGACCAAAGAAGGACTGATCGCCGTTTCCGTCGACGATCACGACGCCGTTCGATCCGCCGCGCTCGCCAATGGGTATGCCGAAGAACTCCGCCGCACGACTAAGCGGCTGGCGATGAGTGAATCCAGCCAGCGCAGGCAGTTCTTCGACGATCAAGTGCGGCAAGTGAGGGAAGACCTCGTCCGTGCAGAATCAGCCTTCAGTTCGGTACAGCAGCAGACCGGCATTCTGCAAGTCGACGCGCAGTCCAAAGCCCTGATTGAAACTGCCGCAAGCTTGCGTGGCCAGATCGCTGCCGGCTAAGTGCAATTGCAGGTTCTGCGTAACTTTGGGACGGAGCAAAACCCCGACGTGCGGCGGCAGGAGTCGCAATTAAACGGTTGGCGCTCAGAGTTAACCCGGCTCGAATCACAGCAGTCTAGTGATCCGGTGTTCAGTAAAGGACGCGCTCCAGTTCAGGCCCAGCAGTACATGCGCACCATGCGAGAGGTGCGCTACGGCGAGGCGTTACTGGAAATGCTGCTGCGCCAGTCGGAGGCCGCCAAGCTCGATGAAGCCAGGGAGACTACCATTATTCAGGTAGTCGACGTTGCGCTACCACCGGATGTTCGCGCCTCTCCGAAGCGCACTGCCATCGTGCTCCTCACGACCTTGGCATCCCTCATGGGAACACTCTGCTGGCTGCGATTGCGCCAGCGATTCCACGCCGAACCGGAGTGGCAGTTGCGCTGCGCACAACTTCGCGCGGAATGGCACTCATGATGTCACTGACTTGCGCCGGGAAGGGGACGCGATGCTTCGCGTGCTGCATATAGTGGGCGGGCTCAACGTTGGGGGCGTGGAAACCTGGCTTGCCGAAGGGCTGCCTACGATCGACCGCAATCTCTATCAGTTCGATTTCCTGGTGCACGGCGACGGGGCGCAATTCTACCGAGACAAGCTGGAGGCCAGCGGCGCCCGTGTCTGGCAGTGTCCTAACCCCCGAAATCTGACGACGTATGTGCGATCGTTCCTCCGAATCTTGCGCGCCACTCATTACGACGCAATCGACGCCCATACCTATTGTTCCAGCGGCCTGGCTCTGGCGCTGGCCGCTCGGGCTCAGGTTCCGGTGCGCATATTCCACAGCCATACCGCCCAGGACGAATCGGGGGCGGGAATCGTGCGTGCGGTCTATTTCGCTTTTTCGCGGTGGCTGATCCAGCGCTATGCCACGCGGGGCGCAGCCGTGAGTCAAGAAGCGGCTCGCCCTCTTTTTCCGAAGGACTGGAGAGATCATCCCACGCGCTGGTTTCTCGCGCCTGTGGGCATCGATCTCTCACCTTTCGAGGTTGTTGCCGATCGTGACGCCGGGCTCCGCGAACTTAACCTACCAACCAACGCCAAGGTGATCGTTCACGTAGGCAGGTTCGCGGTGGTTAAGAACCATGACTTCATCCTCGCCATCGCTGGGGAAATGGCTGGTCTCGATCCGAACGTTTTTTTCTTGCTGGTTGGAGACGGCGAACTCCGCACCGAGATCGAGCAGCGTGTGAACACCCTTGGCCTGAGCCAACAATTCCGCAGCACTGGAGTTCGATGCGACGTTCCGAGGCTGCTGCAGGTCTGTGACGTATTTGTATTTCCATCAATTTACGAGGGCTTCCCGATGGCATACATCGAGGCCCAGGCGGCTGGATTGCCCTGTGTGATTTCCACGGCAAGCCCCATGCAGATGGCAATCGCATCGCCTCCCGCATAGGGCTCCGAATTCTTGAATTACGCCAGTTCTACTTCAATCTTCTTCGCTTCTGGATCCAGCTTCGTAATCTTGAAACTGCGAATCTGCCCGCTGCGAAGTTCTTCTGTCTTCGCGCTTCCGGCCGACGGTCCAGATTTCCATTTGCTTTGCAGCATCGAACTGAGGGATGACAGGTCGGCCTTTCCTGAGGGGGCGCCACCCTCTTGGGCAGCTTGCTTCGGCGTAAAGTTGGCGTCCGCTTGAATGCCTTCGCCGAGCTCTGCACGGCCCCGGTCGCCCTTCACGTCCAATACGCGGCCACTGACTACATCGCCAACCTTGTGTTCGGCAATGTACTCATCCAGCCCCGTCGGAATCAGTTGCTTCATGCTGAGCTTGATCTGCCGCTTCTCCGGATCAATGGCGAGCACCATCGCCTGCACCGTCTGGCCGAACTTCACGACATCCTGTGGATGGTTGATGTGCTTATCGCTGAGTTCGCTGACGTGGACCATGCCCTCAACGCCTTCGGTCAGCTGAATGAAGGCGCCAAACTTCTGCAGACTGGTTACCGGCCCTTCGATCACGGTTCCTGCGGCAAATCGTTCAGCCGCATCTTTCCAGGGATCGCCTAGGGCCTGCTTCAGTCCGAGGCCCATACGCTTTTCAGTGGGGTTGATGTTGAGGATCACCGCCTCCACCGAATCGCCCAGCTTAAGCAGATCACCCGGCTTGCGGACCTTCTTTGCCCACGACATCTCGGAGATGTGGATCAGGCCTTCCACGCCCGGCTCCAGTTCGATGAATGCTCCAAAGTCAGCAAGGCGCGAGACGGTTCCGCGAACTCGCTCGCCGGTCTTGTACTTCTCCGGAACGGCATCCCAAGGATGCGGCTGCAGCTGTTTCATGCTGAGCGAGATGCGACGCTTATCGCCGTCAATCTTCAGTACCTTGGCCTCGATCTCTTGCCCGACGGCTAGAACGTCGGCGGGATTGTTCACACGCGTCCAGGAAATCTCTCCCACATGCAGCAGGCCATCTACGCCACCTAGATCGACGAAGGCTCCGTAATCGGCGAGGCTGCGGACGGTTCCATGAACGGTCGCACCTTCCTGTAACTCTTCGTAGCGTCGGCCCTGGCTGGCGCGAGCTTCCTCTTCGAGGACCGCGCGGCGGTCCACTACCAGGTCTTCATCGGCGACATCGAGCTTGGTGATGCGGCAACGAATCTCGCTGCCTACCAGTTTCTCCATTTCGGCGGGGTCTTTGGTTCCGGTGCGTGAGGCCGGCATGAACGCGCGAACGCCAACGTCCACAGTCACGCCGCCTTTAATCACGCCGGTCACCGTGCCCATGATCGTAGCTTTGTCGGCGAAGGCGCGCTCGAGCGCAGACCAGTCGGTTGGCATCTGCACGCGAGTGCGCGAAAGCAGGTAGAACCCGCCTTCGGGATCGCGCCCGGCGATTGACACCTGTAGCTTGTCTCCGGGATTCACCGGCTTGGTGAAAGAGGAGACCGGCAGTGTGCCTTCAGTCTTGTAGCCGATATCTACGAAGACAAACTCGTCAGAGACGGAAACCACAGTGCCTTCGAGCTGGCCTTTCACGGAATGTGCGTGTTCGTACTGCTTGAGAATGTCGCTGAAAGTTTCTGAGTCAGACATGAGAGGAAACATCTTTCCGGATGGTGTAAGGGAAAGAATAACATCCGGCGGTAAAGTTTATTTCGGACTGGCGTTTTCAACCGGCGCGGAATTCGGAGGCGTTGCGTTCGTCAGCTGGAAACTATGTTCGATCTTCAAGAACGTCTCGCGAAGGGTCGTGAATCCACTCTGCGGAGAGCCGGCGTAAAAGACCCAACCTGAATCGGTGGCGACAAAACGGAGGTAGACGGAGACACTGCGATCGTCATACGCCGCATAGTTGGCAAAGATCGCATGTTCTCCTCCGAAAGCTGTTTCGCCTTGCTGAAGGGGTTGTCCTCCGGCGAACGACTCGCTGGCCTGGCTCATCGCGACTTGCAACACTTTCATCGCAGAGGCTTGTCCGGGGAAGTGCAGGATCTGGATGAAGGAATCGCCCATCGTCAGCTTCATTGTCTCCGCTGAGGTGGTGACTTTCCAACCCAGCGGTACGACGATCGTGAATCGATGCTGCGGATCGCTCTGTACATTCTCGGCGCTCGCGCAGATCGACACAACGATCAGCAGGAGCACGACATAGCGAGAATCGCGGGAAATCGACATGAGGCTAGAACGATATATAACACGGCGATTCTGCGTCGAATCCCGAATCAACAGTAACTCCGAAGATTCATCTTCCGCCGCCGCTTTCCTTGGATCCCAACTCCATCAGGTGCTTGGTCAGCAGAACCAATCCGATAATTTGCGTCCATTCGGAAACGATGTTGCCGACGACCTGTCCCCATTTGCTTTGCGGATCCGAATGCGCGAACAACGCGATCCATACGATACCGGTGATCAACAAAAAGACTGAGAGGGAATGGTCATAGAGCCAAAGAAGCACAGGCTTGAGAATCGTCGGATTCGGCCGGCGACTTTCGGCGGAACCTATCTCGTACAGATACTTGGTCGCGTAAACGGTCACGACCACTCCGCTCCAGTCGGCGATGGCATTGCCGAAGAACGATCCCCAATGCGTGCTGGGGTTGGAGATGGAGTACAAGGTCGTCCAGAGCACGAGGGCGAGAAGGGCAGCGATTCCGAGACCGTGGCGATGCCAGAATCCGCGTTTTTTTCGTTTGGGGATGGTCATGTCAGGCGGTGAGAGTAGCGGGAAGCCCGCTTGAGTTGCCCAAGTGCTTGGGAGTCATGCTCTTACGATTTCCCTTGACATGTTACTGTGTAACATACAGTATGTGTCACATCCTATATGACGACTGGTACTCAAGACGCCGGCGAGCTTTACGAGAATCTTCGGTTGGAATTGCGCCGGGGGTGCCTGGTGTTAGCCGTGTTGGTGCAACTTCGCACCGAACGTTACGGCTACACCCTGCGCAAAGCGTTGGCGGACGGCGGCCTTCCGATTGATGAAGGTACGCTCTATCCGCTGTTGCGGCGGATAGAGACGCAAGGACTCTTAGTGAGCGAGTGGCGCGAAGAAGAGAAGCGCAACAAACGTTTCTACCGGCTTTCACCGATAGGCCATGAAGTGTTGGAAAAGTTGCTGACCGAGTGGCAGGGAATCAACGGCTCCATCAGTCGAATTCTGCAAGAGGTGTAATCATGGAACTTCTCGATCGTTATCTATCCGCAGTTGGCCGCTATCTCCCCAAAGACCGGGGTGAAGATATTCTCGCGGAGTTGCGCGCGAACATCCTGTCGATGGCAGAGGACCGCGAACAGGAACTCGGTCGCCCGCTGAACATCGATGAAGAGGAAGCGATCCTCAAGCAGCATGGACACCCCATGCTGGTAGCGGCCCGCTACATGCCGCGACAATACCTGATCGGTCCAACGATATTTCCGTTCTACTGGCACCTCATCAAGACGGCGTTTCCGTGGGTGGTGTTGCTGTACGCCCTGGCGCACGGGGTGCGATTCCTGTTTGAGCCGGTGACGATGCAGGCGATCGCCGATGCCGCGCTGGGATTCTTTCCCGTGGTCTTTTACCTGGCAGCCTGGGTGACAATTGTTTTCGCGATTATGGAATATGCCCGGGAAAATTACATTCAGAATTCAAAAGTGCTGTATGCATGGAGTCCACGCAATCTGACGCGGGCGGAGCCAGAACCGGCGGGAGGGCGTAAGTCGCATCCCATTTTCGATTTCGTTGGAACCTTGCTTGGCCTTGCATTCTTGCTGGTCATCCGGAGACATCCGTTTCTTGTGCTCGGCCCGGGCGTGGTGTACCTCAACACGTTTCGGCCAGGCGCCGTTTGGATCACGGTTTATAACCTGGCCATCGCATTCGTCAGCGTTCAACTTGTAGTCAAATTCATCGCGATCTTTTCTCGCACGGTGCGAAGTTGGCGAGTGTGGGTGGACCTTGCGACGAAGGCTAGCGCGATAGTGATCATTACCTGGCTCGTTCGTGCGCATGAATACGTGGCTCTCAATGCAGGCGCGGATGCCGCGAAATTCCAGCAGGCGGTCGATGGAATCAATCAAGCGCTAACCATCGGCTTCCGCGTCGTAATCGTCATCCTCTGCGCGCAGTTGTTGTGGGAAGCGGGGAAACAGATATTTCCGCGCTTGCACGTATTCGCACGACCTTCCCGTTTTATCGTGTGAACTACGAATCGAGAGCTGCTCATGGGTGGCGCGCATTGGCGTATGTTCCCAGCAAACCTGCGCGCGATCTATGTCACGCATGGCAAGAAAAGGTGCAATCGACCCCTCCGTGATTACCGCCGCAATGGCCGGTGACCGTGTTGCTTTCGAATCGATCTACATGCAATACCGCAGCATGGTATTCGCGGTGTGCCAACGTCTGGTAAGAAATCCTGCGATTAGCGAAGAACTGGTGCAGGACACATTCCTCCTGGTGCTGCGCAAGATCCACTTATTCCGAGGTCAATCTCAGTTCGGTACCTGGCTGTACCAGATCGCGCGCAACACAGCCCTCATGTATTTGCGGGACCAGCAAACGAAGGACAGCAACGAATCTTTAGCGCAGATGCAAGAAGACGACACTAAGGCAGCGCAACTGGAACGTGTTCTAAGAGTGCACGATCGCAGTCTGCAGTTGGTGGCGGAGCGGGTGACGCTGGAGCGGTTAATTGAAAAGTTGGCGCCCGGGTATCGCTCGACCTTGTTGCTGCACGACTTTCACGGGTACGAGCACGGCGAGATCTGCGAAATCATGGGCGTGCGGCAAGGCACCAGCAAGTCGCAACTGCATAAAGGAAGAAAGCGCCTGCGCACCATGCTGCAAGCGGCATAGGTTGTCTCGATGCCGGTGAATATCAGCAGTTATATCGAGAGTGGAAGCTCGTCTCGAAATAACGTGGTGCATCCAATCTACAAGCAAAGGAGTTTTCACCATGATGAAGATCGTACGCACCTCTGTGTGCGTGCTGGCACTTTCGTTTGCAGGTACCGCAGCTACTCCGATGGTTTTCGCTCAAGACCAAGACCATCATGACAACGTGAATCGCGACGACCACCACGACGATAGCGCCTACGCGAACAATCGTTATTACAAGCAGGGCTCGAAAGATGGACAACGCCATAAGCATCGCGACAAAAAGTGGAAGAACGACAACGACCGCCAGGCGTATGAAGCCGGGTACACACACGGTGACCATGGCGACCAGATGAATACGGAACACCACGATCATTAGAAAGACTGCGCTTTCTTGAGAAGCCGCCCCTTCAACGAGGGGCGATTTTTTTGTGTTGCTAGTAGTGATCAGGATTGAATACAGCGCAGTCTTCTTCCTGCTTGGTGGTGGTCGCCTTTTTCATGCAGGCTCCGTAAGCATCTTTCAACTTCCGCATATCCTCGCGTTGATCGCGAACGTGTTTCAGATAATCCTCGGCGCTTTTGACGGTCGTGAATTGACAGGTCATGCCCTCGAGACGGCAATCATCTTCGGCTTGCTGGACGATGACGTTCTCTTCAAGGGCTTGCTGATTCCACTGGGTCACGAACCTGACGCCCCACCATACGATCATGCCACTGCATACGATGATGACGAGAAGATCGCGGACTTTCTCCAACCGTGTGCTCCTGCGCCGGCGGCGCTAAAGTTTTTTAGCTCGAAACTGAGAATATGCTATTGCTCATCGCCGGCGTCAATGGAATAGAAATGGTGGCCGATTCCCGTATCCATTTCGACTGAGTTCAATTTTCTAAGACGGGCCAGGGATCACGTGCGATTGATCGTCGAGATGTGAGCGCCTGCGGAGGCACCCCCACCCCTCGGGTCATCTATTGTTTTGTATGAGTTAGCGCGGTAATCCTCATAAAATATTCAATCTACGGGAGTTAAATATCAAAATATAGAAAACATTGGGGTTAACCGAAGAAACAGCAGATTGCCACGTCGATGCGCTCCTCGCAATGACAAAAGGAAGAGTCGGCAGTGCAAGTTTCGACGTGGGCTAACCGCGATGCTTTGGTAATCCTAATTTTTAGAATAGCAATTCGGAGGGGGTAAACCGGACACTTTTCCGAATCTTATATCTCGAGTGGAATCTGCGTGTTGAAAGGAATTGAAAGTTTTTTGTGACTTGACAGATTACTCGGCTGGTCTTCGGCTGTTGTTTCCGTGCCGATTTCCGAGTCGGTTTCGAAATACCCAGGTCACGAAAGCGCGAGACGTTTGAGGTACCCAGCGGAGATGGCTCGTCAATATCGTTAGCTTTCCCAGCCGGCACGATTAAGCCCCCCAATCTCAAAGGCCAGCAGAATGTCATCCCGGAATAGCCGAATGACATTCTGTGCGAACTGAACTGACAAATTCTGCCAATCGCGACTCCATCGCGAAAAGGACAACTTCTTAAGATTCTGGTCAATGTGCGCTACTGCACTGTGGTTGTTCCACTTACGGGCCAACCCACCGTAGTGCTCGCCACTTTTCGGCTATGGAATCCGAGTTGCTCTAATCGAGTTATGCCTAACGTGATGACAGAGATGGGGATGCGCATTAACGACGCTGTCGCGGAGGCGAGTTTTAAAAATATTGCGGAGTATTGTGCGCCGAAGATCTGAAGGGGAAATTGGGATGCGTAAACAAAAAGGTTTCTCGCTAATCGAATTATTAATCGTCGTAGCGATCATTCTGATCATTGCTGCGATTGCAATTCCTAACTTGCTGCGTTCGCGCATGGCCGCCAACGAAGCGTCGGCCGTGGGTTCGATCCGCACCGTGAACACCGCGGAAGTGATGTATTCATCCGCTTACACAGACGTGGGCTTCTCTACGACTCTGAAAAATCTTGGACCGAACGCCAACACCTGTACCGGCGCCACTGGTGCGACTTCAACCGGCGCCTGCTTGATCGATAACGTTCTGGGAAGTGGCACGAAGAGCGGCTACACCTTCGCCCTGACGGCCGGTTCCGGCGGTGCGAGCACACCGCAGTACACGTTCGCGGTGAACGGCAACCCGGTTACGGCAGGCACGAGCGGTCAGCGCAGCTTCTACAGCGATCAGACCGGCGTGATCCGTTACAACCAGAGCACCGCCGCGTCGTCCACCGACAGGCCGCTGCAGTAGATCTCCGCTTTCTTAAGCTGCGTAAGAAAATGCAGCTGCTATTACCGATCCAGGCTTCCCGGGTCTCGCGGTTTTCGAGATCCGGGAATTCTCTCGCCCATCGAGAAGCTCCGGCAACCGGAGCGATCGCCGGTTTGGATCCTGTCAAAATGATCGGGGTATGCCGGAGGAAGAGGTCTGGCGTGCCTTGGGTGACGATTTCAGAATTCTGATGTTCTCATTTGCGGAGGAGGCATTCGGCCTCTTCGTAATCCCGTGTCTCGAAAAGCGCGGTACCCGGTGCAGCCGGCGCAATTCTTTTTTAAGGAATGCGAAGGATTTTTTCGTGCGAAGACGCGATGGTGAGCCGCAACATGGCAGTGCACCTTCCACCTGGGAAAGTGACACATCTGCCCGGGAATTAGCCCGCTCCCACGCACCCTCGAGGTTTCCATGTCGCGCTCCGTTTATATTCTGCTTGTCTTTCTACTGATCTCGCTCTGCTCGTTGAGCGCTGTTGCCCAATGCGATCCTAACGCAGGTCGTGTCTCGCTCAATCTCCCGGCTTCGGGATCTACGATAACCGCGCCGGTGGAGGTGATTGCGACCGGCACCGCATCCTGCGCGATTACTTCCATGCAGGTTTATGTCGATGGAATTCTGCAGTGGACGCAGTACGGTCAGCCTGCGATGCATCTGATGGTTCCCGCGATTCTCGGGAGGCACACGCTGGAAGTGAAGGGCTGGACAGCGAAGGGGAAGTCGTTTGCCGCGAGCGAGGTGGTTTACGTTAGCTCGCTCCGACCCGAGGTTTGCAAGTCATCGTTCGACCTCGACAATTACGTGTGGCCGTGCGCGCCGCAGTCAACCTCGCCGATAGACTCGCCGGTGTGGATCAGCGGAATCGTGCGCTCGGACACTTCTCCGCTCGTGGAGACAGACATCACGGTGAATGGCAAGCTCACGGCACAGGCTTTCGGGGCTACGGGGTATCGTCCGAACGCACAATTCGTGTTCTCGCCGGGGATGTACTCCGCCGACATTTCGTCGAGTAACCTTGCGGGGGCGACGATGCACAACCCGGCGGGCTTCATCGTGCGTTCGCAGGTGGCTTGCCATGCGCCGGTGATCAGCGTGATGCGACCGACGCCGGGCGACACCAGCGTGCAGGCGCAACCGGTGGTGTTCGATGCCGCAGCCGACGCGGGACGACAATGCAAGGTGACCGCCATGGCGGTGTATGAGGACGGAAAGCTGCAATACCGCGCGTGGAACCAGTCGCTGATGTTCGGACGTTTGTGGCTCGCGCCCGGGACCCATCGGGTAACGATACAAGCGTGGAATAATCGCGGGCAGGTAGGGAAGAAGACGTTTACCGTGACCGCCGAAGAGAACCTCGAGGGGTTCTGCACGCCGGAGACCACCCCGGGAGTCATGGTGTGCTCGAATGCACCTGTGGGCGCGGGGGCGATCGTTGGCGTGGGGACGCCGTTAGATCCGCCGGTACCGACGACGGCAGCACGGATCTACATCAACGGGGTAAAGCGTGGCGACTACTATGGCGACGCACTGCTTCACAGCTACATGCTGGTGACCGTGCCACCGGGAACGTACAAGGTGACGGCCGTGGCGTGGGACGCGTCGGGTGCGGTGTCGACCGATACTCAGATGTATAACGTGCCGTAAGCCGAGTGGCCCGGGTCTCGCGCTTTTCGAGACCTGGGAATTCTCTCGCCCATCGAGACGTTTCGGCAACAGGAGAAGTGGTGTTGCGCCCCAGGTGACGATTTCAGAACTCTGATCTTCTCATCCGCATAGGAGGCACCCGGTGTCTTCGTGATCTCATGTCTCGAAACGCGCGAGCTCCTTGCGACTTGACAGGTTATTGAACCGCAAAGCAATCGAGGTCGTTGGCGAAATCGAGAGGCCCGGCATAGCGTTTGCGGATCTCTGAACGGGTCTGATCTTCTTTCCCCAAAGTGCGCAACATGCGATGAGACAAAACGAGGTGCTTGACGTGGGCGTCGGCGGCGATCTGTCCTATAACGGACGGGGGCATGTGGAGCTTCCGCTCCACTCCGACAGCACCTTCGGGGACGGCGTTGTGCGCGATGAGCAAATCCGCGTTCGCTGCCAACTGCGTGAGACCGCCTTCACCGTTGGTGTCTCCGGTAAAGACGATATGTTTGCCGCCTATTTCTATGCGCCACGCCAGGGCGGGAACACCGCCGTGGATGACCCGCACCGCTTGTGCCGCGAGATCCCCATCGCGAAATACCGGGATTGGTTTCTCGCTTCCCGTCACGTTGTGTGGCTGTAATTTGTAGCTGCCTTCTTCTCCGGGTTCGAGCAGCTCACTTAGGTAGCGATAAGCCCCGTGCTGGTCGCCAAAAAAATCCGCGACGAACTCGGTGGTCGAAGGCATGAAGTCGTTTCCTTCGGGGCCATAAACGGGCAGCGGCCGCTTGCGATCTTCAAACCACGATGACTTAACCAACGCGGAAAAGTCGCCGCTGTGATCGACATGAAAATGGGTGAAGAAAATGACGTCGAGCTGCGACATCTGCGCGCCACTCTCACCGAAGCGTAGAGCGCTGCCTCCACCGGCATCCACCAGGGCTCGCGCCCGGCCGTCCTGCCAGACGAGATAGCTGCTCGATGCTCGCTTGTCTTGCAATTCCGGGCCTCCGGAACCGAGCACTTGGACCGCGACACCGTGCGATCCGCAAGACTGTGCGAAGGCGGATGGGAGCAACGCGTAAGCCAAGAGAACACTGACAATCCAACAACGACGGAAGACCAAGAATGAGAACATGCAGCACCTCCGCGGAGATTTCTGGGGAGGGTAATTGTGCGACGTTTGAACCACCTTTGGCTAGCCAGAGGTTCTGATCACACTCTTTTCATGGGTGCGGAAATGCGTCCGGCGAAACGCTTCTGAATCCGTCGTAGCTAGAACCCAGCGGTTTGACATCCCGGTGACTCGGTAGCAGAATCGTGCCCCTCTCAACGATCCAGGATCGATCTTGATCTGAAAGGAGCCCGAAAATGAAAGCGAACGCTTCGATGAAGAAGGAATGGTGCGCCCTTGAGGACGATTTCAGGACTCTTGGGCCCACAGGATTGCCGCTCGCGCATGGATCGGCCGGATGTCAAAGATGACAATCGCTTCCGGAGTAGTTACCCAGCTGAAACAAATCGACTCTTTTGTTTGCTTTACCGGCGACATAAAGGCAACGATCACTTAGCCAGAGACCAGATGGATCGAGAGAATCCCCGGCTAGAGGGGGACCGCTGATCTTCTTAATCAGGTGGCCGTCAGCCCTGTACACGCCGACACGGTGCAGGGTCGGCTCACCCACTAAAATTTTCTTTGATCGGTCGACAGCCAAGCCAACGCCTTCCGCGATGTGGAATTGTCCCAGGAATTTACCTTCCGGGCTTAGCCGTTGAATCCTCTGATTGCCATCGTCCTGCACGAAGAGTTCGCCGTCCGAGATCGCAATCTGAATTGGCAGACGAAAGTCGCCCGGTCCGGTTCCGCCTCCGCGCACCCCAAATTGCCGGAGAACGTGTCCGGAACGGTTGAGCTTAATAATCATGTTGCGGTCTCTGTCGCACACGTAAATGTATCCGCGGGCATGGTCGATGGCTATGCCTGTGGGCGCTACGAAGTAGGCCTCGTTCGCTCTTTGCTCCTGAAGATATCCGACGAATTTGCCCTGAGGGCTCAATATGAAGACCCTCCCTTGGCGCGGGTCCGTGAGATAAATCCTGTTCCTATCATCGACCGCTATTCCTGCGATAGATCTCATCCCTATCTTGGCGATATCTAAGTCGGAGTACTGGCGACGAGTAAAGTCAAAGACGTGCACGGTCATGGAACCCGCATCCGCCACGAGCAAGCGGTTGTGCGAGTCGGTCACGACAGCGATGGGAAGCTTCATCGTGTCATCGTGCGGTGATGTGTCGGGAGGGCCAGCGATGATGCGCAACGCGGTTTCGGCTTTAGGCGGCAAAGTCCAATGCAAATCCCCTGGCCCAGTAAATGACGCCACGTACCTCACGATGAACGCTTCGGGAACTTCGTCGTTCGGCTCTCGACTCTGAGCCGTAGCGGACAGGCCAGAAACGACAAGCATGAAGCAGAGTAGGATACTTACGCAGACTCCCATAACGCCTTCGCGAAAAGCAGTGCGCAGCATCAGGCCGGAGTTTCTCAAAACAGCCAGTGTTGCCCGTATCACTCTTTGCGCACCCCGTAGCGGGGTTCGCTCAAGGATACCTGTCTGCAACCAGCCTTACCATCAGCAATGCGCGAAAAGTTCTAAAGCGGCGCATGGGTTTGGTTCTAAGTAGCTGAAAAAGGAAAGTAGATAAGAATGGTGCGCCCGGAGAGATTCGAACTCCCGGCCTGATGCTCCGGAGGACTTGCCGCACACGAAATCAACAACTTAGCTTGCTTGGTACGCTTTGGCCTACACCAGTATTTACGCGGGTTTCCGCCACGTCCGGTACAACCGATACCAATGCGGACTAACCAGGGGTGGGCACAATTTTGGGCACAGTCGCCGGTACGAAAAGTTCGAAGCCGGAAAACGCGAACTGACCAAGACCGGGGGGTACCCCAGGAAGACCCCCGGGGCATTTCCCAATCGCGATGTTGTGTGCGGAAATTTCCGAAATGCATTGATTATGGGGTGACGCGAGTGTCACGCTTCCAACTGGCGGGGTCATTTCCTATACAAATCCCGCAGGCGGCACGTGTACTGGGGCCAACGGAATTCAGCCGGACGGTAGCGGCTACAAACTTACGCGCACGACCAGCGACGGTGTAACCACCTACAACCGTAGCA
>PLWX01000200.1 GCA_003151155.1 Acidobacteriaceae bacterium
GTGATGGGAACGCCGGTCCAGCGCGATAC
This sequence comes from Acidobacteriaceae bacterium, assembly GCA_003151155.1. Classification (GTDB taxonomy): domain Bacteria; phylum Acidobacteriota; class Terriglobia; order Terriglobales; family Acidobacteriaceae; genus Korobacter. The sequence continues at coordinate 30 of PLWX01000200.1, forward strand.
CACGTCCTCGATGTCCTCCCGACCGACAACGCCGGTGGAGGATTCATCGAGGTGGTATTTTTCGCGAAGAGCACGCAGGTTCTCGCGCTCTTTGCGCTCCTCGTCCGAGTAGAAGCGCGCCTTCTCGAACTCGTGGTTCGCGATGGCGTTCTCCATGCGGTGGACGATGAACTTGATCCGCTTCTGGACTTCGGTGATCTCCTCGGGCAACGAGGTCTGGCGCAGCTTGACGCGCGCGCCGGCTTCGTCGATCAAGTCGATGGCCTTNNTCGGGCAGGAAGCGATCGGGAATATAACGGTTCGAATGATAGACGGCGAAGGTGATCGCTTCGTCGGTATAGCTGACCGCGTGGAACTTCTCATAGCGGTCTTTGATACCAACGAGAACTTTCACGGCAGTCTCTTCGTCGGGCGGATTGACCTTGACGGCCTGGAAGCGGCGTTCGAGGGAACGATCTTTCTCGATCGACTTCCGGTATTCGCCGGGCGTGGTTGCGCCGATGCACTGGATTTCGCCGCGCGATAACGCCGGCTTGAGGATGTTGGCGGCGTCGAGGGAACCCTCGGCGGAGCCGGCACCTACGAGAGTGTGCAGTTCGTCGATAAAGATGATGGCGTTCTGGTTCTCCATCAACTCTTTCATGATGGTCTTGAGGCGCTCTTCGAACTGACCACGGTACTTCGTACCCGCGACGATCAAGGAAAGATCGAGTGCCAGAATGCGCTTGTCGGCCAGGAACGACGGAACTTCGCCGTCGGCGATGCGCTGGGCGAGTCCTTCGACGATGGCGGTTTTACCGACGCCGGGTTCGCCGATGAGCACCGGGTTGTTCTTGGTGCGACGGCACAGGATCTGGATGACGCGTTCGAGTTCGGAGTCTCGACCGACGAGCGGATCGAGCTGATTGTCCATGGCGACCTGGGTAAGATCGCGCGAAAATTCCGCCAGCAGCGAGGACTCACGCTGCCGCTGTTGCGGCTGGGCCTTTTCCTGCGAGGTACGTGCGAGTTCCTCGCGGATGGTCGCCAGACGGAGACCGCGCTCATGCAAAATCTCGGCGGCGAAGCATTTCTCTTCGCGCAGCAGACCCAGGAGCAGGTGCTCGGTGCCAATGTGCTTGTGGGAGAGACGTTCCGCCTCTTCCGCGGCATAGGCGAGCACGCGCTTACACTCATTGCTTAGAGGAAGATCGACGGAGGTCGATACCTTCTCGCGAATGGTGGTGTGGCCTTCGATCTGTTTCCGAATGGATTCGACCGACGAATGCTGCCGGAGGAATCGATTGGTGAGCGCCTTGTCTTCGCGAAGGAGGCCGAGCAACAAGTGTTCGGTCTCGATATAAGGTGAGCCAAACTGGCTCGCCTCGTAGCGCGCGAAGAAGATTACGCGTCTGGCCTTTTCTGTATACCGTTCAAACATTTAATTCTCCAAAGCCCGATCGCGTTGATCTTCGTCAACTGCGAGAGCTTCCATACCAGCTCACCCCCGACCCGCATCCAATGATGCGAATCACGCGAACAGTAGAGCCTAGCCCGGTTCGCGCCGCCTCAGCCACCCTTGGTGGCCGCCTCATTCAATGTCCCTGCTGCGCAGGTCCATCGAACTGGTCCTTTCAGCCTGTCCCGCCGAGCGGGCCAGGTAAAACTCAGCTGCCAACTCCAGCTTACGCCGTCAGCGACTGTGGCTGCACCTCATCGACCAAACCACCCGCCAGCCGGATAACCCGGTCACAGCGGCGCGCGAACGCGAGATTGTGGGTGACGATTAAGGAGGTGAGCTGATAGTCGCGATGGAGCTTGGCAATCAAATTAAAGACCGTCTCCGCGGTTCTGTTATCGAGGTCGCCGGTAGGCTCATCTGCCATGAGCACCTGCGGCCGTGTGACCAATGCCCGGGCCAGGGCAACGCGCTGTTGCTCTCCCCCGGACAATTCGCCGGGCCGATGGTGCGCCCGATCGAGTAACCCGACTTCCTGAAGCCAATGGCGCGCCTGCGTTTCCGCTTCGCGCCGGACCAAACCTCGCACCAGCAATGGCATGGCGATGTTTTCGACGGCAGTAAATTCGGGTAGCAAATAGTGGAACTGCCACACGAAGCCGAGTTCACGATTCCGGAACTCTGCCGCTGCCGCTTCACTGAGCTGTGCGAGCCTGAGTTCCGCGAAGTATACGTCACCATCGGAAGGCCTATCAAGGGCGCCGAGGATGTGCAAAAGAGTGCTTTTCCCGGAACCAGAATCGCCAACGATTGCGACCAGATCACCTTTCTTCACCTGAAAGGACAAGTTCTCAAAGAGCGTTAAATTCGTTGTACCGGAGCGAAAGACCTTGGCCAATCGCTCTGCCCGCAAGATTTGGGCCGTATCTGTTGGATGCAGAAGCTCACCCTCACGTCGCAGAAGTCGCGTGTTTACGCAGTGGTAAGCGCTCGACCCCTTGCAATATACGAATTAGAACACGCTTATGGATGGATTGATGCTGATACTTTTGCGTTACGTCGGTGTACCAAAAGGGAACTTAGGGAAGATTGACAGGAAGCGTCGTCTAGAGGGGACTGGTCGAGCAATTGCTGCGCACCTCGCGCTTACGCACTGGGCTATGCCCTGACGTCAACAGTACGGTCGTCCTGGTATTTCCGTAGACTCACATTTTCAAAGAGATGCGCGTACCCATAGGATCGCGAGTTTATTCGTAGCGGAGGGCTTCGGCGGGGAGAACCCGTGAGGCGTTCATCGCGGGATAAATCGTGGCGATAAACGAAATGGCAACGGAGACGAGGGCCACGATGATTCCGTCGATCAGGCGTGGGGCGAAGGGGACGTAGTCGATAGAGTAAACCTCGGCAGAGAGGCGGATCCAGTGGTAATGGCCGGCGGCGATGGCGAGTCCGAAACCGAGAACGAGGCCGATGAGGGTGCCGATCAAGCCAACTAAAACGCCCTGCAGCATGAAGATGCGGCGGATCTGCTGGCGGCGTGCACCGATGGAGACGAGGACGGCGATGTCCTTGGTCTTCTCCATGACCATCATGATCAACGAGATCAAAATGTTGAGCGCCGCGACAAAAACGATGAGGCCGATGGTGATAAAGGTCACGACCTTTTCCAGGCGAAGGGCACGGAAGAGCGCCTGGTTCTGCTCCATCCAGTTTTTGGAGCCGAAGCCCTGTCCGGCAACTTTCTCGAGTTCCTGGGCGATGACGGGAGCCTGGTAGATGTCATCGACTTTGAATTCGAGGACTGCGACGACATCGTTGAGTCCGAAGAGTTGCTGGGCGTCGCTGAGGCGGGTCAGGCCCCAGGAGGAATCGTAGTCGTAGAAGCCGGACTCGAAAATCCCTACCACTTTGAAGCGCTGATATTTCGGAACGATGCCGAAGGGGGTGAGTTCGCCTTGCGGGCTGGTGACGAGCACGACGGAACCGACGGTAGCGCCGAGGGAGTCGGCCATATCTTTGCCGAGGACAAGGGGTGGCAGAGATTGCGTGACTTGATCGGCGAGGGTCTTGGGCGGGCCTTCGGAGTTTTTGTCGGAGGCGAGCGGGTCAGCGGAGCCGAATTTGACATTGTCGAGGAGGTCGCTGACTTTTCGTTCGTCGGCGGGGAGGATGCCTTTGAGCAAAGCACCTTGCGCGCGGGCGCCGCGGGAGATGAGGACCTCCTCGTAAATCGCGGGAGCTCCGGCGACGATGTGCGGTTGCTTCGTGAGTCGGGCAAGCAGTTCCTGCCAGTTGCGGATGCCGTCATTCTGCACTCGCATTAAGTTGATGTGCGACATGGAGCCGAGAAGGCGGGCCTGAAGATCGGAGCGGAAGCCATTGTTGATGGCCAGTGCGATGATGAGCGAGGCGACTCCGGCGGCGACTCCGACGATGGAGATCGCGGTGATGACGCCTATGACGGCTTGGCGGCGCTTGGCGCGCAAGTAGCGGGTCGCGATGAAGAGTTCAAATCTCATTGAGCGGCAAACAGTTCATTGTAGCGAATGCAGAGTTGCGACTTAGAAGAGACGCGGGAGGATGCCGGGAACGCGCCGGCGATATTCGCGGTAGGGCTCGCCAAAGCGGGCTTCGAGTTCGTTGTCTTCGAGGTGAATCATTATGGCGCCGGTGACGATGGCGAAGAGAGTGAGCGCGTAGAGGGAAACGGTTCCGAAGAGGATAGACCAGCCGAGCAATTCGCAAAGATGGCCTAAGTAAATTGGATGGCGGACACGAGAGCGGATGCCGGTAGTGATGAGTTGTTGCGCGTGGCGATCGGGTTCCACCTCCGCGAGTCCGGAGAGTTGGACATGGGTGAAGTTGCGGGAAGAGAGCGCATAGAGGAGAAGCCCGATGAGAACGAGAATGGCGCCTGCGACGAATGCAAATGGCGACTGATAGAGATGGATATGTCGCCAAGGCGACATCGCGAGGGCGGCGATGGCGATGTAGAGGAGCCATAGAGGGAGGATGGTCTTAAAGGAGTCGCGTCCCCGAGTGCGCCAATGTTTTGCAAAGGGGTGGAGGGTCAGCCAGAAGGCGGGGATGGTGGCGTAGACGGCGCAGCCGAGTAAGGCGAAGTCTTCGAGGTAGGGGCGCACGACTACAGAGTAACGTGATTCGGGGAAGAGCAGGTTGCCTGAGTGTCGTGCCGCGATAGCAGGGCTGCTGCAAACGCGCGATGGTCTGCGCGATCTTCGTTCAGGAGGACAGATTATTTTTTCGCCGGCAGGGGGGTCAGCGGCAGACTCTTAACGATCACCTTCCCGGACCCCAGGTTATCGAAGCGATCGTAGACACGCACCACCACGATGTGTTCTTCCTGTACCGGAGCAGCCGGCGCGGCGGCGTTTTTCGCGGGGCGTTTGCGATTGTTGGTTGAAGTGCGGATAGCGCTTTCGGGAACGCCTTCGACGGGATTGGCAGTGACGGCAGGAACAGCGACGTTCGTAGGCACAGTGAAGTCGTAGTTCTCCACGCGTGAATCGGAGAGTTGTCCGACGGGTTCGACGGTCTGCCAATCGCCGGCATCGACCGAAAACTCAGCGTGCTTGATGACGGAGAAACTATCTTCCGCGCGGAAGGTAGTGTGGATGTTGTTGCCGTCGTAAACAGAGGCGAGGTTCTGCACGACGGGCGGAGTGTTGTCGACCTCGAAGCGGGAACTTTCTTTTTGCGCGCTGAGAGAATCTTGTGGGGTGTGAGAGGGCGCATCGCTGGCGACGACGCGCAGGGTGTAGCCACCGTCGGAGAGCAGTCCGGCGTCGAAGGAAAAATATTTGTCGTTGAGATTGTCCTGCAAAAGCTTCCAGCGTGACTCACCATCGCCGCGATACCACAGGCTGTAGACGAGATCGTCGTCATTATCGTCGTGGGCTTCCCAACGAGCCGCGATGGAGTTGCGATCGCGAACGGCGGTCGGAACAGAATCGTTGTGCGAGGACGACTGCGACTGCGGACCTACGGTGACGGTGTTGCTGTCAGAGTGAGCGGCGGCAGGGAACCGGGCGCCCACCTGCGCGTAGACTTCGTCGATTACCGGGGCGACGTTCTTGGGCAAATAAAACAGAGTTACGCTATCGAGCGAAGCGCCGGGATTGCCTTCGTGCAAGACGACGCGCCACTGGAGAAAGCGGGCGGGCGGCGTGTCAATGGCGAGATCGCGCTGGAAGTCGACCTTGCGCCATGCGCTCCAGTTGCGATCGGGATTGTCGACGTTGCCGCTACGGGCGAAAAGGTCGATGCTGCCGGTGCCGCGAAGATGGGCGCGTCCCCACTTGGAGAAGATGTGAGCGTCGAAGACATCGCTTTCGAAAGTGCCTTCGCTGCCGGCGGTCGATCCCATGTTGAATATCTTGCCAAGATTACTGGTGGCGACGTGGAGGCCGCCGTCAGCGGCGCGAGCGAGAGCGGTGACCTGGTTGGCGCTGGCGTCCAGAAGATCGGCGAAAGTTCCATCGGCGGCGATGGAGAAAAGACGTCCGCGATTGCCAGTGCCGGCGATGAGACGTCCGCTGGCATCGAAAGCCAGGGTATAGACGATGTCGGTGGCGGAGTTCCAGATGCGACGCGGCGAACCATCGGGAGCAAGACGATAGACTTCAGAGCCTCCGGTGGCGGCGAGAGTTTGCAAAGGAACGACCACGCCGGCGGGCAAACCTGGTTGCTGCTGCAAAGGAACAACGGTGCCGGGAGATGGTTGACTGTTGCTGCTGCCGCGTTTTTCGCCTACGCCTGCGGCATAGATGTTGCCCTGCTGATCGACAGCGAGCGCGGTGATCTCTTTTTTCGGTGCGCTGTAGAGAACGAAGCCTTCGCCCTGCGGAGAGATGCGATAGATGAGGCCGCTGCCGTCGGATCCGGCGATGATGTTCTGCTTATTGTCGATGGCGAGAGCACGGACGTGGGCTTCGTCGCTCTTGAAGAAGACGCCGCCCTGACCGCTGCGGTCGACGCGGAAGATTTCGCCGTTGTCGCCCGTGGCGACATAGAGACGGCCTTGCGCGTCGAGCTCGAGATCCCATATGTACTTGGTCTTCGGTTCGAAGAAAACCGTGGCGGTGTAATCGGGATCGACGGGGAGACTGGCCTGTACGCGGTTTCCGCCGGGTTCGTTGGCAGCGGCATTCTGCGCAGTGTTAACAGGAGGCTTAGTGGCGGCCTTTTCCGCGGGTGTTCCTTTGCGCGCGATTTTGTAGACACGTCCGTCAGGAGAAGTGGCAGCGAAAAGAGTTCCGTCGTCGGCGAGCGCGAGAGCCTGGACTTGTAATTCTTCGGGTGCGAAAACGATGGTTGCTTTGCCGTCAGAGGCGATGCGATAGACGCGGGCGGGAGAACCTGCGGCGGCGAAGATGTTGCCCTGCGGATCGGAGACGATCGACCAGATGTAGGTCGAAGGGGAAGTAAACACTGGTTTGAAAGTAGGCGCGAGCTCGAGCGATCCGTTGCTGCGGATGGCGACGCCTTTGGCGCTCCCTTTTTCGAATTCGTCGTATTTGTTCTGTTCCCACGTGCGGGTGCCTTGGGCGGAGGCGAACGAGGTGAGTAGAAGGAGGGAACAGAGCAGTTTCATTGGTATCGAGTTTAATCGAGTTTAGCCGGACGGTGATAGCGATGTCGCCCACCCTGTCTTCGACAAGGGTGGGGCACCCACATTCTTCGAAAGCTACTTGACGTCGATAGTGATGACTTGCGCCCCGGCTACCACGTAGTCGACGGGAGTGGAAGCTTCATTCACGCTTGACTCGCCGACGACGACCATGTCCTGGGTACCGCGCATGCCTTCCATCACGTTCATCATGCTTATCGGCAAGGTAGGCATCACTTTGTCTTCGACCATGGCTTGCGGATTGGCCTCGAGAAGGGAGACATAGACGCGGGAGTTTTCGTGCTCCTTATTTAAGAGCGCAATCGTCGAGCCGAGGTCAAAGCGGCGGCTGGTGTTCGCGCCGGTACGACGCATCTTGTCGAGGGTATCGCCGTCGCTGACGAGAATACGCAGCTGGCCCTTAGGGCTGGAGGTTGGAATCTTGACAGGAATTTCGCGGACGACCTGTTCGCCGCGATAGGGGCGCAGCACGGTTTCGATGGTGATCTCATCGCCGGGGCGGACTTCGGTGACGTCGGTGCGCGCGGTTTCAAGACGTGCCCAGCGGCGATCGTGCACCAAGTCGAAGTTCAGTTCGACGCCTTGGATGTTCGGCGTCTCATAAGGATTGTCAAAGATGCGATTGAACTTTTCGCCCAGCGAGACGGCCATGTTGTAGGCGGTGGGCTGTCCACCATCGGTGGGCGCAAACATGTTCTGCAATATAAGCTTGGGGAAACCGGCGACCGCGATGTCACCCTGCATGCGGTAGGTGGTGTCTTCGCCGTACTCGTTCATGCCCTGCAGTGCGTTGTAGACGGTTGCCATCATGGCGACCGGGGTGATCTTCGCGTTGTTCAGAACTTCATAGTGGAACGTTTTGGGCTTCGAGGTGCCATGGAAGGTCAACGTGACCGGGATCATCTTTGGTTCCTCGCCAAAGCGGCCGAGGATGCCGGTATGACGGTCCTGCACAAAAGCGCCGACCTGTTCAGTGGCATTGACGATCTTGAAGGCATTGGCAGGCGAAGGCAGAGTGGCGAGGACCTGTGCCTTGGTCATCGGCATGTCGACCGATCCGTAATTCAGGATCGGGTGGCCGCAGGCGAGAAGACGCTGGGCGTCGACATAGGTGACGGTGCAGGTACCGGCGATGCTCATGTCACCACGAACGAAGAGAGCGCTGACGGCAGAGCCGGGAACGAGGGGCTCAGGCTGTTTGATGGAACTGTCGACAGAACCGGCGCCCATCACCGGAGTGACTCCGGCAGAAGCGAACTGCGGGGCGAACATCCGGATGGCGTTTTCATCGAAGCCGCTGAAGACCAACGGGGTCTCGATAGGCTTCATCACATTGGCGAAAGTAGTGGCGGTGCCAGCAGCGCTGGAAGCCATGCCGGGGCCGCCGGTGCGGGTGGCCTGGGCGTCGGGATTTCGAGCGGAGGCTTCGGCATCGGAGGGAGCGCTATCCATGGCATTAATTTCGAGCATCTGGCCTATTGGAGTGACTCCGGCGATGGGTTCTTTGGAGAATTCGCCGATGCGGTACGCTATCGCGCCCACGAGTTTGCCGTCGATATAGACGGGACTACCGCTCATGCCTGCGACCACGCCGGTGTATTCCGGTTTTTCGCCCTTCAAGCGAATGAGGATGACATCGCTCTTGGGGCCGGTCATGTTGCGCAGTACACCGAGGACGACGAGGTCCATGGATTCGGGCTGGGTGCCTTCGAAGACGGTATATGCGACGCCCTTCATGCCGATTTTTACTTGCTCAAGCGGCATGGTCGGAACATTCGGCACAGTGCTTTGGGCGAGTAGGCTGGCAGAAGTGGCCAGCAGGAATACGGCGAGGACAGAGCGAACCGCAAGCTTCATTGCACCACCAGAACGGAGAAAACAGCTGTGTTTCACCGTCAGCAAGAGAATCGTGGCGGCCATTCTGAAATGGACGGCAGCTCACCTAAAGAGTGAGCTGGTACTCTGCAAGGCAAGTGATGCGACGCCCCACACGTCCAATAAGAGTGGTCTGATTGCCCTATACTAGCAAAGAGGCTGGTGTTTTATACCCATGACGTTGCCCTATAAACCCCGCAAAAAATCGCTTAGCTCGATCGGACAAGAGGCATGCTTCGCCGGTATTACGGCGCTGGTGGTCGCAGGCTTGGTTCTGCCGCCGCAGATGGCTTGGGCGCAAAACTCGCAGACACAAACGCAAGCGCCGAGTGGGCAGCAACAGCCCGAGGTTCCGGAGGCAGGCGGACCTGCGGGCGATACCGGGCCGATGGCGATCCCGAAGAAGACGGAAGCGCCTCCACCACCGCCTCCTCCGCCAAAGCCGAAGACAAGTCCGGATACGCCGAGCTACTCGATCAGCGTGGAAGTGCCGCTGGTGAGCATCGACGTGTCTGCGAATACGAAGGATGGCGGATTCATTCCGGGGCTGAAGAAGGACAACTTCCGCATCTACGAAGACGGCGTCGAACAGCAGGTGACGAACTTCGCGCAGACGGAAGCGCCGATCACCGCGGTGCTGCTGGTCGAGTTTGCGAACTCGAATCGCACGTATCAATTCATGTACGACGCGTTAGTGGCTTCCTATAACTTCGCGGCGAACCTGAAGAAGGACGATTGGGTGGCGGTAACGGAGTTCGACATGAAGCCGCATATCCTCGTGGACTTCACGCAAGATCGGCGAGCGATTTACGGCGCGCTGAACATGATGCGAATTCCGGGATTCAGCGAGAGCAACGTCTTCGATGCGCTATACGACACGCTGGACAGGCTCGATCGCGTGGAAGGACGTAAAGAGATCGTGCTGGTCGCGTCGGGCCGCGACACGTTCAGCAGGATTACTTTCGATCAGATCTTGAAGAAGGTGAAGTCGACGCCGAACGTGACGATTTTCCCGATCAGCACCGGGCAGGCTTACTTGCTCTGGGCCGAGGCGCACGGCATGGGAGCAATGCGCGAACTCGACTACCTGCAGGCCGACAACGAGATGAACACCTTCGCCAAGCTTACCGGCGGGCAGTGGTACCATCCGCGATTTGAGGGAGAATTGCCCGATATCTTCCGCGACATTGCAGCGCGGGTACGCAACCAGTACACCCTGTCGTACCACCCGACGAACCGTAAGCAGGATGGTTCCTACCGAAAGGTAAAGGTTGAGTTGGTGGCGGGCGATGGCACTGGGAAGCCGCTCACGGTGAAGAACGAAAAGGGCAAGGATTTGAAGACGGTGTTAGCGTATCGCGAGGGATATACGGCCAAACATCAAGTGGAATAGGCGGTGAGTTGGCCGGGTGATCCTCCGTTTCGGGAGCAGCTTGAAGTAGCGGGAATATGTTGCTGCTTTTCCTCAGAAATCGTTTGCTTTCATAGATTTCTTGTTGATTCCGTTATCACACGCTCGCATAATAGAGAAGCTTGGAGATTATCCACGAACCCCCGATGAATCGTTACCATCGAGCGGACGTATTGCGGATCCTGCATATCTCGGCCAAGCAATTACATGGCTGGGAGAGGGCCGGGTTGCTCACCCCCTCAGAGACCTACTCCTTTTTTGACCTCATTCAAGTGAAGAAGGTACGAGACCTGCGTGCGCGCAAGGTGCGGCCGGCAATGATTCGTGAATCGCTGCAGGCCATGCAGAAGCAGGTAGCGGGCATGGAAAATCCGCTGCTCGAAGCTTCGGCGATGCCAGTGCGCGGACGGGTGGCATTCCGGCATGAAGGGCTGTCGATGGATCCCATCGGCGGGCAGTACATGATGGAATTCTCGCCTCGCGGGCAACTTGTCGCAGCCAATGTCCGATCCTTGCACAATGCAGAAAATGCGGCGGAATATTTTGCGCGTGGCGTGCAGCTCGAGGAAGATCCGAACAGTCATGAAGACGCGATTGCAGCCTACATGAAGGTGCTTGAGTTGGAGCCGACGCACGCGGCGGCGCACATCAACCTCGGCACGGTGTTTTATAACCGCGGAGAATTTGAGCAGGCAGAATTCCACTATCGTAAAGCGATCGAAGTGGATTCGCGATATGCGCTGGCCTACTTCGACCTGGGCAATGTTCTGGACGAAACCGGTCGCTTGAACGAAGCGGTGAGCGCTTACAAGGCAGCCATCCTGCTGGCTCCGACGTACGCCGACGCGCACTACAACCTGGCCCTGGCCTTCGAAAAACTAAAACAGCCGAGAAAAGCGCTGGCTCACTGGCGCATCTATACGAAGCTCGATAGCAATGGGCCTTGGGCGATGCACGCTCGCAAGCAGATCGTGCGAACGCTGGAGAGCGACAAACTCAAGATCGTTTACCGCAAAGGCTAGCTGCCAGCCTGCCCGGGTTTTTCGCGGATCATCTCTTCCAGATCGTCAATCTTCTCCGTCACTACATTTAACTTGCGTGCGAGGCCCTGGATGTCAACTGCCGCCCGCCGGTTTACGTCGTAGTCGAGTTCGCCGCGAAGACGATCTTTCATGTCCTGGCGGTTCTGGCTCATCATGATGACTGGTGCCTGGATGGAGGCCAGCATGGAGAGGAACAGGTTGAGAAGGATGAAGGGGTAGGGGTCCCAGGCGTGATTGCCGAGGCGAATGTTGATCAAGGTGTAGACGACGAGGACGAGGCCGAAGGAGATGATGAACGACCAGGAGCCGCCGAACTGGGCGACAGAGTCGGCGATGCGCTGACCGAAGGTGGTCTTCTCTTCAATGAGTTCGTTGGGATTGCGCTGGGATCGGAGACGGACGAGTTGGTGGGTGGCATGGAACTGGCGAGCGGCCATGGTGAGGAGGTCGATGCCGGCCATGGGTTTCTTCTGGAGGAGGATGGTGATGTCCTCACGGTCGATCTCGACACATTCCGTGTCAGTGAGGGCGGTAGCGGTGGTCTGGTGCGGTGTGCCTTCGATCATGGAGGCGAAGCCGAAGAACTCGCCGGTGGCAGGCTGGTCGACGGTGACTTCCTGGCCGTCGGCATCGACGGTGGCCACGGCGACGGAACCGGAGACGATAACGTAAGCACGACCGTCCGATTCGCCCATCTTGTAGATGCGCTGGCGCGCGGCAAACTTCTTGAGTTCAACCTGCGCGCCTAGAACCGATATTTCGTCGGCATCGAGCAGGGCGAACAGGGGTACGTTTTTCAAAATCTCTGGGGTGCAAGCCATGTGAACCTCGAAGTTGGTGGGCTGAGCGAAATATAGTACCGCAAGATGTTGATGGGCACGTTTCATGGCGCCGAGTCCCTGATAAAATGTCCGGTTTACCTGAGAAATCCCGGAGAATCTGAATGTCTGAAGCCACGCTGAAAGCCCATGGTCCCGCCCCCCTGACGCAATTGACGGAAGACGAGATCCTGTTCCGCGACAACGTCCGGCAGTTCGCCGACGAGGCGGTGCGTCCCCACGTGAAGGAGATGGACGAGAAGGGAGTGTTCGAGCACTCGTTGATCGAACAGTTCCACCAGTTGGGGCTGATGGGGATCGAGGTGCCGGAAGAGTACGGCGGAGGCGGGGGGACGTTCTTCGAGGCGATTCTCGCGGTGGAGGAGATGTCGCGGGTGGACGCGTCGGCGGGCGTGATCGTGGACGTGCAGAACACCCTGGTGAACAACGCGCTGCTGCGTTGGGGAAATGCCGACCAGAAGAAGCGGTACCTGCCGAAGATGGCGAGCGAATGGGTCGGCGCTTACGCATTGAGCGAGGCGAGTTCGGGGTCGGACGCATTCGCGCTGCAGACGAAGGCGGAAGCCAAGGGCGATCACTACGTGGTCAACGGGCGCAAGTTGTGGATCACGAACGGCAAGGAAGCCAGCCTGTTCGTGCTGCTGGCAACGGTGGATCCGAGTGCAGGGTACAAGGGCATTACCGCTTTCCTCGTGGAAAAGGACTTCGAGGGATTCACGGTTGGCAAGAAGGAAGACAAGCTGGGCATTCGTGCCTCAAGCACATGCGAACTGATTCTCGAAGACTGCAAGGTGCCGAAGGAGAACGTACTCGGTGAAGTCGGTAAGGGCTACAAGATCGCGATCGAGACATTGAACGAAGGACGCATCGGCATCGGCGCGCAGATGCTCGGCCTGGCGCGTGGAGCTTGGGAGTTCGCGGCGAAGTATGCGCAGGAGCGCAAACAATTTGGGCAGCCGCTTTCGTCGTTCCAGGGAATCCAGTTCCAGATCGCCCAGATGGCGACGGAGATCGAAGCGGTGCGCATGATGGTGTACAACGCTGCCCGCATGAAAGATGCGGGAATGAACTTTGTGAAAGAAGCGGCGATGACGAAGCTGTTCGCTTCGCAGGTGGCGGAGCGGGTGGCATCGCTGGCGGTGGAGATTTACGGCGGATACGGGTTCACCAAAGATTACCCAGTGGAAAAATATTTTCGTGATGCGAAGATCGGCAAGATTTACGAAGGCACGTCGAACATGCAGCTGATGACGATAGCGAAGATGGTAATGGGCGGAAAGTAACTTTACCGCGCGGCGCGGTTCTACTATGCTGCGCGTATTCATTCGCACGACCTTGGGGCCGAGTTTGGCGCAAGATTCACGACAATCCGCGCAAGACTTAACAGCGGTGCATTCGTTCTACCTCTTTCTCCTGGAAAGCGCACTGGAGCACGAGGTCCCGGTGCCGCCGACGATTGCGCACGACCCCGAAGTGTTGCAGCGATTCGTGCTGCTGCTGGACCTGGCGGTTACCCCGCAAATGATCCGCGACGGACTGAAGGGCGAAGAGCCGCGTGGCTCAGCCGAAGCGTTGCTGCGTTTCTTCGCGTCGAAACCGCGGCGGCGGCAGGAGGATCGCGATAAGGTGGACATCATCGCGACGGCCCTGTATCGCTGGTTCCTGCCGGAAGAGCACGGCGAAGATTCGAACGAAGCAGTTGCCGAGCGGACGGAGAAGTTCGAGCGAGAACTGCAGCGAATCTATAAGACCCTGCCGATTGCCGAGCCTGCCAGCGAGCACAAACAACTGGTACGGGAGTTTCAATTTCTTCGCGATGAAGTGAACGATTTTCGCCACTTCGACGAATTGATCGACAGCGCGGTGATCCAAAAAGTGCGCGACCTGAAGCAGACGCTGGATGCTTCGTTCCTGCATCCTTGCGTGTTGTCGACGCTGGCCTCCTACAATGTTTTCTTCGGAAATAAATTCGATTCGCTGTTTAAGCGCGCAGCGAAAGAAGTAAAGAACTTTGCGGCCAAAGTGCAGCAGGATGGCGGCAGCATCATGAGCCGGGTGGACGGCGACGTGATCGTGAAGCACCTTGCCGATGTGGATGAAGGCAAGATCCTGAACGAAGAATACGGACGCGCGCAAGAAGATTTGCGGCACATCTCGAAACTAAAAAAAGCGGTGGACAATCGCCGCTTTGGAAAGAGCGTGGCGCCGACCAACACGGTGCCGGGGGCGGGTACAGCGCGGGGTGCCGGCACGGGTCCGGCGATCGTGCCGATGTCGGAGCCGGTGAATGCGGCGCCTTCGCCGGCGTTGCCGCGAGCTCCGGAGCGCCGCCTGGGACCGCCGATTGAATCGACGGGATATGTGATTCCGCGCAGTTCGAGCAGCGTGGCCGAGGTGGAACAACAGCGGCTGCAAGCGGTGAAGACCACGATCCGGCGTTTCGTGAGGGCCGCCGAGATGCATGCGGCGCACGTGGTCCCGTTGCCGCATGGAAACATCCAGCTGAGCAATGCCGAGGTCGAGGCGTTTCGCGCCGACTTCGGCGACGAGAAGAGTTTCCGCGCCGATTTCGTGGCAGCGCTGATGCAGATGGCGTCGATCGATGCGCGACTGACGGCAGAGCAGCAGGACTTCGATAAAACGCGTTATACCGAATATGGATGGAAGCCGCATGCGGATGCGCTGGCGCACTTGCTGATCGTGGGCCGTGCAGCATTGGAGAATGCATTGCGTTTGCAGACCACGGCGCAGCAACGCGGGCTGACGGAAAAAGTGGCGGCGATGACGGAGAGCGCGGAGAAACTGCGGGAGTGTGCGAAGTCGGCGGCCGAGGCGTTGCAGTCGATCGGATCGGGAAGCGACTAGCGCAGCTTTACGGGTGAGCACACTCACATATAAAATCGAGACAAGGCCGACGTAGCTCAGTTGGTAGAGCAGCCGATTCGTAATCGGCAGGTCACCAGTTCAAGTCTGGTCGTCGGCTCCA
>PLWX01000293.1 GCA_003151155.1 Acidobacteriaceae bacterium
TGAAGCCGGCGTGCGCGACCGCTTGTCCGACGGAATCGATTAAGTTTGGCGAGATCGAGCAGATGCGTGTGGTTGCGCAGGAACGCATGAAAGAATTGCAATCGCGCGGCATGGACGACGTGCACTATTACGATCCAACACATACCAGCGTAGGCGGACTCCATGCGGCATTTATCGTGCGCGGCGATCCGAAGCAATACAATCTACCTCCCAACCCCGAAGTTCCTACCACTTATCTGAAAACCGGGTGGACGAGCTCGGCGATCGCGGCGGGGATTCTGCTTGCAGGCAGCTTCTTCGCATTTTTGGGGAGCCGCCGATGAGCGATTTGAAAGACGTGAATCCAATCGATGTCGCGCGCGAACGGAGATTGACAGAAATTCGCAAGGAAGCCGAGCGCAAAGGAAAAGTAGAGGCCATCGGGGTGCGCCCCGCAGGCGCACCGTTCCCGGTCGCTTCGCCACAAACCGGATACTACGGCATCCCCATGCTGAAGGAACCGCAGTGGACTTGGGAAGTTCCACTGTACTTCTTCATCGGCGGCGCTTCGGGTTCGGCGGCCGTGATCGGCACCATGGCACATTGGACGGGATCCGATCTGAAGATCGCCAGAGACTGCCGGTACCTTGCCGCGGGCGGCGCCATTCTCTCCAGTGCGCTTTTGATCGCCGACCTCGGCAGGCATGAACGCTTTCTGAATATGCTGCGAGTGTTCAAGCCGCAGAGCGCGATGTCGATGGGTGCATGGGCTCTAGCCGGATTTGGTACGTTCACCGGTGCGTCGGCGTTCGCACAGTGGCTCTCTGGCTTTATTAATATCGGCGCGATCAAGATCATCGGCAACGTGGCCGAAGGATTCGCGTGCCTTTTCGGCCTTCCCTTTTCCAATTACACCGGAGTGCTCCTCGGAGCCACCGCGATTCCTGTCTGGAACGAGCACGTCAGCACGCTGCCGTTGCATTTTGGCATGAGCGGCATGAACAGTGCGGTGTCGATACTCGAATTATTAGGCCATGACCGCAGCCCCGCTCTGAACGTCCTGGGACTGATTGCTTCCTCGGTAGAAGCGGCAGAAGGCGTGCGCATCGAAACCAATCCGCGCATGGTTACAGAACCGTTGAAACATGGTTATAGCGGATGGATCATCCGCACCGGGGGCATGTTGTCGGGGCCGATCCCGCTTGGCCTGCGACTGGCATCGCTCTTCACCTCGAAGGAGAAATCGCGCAAGTTGCGGCGCATCGCCGCAGCCTGCAGCATTGCAGGATCGATCATCACCCGCTTTGCTTGGGTTGAAGCTGGGCATGTCTCGGCGCAGGACTGGCGATTGCCCCTCGAGATTGACGCGCCGAAAGAGCAGCCGCAGCTGTCAATGCCAAGCGCACCGGCGTCGAAAGACCTGAAAGAAGCAACTGGCGATTGACATTGCGGATGCGAGCCACCTAATCTGCTCGCATCCGTGAAAGCCCTTTTGCAGTACTTCGAAATTGAGAGGCGCGGCAGCAGTGTAAGCCGCGAGGTCATTGCCGGGCTCACCACTTTCACCACCATGAGCTACATTGTGGTGGTCAATCCCGCGATCCTGGCCGCGGCGGGCATTCCCGCAGGCCCGTCCTTTGTCGCCACCGTACTGGCCGCGGTTTTCGGCTGCTGGTTGATGGGACTCTATGCAAACCGTCCGTTCGCCATCGCACCTTATATGGGCGAGAACGCGTTCATTGCCTTCACTGTCTGCAAAATGCTTGGCTACAAGTGGGAGACTGCCCTCGCAGCAATCTTCATCGCCGGGGTTGCTTTCGTTCTGCTGACCGTCTTGCGGGTGCGGCAATGGATTGTGGATGCCGTGCCTACGAGCCTGCGTTATAGCTTCGCCGTTGGCATCGGTTTCTTTTTAACCTTTATCGGCCTGAACCAATGCGGGCTCGTGGTTCTCGGGGTATCGGGGGCGCCGGTAAAAGCGGGACATCTAACCGGGGCGCCCGTGCTGGTGGCAATCTTTGGCTTTGTCCTACTTTCGATCCTCGTGATCCGCAAAGTGCCTGGCGCAATTCTCGTAGGAATTCTCGTCACCGCCGTGGTTGCATTTCTCACGCGCGTTGCTCCACCGCCGCATGCCATCGTCAGCATGCCGCCGAGCGTGATGCCTATTGTCTGGAAACTCGACTTCAAGGGCGCGCTGACATGGGGCGCGTTTCCAGTGGTCCTGACGGTGTTCATCATGGCGTTCGTCGATACGATGGGAACCCTCATCGGTCTCTCAGCACGCGCGGGCTTTCTTGATATCGACGGTCGTCTGCCGCAGATCGAACGCCCCATGCTCGTCGATGCGCTTGCTACCTGCTTCTCACCGGCGATTGGCACAACGACTTCTGGAGCGTTCGTTGAGTCTGCGACCGGCATAGAAGCCGGCGGGCGCACCGGACTGACGGTGATCGTGACCGGCATCTGTTTTCTGCTCACGTTATTCTTCGCGCCATTGGTTGGATCTATCCCACCGCAAGCTTACGGACCGGCGCTGATTATCGTTGGCCTATTCATGCTGTCGCCGATTACCCGCATTGACTTCGGGGACTTCACGGAATCAATTCCGGCTTTCGCGACCGTAATGCTGATGTCCTTCACCTTCAATATTGCGATCGGCATCTCTGCCGGGTTTGTGTTGTATCCCATCTGCAAAATCGTCTCTGGGCGCGTGCGCGAACTCAGGCCCGGATTATGGGTGCTTGCCGCATTGTCACTCTTGTTTTTCGTGTTTTATCCATACTCGTAGCCAATACCTTCATTCCCTGAGCGGAACGTGTACCCCGTTCGTAGCATGCCTATGTCGCAGGCTGCTCGACCGACAGCGCTCTACAATCCGCTCTTCACATACCTGTCGGCTTTCTCTGGGAGTGGATATGCGAAGTTGGGCCCTCGTCCTAATTATTCTC
>PLWX01000238.1 GCA_003151155.1 Acidobacteriaceae bacterium
CATGACACTCAAAAATGCGGCGTTGCTGGCATAGGGAACACCGCCAAACGACTGTTCTGGGTGCCTGTGTCTGGTGGGCGGTGGCGGATTGATTGGCCGCGCACCAATGGGCCACAATCAAGCTTGGGGCGAACAGGCAGCCTGAAGGAGTGAGCAACTCATGAACTTGGGCATCGCGGGGAAGACCGCCATTGTAACCGGAGCAAGTGCTGGGATCGGGCGTGCTATCGCAAGGGAGTTTGCAGAAAGTGGTGTGAATCTTGTTCTGGTCGCCCGAGGTGCCGAGCGCCTTTCCGCGACAGCCAAGGACATTGCCGACCGGTTCGGCGTCGAAGTGCTGTGGGTTGCGGCAGATGTGGGTGATTCAGGCGAGCCTGATCGCGTGGTTGCATCCGCCGTGGAGCGCTTCGGCAGCGTCGATATTATGGTTAATAACGCTGGTCGAGCCTGTGCGGGTGGCATAATGGCGGCTTCGGAGGCGGACTGGGAAGAGATGACCGTGACCAAGCTCTCGGCCATGCGCCGATTTTGCCGTGCCGTCATTCCCCACATGCGCCAGCGTCATTGGGGGCGCATCGTCAGTATCTCGTCCATCGGTGGAATTCATCCGAACTACCGACTCATGGTCTCGCATGCGCTCAGTGCAGCCATCAACAATCTGACGCGCAGTATCGCACTTGAGGTCGCACGCGACGGCATTCTAGTAAACGCCATCGCCGCAGGCGCAGTCCTGACAGACAACTGGGCTAGTAACATGCTTCCTGCTGTGCGCAAGCAGCGGCCAGAGTTTGTTAACCAGTCCGACGAGGCGATGGTGAAACTGCTTGGGGAAGAGATGACGCCTGTCGGCCGATTCGGTCAACCGGAGGAGATTGCCGCGATTGCAGCATTCCTAGCTTCCGACAGGAATGGGTTCATCACTGGTCACACCATGGAAGCCTCCGGGGGCGCTGACCGATTTATGTGAGGCACGGAGCCGCCAACCGGACTTCGGGCTGGACTGCTAGAAGCTACGCCGCTGCCGCGTTCGCGTGCGTGCTCCTTATCTCGCACTCGGCTTGAAGCCAATCCTCCAAATCATGACCGTCAGTCCTTCCGCGCTGCTCGTAAAGTTCGTAGGCGCGTTGCTGAATCTGCTGCTCAATTGGGATCACGACGGTCGGCTCGACCGACTTCGGTTCGAGTGTTGATGATTTTTTCTCGATCTCGTCTGGATGGCGATCTACCCTCTTTTGGAGTTGTTCAGTCTGCCGCTGTGACCTGTCGGCTTTGGTACGTTTCGTTGCCATCTACATATTTTATGCCGCGAAGTCTCCTTTGCACCCCTCGGTCTCTTGATACCATCCATAAGTCATGAACCTGTTCGATACATTCAAAATCCGGCCGATTCCCAGAGCAAGTTTCGGCACTTTGGGGAACCCTAATACTTTGCGGTTGCTACCCTGACCTGACGATCCTGACCTATGACGATCTCCTCGACAGTGTCGCCGCGCACCTTTACCAGAATCCGCGCTCGAAGAGGGGCTAAAGTGGTTGCGAATGACACGCGATCCACATGCCGTGCAGATCTCTGTCGACGGTTCCTGCTATCCGAATGAGGGCCGAAAATCGGGCTATGCGGGTATTGTGGTATATCCGGATGATCCGACCGATCACCCCGTCGTATTTCAGGGTTTCAAGGAAAGCACGATCAATCGCATGGAGTTATCGGCGTCCATTGCCGCGATGGAGTGGGTGCGAGAAGAACAGATCAGACGCCGTTTCGGGAGGGTGCAGATCTTCAGTGATTCGAAGTACGTCGTCGACGGTCAGTTCTCCGCACCTTTTTGGCAAAGGGCCAGATGGCGCACGGCGGCGGGAAGACCCATCGCGAACGATGACCTCTGGAAAGAGTTCCTGTCGGCGAAGGCCAAAGCCGGCGTGCGCATCGATATCAGCAAGGTGCAGAACAAATCCACGCCGCTGCTCAAGCGTGTGGACAAGCTGGCGAAAGTGGCCGCGAAGAGTCATCCGAATGTCGACCGCGGCATGGTCGTAGGGAAGATCGGCCGCGCGAAGATCAAGGGCCCGACGACGATGTTTGCCGCTGCGAACCAGGTGCTTGTGATTCGCATCGTCGGATCAAAGACGATTGGCCGGACGCGGGAGAACCGGTTCGTCTTCGAGATCTTCGATGAAAATACCGGCACCTATCTGTCGAAGCATTTCGTCTACTGCACGCCTTCGACGGGAGCGCTGCTGCACCGGCAGAGGGGTTTTCGTGTCAGGATGAACGACAGGCCTGATTACCCGCAGATTCTCGCGGTACTAGAGGAAGTGCCGCTGCCGAAAGCAGGCCCAAAGGCGAAGCGGAAAAATAGCAAAAGGTCCCTGACGCAATCTCCCGTTCCTTCGGTTCAATACTGAGTTGGGGCATTCCACCACGGCGGGCTACCTTTGTCCTGCCGATCGGGCACCGCGCGACGTAGCCAAGAGCTTCACGCCATAATCGGCACACTGCAAGAGCGCGGTGCCGCGCATTCTCTTGGGTGCTTTTCCTAAATCACCGGCAGCCCTGCGTTATTTGTGAGGTTGCCGGGCTGTACCAAAATCCTCGGTTTCGCTCGCTCCCGCCCGCATTGAAAATACACTGTTTAGGGCTGCGCAAATTGGGGTCTGACGCTGTGCCGGAATCTATAGTATTCAGCACATTGAGCCTCGGTACTCAGTGCAACCGATGAATTGCTGCGAGACCGTTTGCCTTGGGTACCTCGATGCGTTATTGGAGCGCTGCATTGCCACGCAATTATCCCGGAATAGCAAAGACCCAAGCTGGCCAGATCACCGCCGGTGGATCGGCTAAGGTGATGTCGGAGCAGTGGGGACAGTCACCATCTCGATCAGGATTTTTCCATCCATTGGACCAATCTATGGGGATTTTTCGGCCTGGGAATCGACAGCTGATTGGTAACTGATATGAAATCCTGCTATTAGAGGGCGGCCTGTTCCAAAATCATGGCAACTGTGTTGCTTTGGCGCGAAAGCGATGCTTAAACCTCGTGACCGTCCAAGCCGCGGCCGAACGGCGACTACCCGAGCGCAGCGGAGTGGACGAAAGACGCGCACTACCGATTAAGTCTTGTGGGCAGGATGGCGCTCGTAGTCTTCCGGATCAGGAGCGGTGACACCGAAGCGGAAGCCGCTGAACGCCTGTTAAATCCATGTTTCTCGTTCGCTCGGCTATGACGCTGCCCCCGCCTGCTGTTAAACAAGCCGGCGAGCTATAGCCTCAGCCTTCGAACATGCTAGATCCACGTTACCGGATGCGTCGTCCCACATAATGTTTACGAAATCTCCGGTGATGTCGTTCGCATTGCCGATCAAGATCGGCCGCAACTGAAAGGCGTTTGGCATCCTTTCCCTTCTGAGATATGCGAGCGAGAACTCCATATTGCAAGCTGCGGAACGAACGTATTGTCTGGAATAGAAAGCCGTCATGCAACGGCTCGCCCGAATCGCGTGCGCCAACTTGTCGGGGATGACATCTCCCGGATTCAGGCCGCCGGCCTCATCACGGAACACACGGAGGCTCTTTCCAAACGTCCCTACAAGATGGCTATGAACCTTTTCGACTAGCGGCTTGTCTCCGTGGCAGTAGCTCATGAAGAGATCATGCTCGATTGGGGGGTCGACCGCAGAGGAAAATGGGTCGTACTTGCTGCACACATCACGGAAGGTATTCGTGTACTTTCCCGCACGGTCGGGCAGGACGACGATGCGTACGTCCTTCACTGGTAGGCCAGCTTCAAAAGCCACGGCTGTGGCTGCCACGATTTCGTGCAGCATGCGATGTGGATCTGCGCTCTGATCGCCGGCGCAGAGAATCGGCGTCAAAACCGTCCCAAGGCGCACATTCCCAGCGACTGCCGCGGCACAACGCCCTCAGCCGCAATCTTTGCCGGCGGGTTATTCTTCCTGGTCGCTTCCCCGTGCCGATAGTCTCTCGATCGCTCCCTTGGCGGGTGATTTGCGCTTCTTGTTGACGGATTCTTTGGCCTTGGTCGGCATGGTTCTCCCATGATCCGCAGCGTTGCGGTTGATGTGGAAGGGTGATTTTAGCTCTTTACGGCGCGCCTCTGATAGCACGCCCCTGGGAAAATGGAATTTGAATGTGATTGTTCCTGAATCGAAGATGCAGATAGGCAACAGTTGGAACCAGTAGTAGAATCAAGTGTTTCCCCCGGTTGCTCATACGTTATAGACTTTTTGGACAGGCATAATGGTCTCCTTGTCTTCATGGGCAGACCTCTCGTCTGAAATTTGTGAGTACGTTCGAGATCAGGCAAAACGGTGTCTTGACGCGTATAGAGCAGACTTCGGCCTCGTAGAGGAACACGCAAACATTGAGCGCGCCGCCGCTCAAGGAGGCTATGGACGTCGCCAGATTTATGAACTCGTGCAGAACGCTGCTGACGCAATGTTCGAGTCGAGCGGCCGGATCGAGGTCGTACTGACACGGTCGGCTCTTTACTGTGCGAACGAAGGCGACCCCATCGATATCGAAGGCTTGGATGCGATCCTCCGATCCCATGTGTCCAGGAAAAGGGGTTGTGAGATCGGTCGTTTCGGCATGGGTTTCAAGTCTGTACTTGGCGTTAGTCAGAAACCCGAGTTCTTCAGTCGATCGGGATCATTCGGCTTCGATGGTGAATTCGCGGCTCGACTCATCAAACAAATTGTACCCGCGACAGTAGTCCGAGTCCCGGTGCTGCGCACAGCCAAGCCCTTGGATGCGCAGAAGGAGTCGGCAACTGATACTGTGCTTGCGGGTCTGATGAGCTGGGCAACCACGGTAGTAAAGTTGCCCTTGGATCCTGGCTGCGGCTGGCTTAGCGAGGACATCAAGAATTTCCCCTCTGAATTCCTGCTGTTCGCGTCGCACGTTCAATCGTTAAGGTTTTCAGACCAGACCGCACAACTTGATCGCGAAATTCGGCTCTTTGCTGAAGACAATGAGATTCATCTGGTAGAACAGGGACGCCGGTCGCGATGGAAAGTGTCTTCGACCGTTGTTCGGCCGACGCAGACTGCCCGTGCGGATGCTGGTGAACTCGCCGACCGCGAAGAACTGCCGCTGAGCTGGGCAGTGCCGCTGGACGGCAGACCCGCACGCGGCAAGTTCTGGGCATTTTTCCCGACCGAATACCAAACGACATTGTCCGGCATATTGAATGCTCCCTGGAAAACAAACGAGGACCGTTGGAATCTTTTGAAAGGAGAATTCAACTCCGAGCTGCTATCTCGGGCGGCAGAGTTAGTTCTTACCAGCCTTCCAGATCTGGCGGCGGAGGATGACCCTGGTTTCGTGGTTGATGTTCTGCCCGCACGGCTCGACGAGTCGCCAAACTGGGCAGACTCTGAGCTGAACACCAAAATCTACGCACTCGGCAGATCGCGACCCTGCGTCCCCGATCAACTGGGGAAGCTGGTAGCACCTATTGCTCTCAATATACCTCCATCTGGCTTGCCCAGCGAGGCGCTGAAGGTCTGGAGTTCGTATCCAAATCGCCCGCAAGATTGGAGCCATAACTCTCTTGAGCAGCGCACGAGGCGAACTCGCCTTGAGCGTCTCGCAGTTTCGGTGACCAAACCCGCGGCAACCGTTCAACAATGGCTCGAAGCCTTGGTCACAGATAGGTCTCCCACGGCATCAATAGCGGCGCTGAAGTGTGCTGCTATCGTGCATGAATCTGAGCCGTACGACGACGATGTGCATTCCGCACACATTGTTCTAACCACTGACGGGCGGTGGAGTGCCGCCGACCCGAATCACGTGTTCTTGCCAAGTGAATACACGCCGAATGTTCCGGATGCGGCGATCGTGAATCTTGAAGTTGCCACTGACGATGACGCACGTGGGGCCCTCGAAAAGCTGGGAATCAAATCTGCAGACGTGAAAGGAGAACTCGGCGCACTCATAGATTCAGGATTCAGCAACTATTCCGCAGCGCAGTGGCAGAAATTCTGGAAGCTTGTCGCTCAAGCAGGCAACTCCGCTGTTGAATTGTTGTCGGAACCGGCTCGACGAGGCGAGATCTGTGTCCGCACTCTGGCAGGCGACTTTCGTTCCATCATCCGGACTCTGCTACCTGGTGCGATCGTACCTGAAGATGCCAGCCGTGATCGCAAAGTAGCAGTCGACACGGCCTTCCACTCCTCACATTTAGAGGTACTCCGGGCGATCGGTTCCGTCCCCGCGCCGGTTACAGACTACCCAACGCGTGGGAACCGCTGGAGTTGGGCTTATCGCAACAACATGATCACGGAGTATACCGCCGCCATGCCGGTGAAGCCGCAGGCAGACAAGCTAGTGTTCGACCGCGATCGATGCGTTGGTCCACTTGACGTGTTGTACGAGCTTTCTGATGAAGGCAAATCTCTATTCAGCGAGGCAGTCCTGAGCCAAAACGATCCGGCTTGGACACTGACGCACGCAACGCAAAAGAAATATCCGCCCAGGCCTATGCCCGCACCGAGTGTGTGGATGGTTCAACGACAAGGGTGTCTTCACACATCACTGGGTGTTCGACCGGTTGCCGAGTGCTTTAGTCCGGAATTGTCGTCGTTATCCGATTTCTTGCCCATCGCCTCGATTACACTTGACGCCGCAGAGCGCGTTGGGCTTCGTGCAAACGCAGAGAGCATCTCTGTTGACGAATGGAAAGATGCTCTTGAACTCGCAACTACGATACAAGACGCGGCGAAATTAGGACAGTTTTATGGAATAGCGGCCCAGTGGACGAGTGTTCCTGAAGAGATTTTCAGCCGAGTCGGTGACAAGTTTGAGCAGCGCCGTTCGGATCAGGTAACGGTCGCTAGGTCAGAAACGGAATTGGACATCCTCGTCAAGCGTTGCTTGCCGACCATATTGGCTGAGCCCACATTGGCGGGATTCTTGTGCTCCAGCTGGCATCTAGTATCGGCTGAGACCGCCATTCAGAAGCAAGTTCAGCTCGGTGATCCTTCGCCGCCAGTTCCGGCGCTCGACCGTTTTCCTTGCCTATTCGGATTGCTGCCTCGTGACATCGACCTGATAGCGTGCTCGTCGGTTCTGCTGGATGTAGTTACAGATGCTGGTAAGCGATCTGATGCCATCGATTTTTACCTTGAAGGCAACAAGGCGTACTACGCTGAGGGAAAAACCGATCGAGAGCTGCTGGGGGCATTGTGCCGTGGACTCGAATTACCTCTAACTGACTCCGATCTGGATCGGCTGCTGGATAATGCTGGCGCAGATACTGAACAGGAAGCCCATGTTGAACGGATCCGTAACGCGAAGACGATCCCTGAAAAGCTGGCAGTTGCAATCGGCGGCGACCATCTTCAGCGGCGGCTTCCAACGTCGCTTATCAGTATCGTTCTTCATCGACACGGGACAAGCTTCCTCGCCGACATGCAAGCAGGACAGCTCGCACTCGCATTGTATGGCGCGGATGTTCTCCGCGAGTACCGATCAGAGTTAAAGGATGCCAGGCTCCGTCCACCCGAACGCTGGGCAGGTAGTGTCGCAGCGAGGACTTTCGTTCGGGAACTTGGTTTTCCGGAAGAATACGCAGGATTTGAGGCTCCTGCTCGTGAACCACTGATTGAAGTGCCGGGTCCACCACCGTTACGTCCACTGCATCCGTTCCAGACACAGATCGCGGCTGAATTCCGTGGACTCATCCGTGGCGAGGGTGGCTGGCGAGGTTTCATCTCTCTTCCTACCGGAGCTGGAAAAACACGAGTAGCCGTGCAGGCCATTATCGAAGCGATCAAAGAGAAAGAGGTCCGGCGGCCCGTGCTGTGGGTGGCACAGTCAGATGAACTCTGCGAACAAGCCGTCCAGACCTGGAGTGACACATGGCGTGCGCTTGGCGCCAAAGGCGTTCTGCACATCAGCCGCCTTTGGGGCTCGAATCGCGCCGCCCCCGTTATTGGCGACCACGTAGTAGTCGCGACGATCCAGAAATTGGATGGGTGTTTTCATAACGCAAATTACGACTGGCTACGCAAGCCAGGATGTGCAGTAATTGACGAAGCGCACACCGCGATAGCACCCACATACACCCAACTGTTGGAATGGCTCGGCTTCTCCAGAGATCATGCCGAAGACAGATGGCCAATGGTCGGGCTAAGTGCGACACCGTTCCGAGGAAATGAAGAAG
Organism: Acidobacteriaceae bacterium; assembly: GCA_003151155.1. Lineage (GTDB taxonomy): Bacteria > Acidobacteriota > Terriglobia > Terriglobales > Acidobacteriaceae > Korobacter. The sequence goes on from PLWX01000238.1 coordinate 8,187, forward strand.
AATCCAAATGGCTGGCTGGCCGCTTCGGTCATCGACGCCTTGATAAAGACGTGTTCTCGGGTGAACCCTACGCCGTGCTCCAAGACATGCAAGTGCTTGCCCGGGTCCGACACGAGTTGCTTGAAGGTGCACAAATACAACTGACCGATGAAGAACTGCAGCACTTCCGCATTTACAAGAGGATTCCGCCCTCCGTTGAGAACCGGTTAGGAGCGGACAGGACACGCAACGATGCAATTCTTGAATCGATTCTCGAAAAAGATCGCGCGTGGCAGATGCTGGTGTTTGCAACATCGGTCGAGCATGCCCAGACACTGGCGGGGCTCCTGTCGCTGGCCGGTGTTCCTGCGATGGCGATTGCGGGAACGACTGACGCCGGTGTCCGCCGGTTTGCAATTGAGCAGTTCAGAGCCGGCAAAATCAAAGTTCTGACGAACTACGGAGTTCTAACCCAAGGGTTTGACGCCCCTGCAGTGCGCGCATTGTACGTCACGAGACCGACCTTCAGTCCCAATCTGTACCAGCAGATGATTGGGCGCGGTCTTCGTGGTCCTCTTAACGGCGGCAAGGAAGAATGCCTCATTGTGAACATTGCGGATAACTTTCTGCAGTTTGGCGAAAAGCTGGCTTTCATGCAGTTCGAGCACTTATGGGACGAGAGTGCGAGGTCAACGAATTCGTGATCACCGGCGAGCAGCAATTCATCATTGACCAGCGACTCGACGCCAAAGTCCTAGTCACCGCCGGTGCGGGTACTGGGAAAACTTACACGCTTATCTACCGCGCGAAGAAGCTTATTGAGGTTGATCGAATACACGCAGGTGGGGAGATTCTAGTACTGAGCTTCTCTCGGTCGGCGGTCAGGGAGATTCGTCAACGCATAGAGAGCCTCGGAGGAGATCTATCGTATCTCCGGGCCCGGACCTTCGATTCGTTCGCGACCAGATTACTCGCTGTCGTTCAGCCCGAAGGTCAATGGAAGAGCCAAGACTACGATGGACGAATCGCTACGGCGACAGAAGCCATTCTGAGTAACAAGGACGCGAAGGACTTCCTCAACTCCTTTCGCCACATCATAGTTGACGAAATCCAAGACCTCGTTGGCGTTCGATCCGAGCTTGTGAAGGCTGTACTCACGTCCAACAATAGTGCTGGCTTCACTTTGCTCGGAGATCCTGCGCAGGGCATATACAACTTTCAGCTGCACGGTGATGCCAGGCGCACAGGTGCGGCAGCACTCTACGAATGGCTGCGGAGTACGTTCCACGACAAGCTTATCGAGAAAACCCTTTCAAAGAACTTCCGAGCGGCCACTAAAGTTGCAGAAGCAGCGTTGTGGGCAGGCGAAAGCCTCAACTCGCCCAATCCTGACTACGGCAGAATATTTCAGAGGCTTACAACAGTAAAAATTGGACTTCGAAGCATTGCGGATGTGGCCATACTGACGCGCGGCCTTTCGCAGTCTTACACCGGCACTACAGCGATATTGTGCCGAACGAACGGCGAGGCCCTTTACATTTCAAACCAGCTGCGTAGCTGCAAAATCGATCATCGCCTGCAAGGCGAAGCTACCGACAGGATCGTATCTCCCTGGGTGGCGATCTGCGTTGCCGCAATGCCGTCTCGGGTCATCGGCAAGGCGGCGTTCTTGGATGGCTACCCGAAGGCAGCTGAACAATGGTTCTCCGCAGACGACGGCTGGAAGCTTCTACGCCGGATTGATCGGGGCACACCGTCCGTCGATTTGGCCGCTGTCGCAGCAAAGCTGAGAGTGGGAGATTTTCCCGACGACCTCATTCCGGTGCGGACCGACAAAATGGTCGTATCGACAATCCACCGTGCAAAGGGCCTGGAGTTTGACCGGGTGTTTGTGCTCTACGATAACCCGCCCGAACGCGAGGACGATGAGGAGGATGACGCCGAGCGAGCTCGACTGCTGTACGTTGCGCTTACACGTGCGAAACGAGACATTTTTTGTCTCGCACCTCTGCGAAGCGTCTACTTGGCGTATAACCGCTACGCACAACGCTGGCGAGTGCCGTGCCGAGGATCAAAGTACGTGACGTCTCGCCTCGAAATTCAAGGGAATGACAGCCGCTCAGACATCCCCGCGGCCTTCGGCAGTTCTGCGCCTCATGAAATCCAAGAGTACATACGTAGGAACGTAAGACGAGGGGACCCTGTGATCCTTAGCCGCAGAGTGGTTTCCGTGGGTGAAGATTTGCAAACGCACTACGACATTATTCATTCCACGAACGTCGTTGGGATGGTCGACGGCTCGGTCGTCTATTCGGTTCTGAAGGTCCTTCCAAAATGGAAAGTCGTAATGCCGCTCACAATATCGGATATTTACGTCGACGGTGTCGACTCGGTAGCTGGGCTGGACGGAGCCGCCCAGACGAGCGGTCTCGGTTTCGCGGATATATGGCTTCGTGTGCGAGTTGCTGGACTCGGCGTCGTCGAATACAGTGACCAAGAACTTCAGCAGGTGAGGAAGCAATGAGCTCAGTAATAGAAGAACAGTACGCCTTCAGGACCGAATTGATGGAACGTCTCAGACGCGACCTGATCGGTCCCGATTCTCCGGTGGACATCGAAACCATTACCGATCCGCCATTAACTCGATACATTTGCGGCATGTTGTACCCGATCACATCAGACGCACCCGTGCAGGACGATAGGGATAACGAGGCGGGTGGTGATATTGGAGACGAGGAGGAACAACCGGACCCGCCCGTTGCGATGGCGAACGTCCGCTTCCCGTCGTCCATGGGAATGACATTTGCAGTCGATACGCAACATTGCAGTGAAATCCTAATCAGACCCGAGGCAGCACGTTACGAAGAGGAGCAGCGTGGTGGGGCTGAGGGCGACGAAGCGAAAGAGGAAGACGGCAGTAAAAGGCGGCGCGACAAGAAAATCAGCCCTTGGATTCGCAAGCCGCTTCACCTCGAACCAGTGAAGATTGGGGTTAGCCCTCCGACAGTCGGCCAGAAGATACAGATTGCGCCGGGTCTTATGTTGTTCTATCGGATTCGTGCGCGTGACGAACGCGGAGCCGCTGCGGTCACCGTTGTGTTGTTCAACAGCAATGTCTCTGTCCCCGGAAAACTGCGAGATGCGGACTCGTTTTTTCAGGTCCGCTTAACAGCCGAGCCGGTGGATGGCAGTACAGCTGTTTTCATCGAGCGCCCGCGAGACATTGCGGTTGCGAATGATGAGGACCTCAAGTCGTATCAGCTTTTGTACAGGCACGCCGCGAGTTTTGCTGTCGGACACGGATGCTCTGTTGATTGGAAAGCACTGCCTTCGGACAAAAGCCGTGCGACCTTAATACAAACTGACATTGCGCCGCACTACGACCTTTTGCTGTCCGACAGTAATCCGGAGCTCGAAGGACTAACCGCACTCGGAATGAGGTTCCTAGCGAGCTCTGAACAGGCTGTTGTTACAGCCGCACTCCGTGAGCTCGCGGATGGCTACAAGGCGTGGATTGATGACAGTGCGGATGTTGCAGCAAAGAAACTCTCGGGAGATTTGCTGAGCACTGCGACTTCCCACCTGAAATCTTGTCGTGAAGCGCACGACCGAATTGTCGCGGGTATCAACGTTCTAGAGGCAAATGACAAAGCCTGGAAGGCCTTTCAACTTGCGAATCGCGCTATGTTGCACCAGCGAGCTCGAACGGAATGGTTAAAGGCGAATAAACCGACTTCTGCGCCGGTAGAATCAGATGAGCTGCGTTGGCGGCCGTTCCAGCTTGCGTTCCAGCTCCTATGTGTTCAAGGGATCGTTGATCCCACAGCCACGCGCGAAGGAACAGTCGAACGCGACATTGTCGATTTGCTGTGGTTTCCCACAGGGGGCGGTAAGACTGAAGCATACCTGGGTCTAGTGGCATTTACAGTGTTTTTCCGTCGTCTGCAGTTTGGTGCGCAGGGCGGAGGCATCACCGTCGTGATGCGTTATACGTTGAGACTCCTGACGATTCAGCAATTTGAACGAGCCGCACTGCTGATTTGCTGCTGTGAGCGCCTTCGCCGCGGTGATCCCGAGCTGGGTTCCGAACCCATCAGCATTGGACTATGGGTCGGTCAGGGTGCAACACCGAACAAATTGGATGATGCCCGTAGAGCTCTTGACAGACTTCGTCGTAAAGAGCGCGTAACGGAAAAGAATCCGATGCAAATCCACCGCTGCATATGGTGTGGAAAAGGATTCACTGCGCTCGATTATTTCGTCAGTGACTCGAATCGACGACTGGTGATCCGGTGTAACACCGAAGGCTGTGAATTCCGTCAGGCATTGCCTGTGTGGGTCGTCGACGAAGATATATACAATCGCCGTCCAACGATGCTCATAGCCACGGTCGACAAGTTCGCAGGTTTGCCTTGGGAGGAGCGGACAGCGGAGCTGTTCAATATCGGCCGGAATGCTTTGCCTCCCGAACTCATCATTCAAGACGAACTGCATCTCATCTCAGGCCCTTTGGGCACCCTGACCGGTCTTTATGAGACCGCCATCGATGATCTTTGCTCAAACAATCTCCGCCGGCCGAAAGTAGTAGCGTCGACCGCCACGATCAGGCGTGCCGAGTCACAGAACCTCGGCCTATTTTGCCGTTGCTCGCGACAGTTCCCCCCCCCTGGTATCAGCGCCCGGGATTCGTACTTTGCAGTAGAGGTCGGTGCCGAACGCAAGGCCTCTCGAATGTACATGGGACTCATGGCACCGGGCACAAGTCACTCGACTTTAATGATTCGCACGTATGCTTGCTTGCTTCAGTTCGTCTCAGAGAGTGCCGCCCCCCCAGCAGTGAAGGACCCCTACTGGACATTAGTGGGTTATTTCAACAGCTTGCGAGTTCTGGGTGGCGCTCGCATGCAGGTGCAGGACGATGTCGCGGATTACATCAGTGTTCTTGCAGGGCGTAGCAGTAAACCTGCCCGAGGTCTGGAGAACGAGCGCCTGATTGAGCTGACGAGTCGCGAGCCGTCAGATGCGATTCCTGCCCATCTTAATGCCATGGCCGTCAGCCTGCCAAATGATGCCGTGTCCGTCATATTGGCTACAAATATGATTTCCGTCGGGGTAGACGTCGATCGTTTAGGGCTGATGGTCGTCATGGGGCAGCCGCAGGCGACCTCCGAGTACATTCAAGCAACGAGCCGGGTTGGCCGAAAATTTCCCGGTCTGGTCGTAACGCTGTTCAACAGTGCTAGATCCCGCGATCGATCGCATTACGAGTCCTTTGTGACGTATCACTCGGCGATCTACCGCCAAGTTGAATCCAGCAGCGTGACGCCATTTTCCTCAAGAGCTCGTGACCGTGCCCTCCATGCTGTGTTGGTAGCAATGGCTCGCCTCCAAATCAGTAAGTTTCGCGAGAACGCGGCAGCGTGCCGAGTTGAGACGCTCGATTTGGACATGGCCCCTCTGAAGAGCAAGATCCTCGACCGGATCAGCCGCATTTCTCCCGACGAGCGGGATGCCGCGGAGCTTCAATTGGACGAAATTATCGAACGATGGAAAACGTTGGGAACTGGCAATCCACATTTGGTGTTTTCAAAGTTCAACAACATCAACGACTCGCTCCTCGTGGAGGCGTCGCTTGACACACCTGCTGCCGACGAAAGGTTTCGGACCTTACGCAGCTTGCGAGACGTCGACAAGTCTTCGGACTTATATCTGGTGATGTGATGGCACTCGGCGACATCAGGCGCAACCAATTAATCACGACTTACGGCGTAGGCGCTCTCGTCGCCGTGAGGAACTCTTCCTATATGGTGTGCGGCATCGATCGGTGGGAAGTACCGGCCGACGCACGCATTCACGAACCTCGACTTGAACATCGACTCCGAGTCGAGGGATTTGTCGTTCCACCGGCTAACAATAACGGGCGTGACGTGCCCGTTATTCGGTTCCCGTGGGTGCATTACTGCCCCGAATGCCGACGTCTTGGCGACCACTCTCTATTTTGTCAGTTCAATGCAGACGATTGCACTGGTTGCGGACAGTCTCTCGTACCGTCGCGATTTATTGTCTGCTGCTCGCGAGGTCACATAGAGGATTTTCCATATTTTGAATGGGTGCACTCTGGGACGGGAGGAACAGGCGGCAGCCATGACCTGTTTATCGAGACCAAAGGTGCATCGGCCAGTTTGCGCGACATAATTATTCGGTGTTCATGTGGAAAATCGCGGAGTATGGACGGTGCGTTCGGGAAACGCGCCCTCGCTGGAGTTGCCCGATGCCGAGGCCGGCGTCCTTGGCTCGGCATTCGGGACTCCGAGGACTGCACTGAGGTGCCTCGGACTTTGCAACGAGGCGCATCGAACGTTTGGTTTCCAGTAGTGGCGTCGAGTATCTCCATCCCGCCATGGTCTGAGGGCACTTTCGCTTTGCTCGACCGGCATTGGACAATTCTTCAACACATTCCGGAGGAGGCGCTCCGACCCACTATAGAGGGACTCAAGCTAACGGAAGGAACCCACTACACAGTTGATGATCTGATTAACGCAATCGTACAACGCAGAAGGGGCGAAGGTTTGCCCGAAGGGCCGGAAGCTCTCAAGCGACAGGAGTATGAAGCGCTGCTGCATTCAACGCCTGAGAAGTCAAGGCGCGATGAATTCGTATGCGTCCCGGCCCCGGTCATTCCAGAGCCGGTTTCTGATTGGATTGACACAGTAATGCTGGTGAAACGGCTCCGGGAAGTCAGAGCACTGTTGGCATTTACGAGACTACTGCCGCCGGACAGCGAGGAATCACCTGGACATTTAGCAAAACTGTTTCTGAATGACCCACGGTGGCGCCCCGCAATTGAGGTCACGGGCGAAGGCGTCTTCATGCGCCTTCGAATTGACAAGCTATCCGAATGGGAAAAGCGGCCCGGAGTGGTTGAGCGCACAGAACGTATCCGACGTAATGCCGAACGGCGCACGTCGAATTTAGGCGGTAATGCACAAAGTGCGACTCCCCGCCTCCTCTTGATTCATACATTTGCCCACGCCCTGATTGCTCAATGGTCGCTCGATTGTGGATACCCGGCGGCGTCGCTTCGGGAACGACTTTATGTAAGCGAGGACATGTGCGGATTCATGATCTACACCGCGACCAGCGATTCTGCGGGTAGTCTCGGAGGCGTAGTAGCTCAAGCTAATCCCGACGGATTAGCAACCTCGTTTGTCGAATCTCTTAACAGAATGGCATGGTGTTCCGCCGACCCGCTTTGCATTGAGATCGATGCTCAAGGCGTCGACGGGCTCAACCTCGCGGCGTGCCACGCCTGCGCTTTGTTGCCCGAAGTTAGCTGTGAAGAAATGAACCTGTTCTTGGATCGCGGGCTATTGGTCGGAACGCCTGACCATCCCGAACTGGGATTCTTCCGCGCGGTCGTTGGAGGATGAAATGGCGCGGATGATTCCGGCCACCGTTAGCGACAACACGGTCAGCTCGGCCGAGAGAAAGTTGTTCGCTCTTTTCCAGGCACAACTGTCCCCAGGTTGGACCGTTCTTCATTCTCTTGGAGTGGCTTCCCACGCAAAGAAGCCTTGGGCGGAAATCGATTTTGTGCTGATCGGCCCGGATGGAGTGTACTGCCTCGAAGCGAAAGGCGGCGGTGTTTCGCGGCACAATGGTATCTGGCAGTTCACCGATCGGTACGGGAATATCAGCACAAAGCTGGAAGGACCGTTTGAGCAAGTCGGTAGTGCTTCTGCGGCTCTATATCGCTTCTTGACTGAGCATTGTCGAGCATTTCAAGGATTCGTCGGGTATGGCGTCATGATGCCTGACATTGTGTTTCAGGAGGAGGGGCCAGACATTGAGCTGGATGTTGTGTATGACGCCACCAACGCTGAACGCTCAATGCAGGAGTACATCGGACGACTCGCCGCATACTGGCGCAAACGTCTGAAACGCAAGGGTTGTGTCCTGTCTCCGAATGAATGCAATTCCGTCCTGGATGCATTGCGCGGAGACTTCGATTTTCATACGCCGCTGTCGCGCGTCGCCCAAGATGTTTGCGATGAGCTCCTTAGTCTCACAACAGAACAATACAAGGCGCTGGACACCATGCAGGAGAACCCCCGCTGCATCATCAAAGGAGGGGCTGGAACCGGAAAGACTTTACTGGCTGCTGAAGAAGCCCGTCGCGCTGCAAGGGAGAATAAACGGGTCCTGCTGTGTTGTTATAGTCCGAACTTGGCAGCGTTTTTGAAGTGCGCCGTCGCAGAGGAAAAGATCGAGATCGAAAGCCTCCACCAGCTTATGTATCGGTACATTTCGGCCTCGAGTCTGACCTCGTCATTGCCGAATGCAGAGGAACACTACCTCTTTGAGGTCGGGTATCCACAGACATGCCTGGAAGCGCTGACACAGCTTGATGATTTCCGCCCCTTCGACACTCTGATCGTGGACGAGGCGCAAGACCTCATGCTTGATACTTACCTTGACGTCTTCGATGTCCTTGTGAAGGACGGCCTAGAACGGGGCACCTGGCGTTTTTTCTCGGATCCCAAGCAGAACGTGTTCAAAGGCATTCAGCAGGGAATCCACGAACGGCTAAAACGGTACTATCCTGCGATAGCCACTCTCCACATAAACTGCCGCAATACGCGACCAATTGCTGTAAACGCTGCTTTGCTGTGTGGGTTGGCTCCCGATGATGTTGCCCGCGCCGGTGGACCCGAAGTTGAGATGTACTGGTTTAGGGATCGCTCGCATGAACGCCGAATGCTATCAAAGTTTGTCAATCGTGTTCTATCCGAGGGATTGCGGCCGGAACAAATCACCATCCTGTCGCCTTACCGGTTGGCAGGGTCAGTGGTCGCGCACGGGATAGATTGTCCACGCAGCGTCGCCGACATCACCGCTAGTGGCTCTCCGGTTTGCGGCTGCATTGGATTCTCTACCATTTCCGGTTTCAAGGGACTAGAGGGTGATGTGGTCGCGGTTGTCGACCTCAATCAGTTGCTTTCGCCGGAAATGACCTCGTTCGTGTACGTCGCCGCGTCGCGCCCCCGCGTTTTATTATCAGTCTTCATCGATGAGCAGAGCCGGAGTGATTTCGAGCAACGGTCGCGGGAGTTCGGCGAGCAAGTGGCGGTAGTGTCATGACAGACCGTTTGTCGCGGCTGGCACGCAGCCGCAACATGTCTCGAATCCGCAGCGTGGATACTGGACCGGAACGTCTTGTCCGGAAAATGTTGTTTGCCCTGGGATACCGGTTTCGCCTTCACCGACGTGATCTTCCCGGAACCCCTGACATTGTTTTCATCAGTCGACGAAAGGTGATATTTGTGCACGGATGTTTTTGGCATGGGCACTTCCGATGCGCACGCGCTAAGCGGCCGACCTCGAATGTCGATTTTTGGACACGGAAGATCGAAAGGAACGCCGCGAGGGATAGAGCAGCAGTTGCCTCTCTACGACGCGCAGGATGGCACATTTGTGTAATCTGGCAATGTGAGCTGCGGGATATCAATGCTCTTCAGGCCAATCTTCTGAAGTTCTTGAAATGATGATGATTTGTAAACATGCAGCCAGATCTGTGGCTAAAATACATCAGTAGAACAATGTAGATGATGAAGCACAACATTCTGACGGCGATTGATCTGTTTGCTGGGGCGGGCGGACTCTCTCTTGCTGCGCTGAAATCGGGCGTAGCGGTTCGAGCTGCCGTGGAAAATGATCCGCATGCAGTTGAGACGTATACCCAAAATATTCTCCCTAGATCTGCCTCAGTTATTGAGGTATTCGCAGGTGACATCCGCCAAATGAACTGGCGTGCGCTGCTGAAGCAAGCTCAGCTGGTACCTGGCGAATGTGACATTTTGCTTGGTGGACCGCCGTGTCAAGGTTTCTCGACACATCGGATCAAGGGTGCAGGAGTCGGCGATCCACGAAACAAGTTGTTGCTGAGCTATTTTGAATCCCTCAGGATCATCCGCCCACGATCGTTCTTGGTGGAAAACGTCACAGGTCTTCTCTGGCCTCGTCACGCTGCTCATCTTAAGGCCTTTTTGAAAGGCTGCAGAGAATCAGGGTATCTCGTATTCGACCCAATTATCCTCAATGCCCGTGACTATGGAGTACCTCAAAACCGTAAGCGGATGTTCATCCTCGGATTACGAAAAGACATAGACGCAGCGATCTGCTGGCCGCCCGAACCAACGCATTTCGATCCGAACAGTGATGCGGTGAGAAGAGACGACAAGCGGGCGTGGAGGACCTCATTTGAGGTGTTTAGCCTTCCATTGCCTCCCGGAGATCCCAATGCGGTGCACATGAATCACACCGATGAGCTCCGGAGGGTGTTCCAGAGCACACCAAGAAACGGGGGCAGCCGATTGCAGTCCAATCGTCTACTCCCCTGCCACGCCAAGCACGACGGGCATAAGGACGTATACGGCCGAATAGACCCAAAGAAGCCTGGTCCGACAATGACAACAGGGTGCGTCAATCCTTCGAAAGGGCGCTTTGTTCACCCCACAGCGAATCACGCTATCACCGCCAGGCATGCCGCTCGATTTCAGTCATTCCCGGATGACTTTATGTTTTCCGGCGGCCTCATGGCCGCTGGGAAACAAATCGGAAATGCTGTGCCGATTCAGCTAGGCGAGATCATCATCACAGCAATAGCGACCTCGCTAAGAGCCACCAGACAAAGCCGGTCGATGGTGGCCTGAGGCATGTACTCATGATGACTTCTGTGAAGACTTCGAAGTTTCTTAAGGTTGGAGAAGTGTACACAAGGAACGAACTCCGCAATGGGTTCCATATACGTGATGCCGCGTTGAACAATGGCATCTTCAAGCCTAAAGGTCACACATCAGTATGGCTCTTCATCACGCAGGAGAAGTCCCGAGACCGTCGTCCTTACCGCGACAGCCTTGTAGGCGATACATTGCGGATGGAGGGACAGACGCGTGGAAGACATCAAGTATCTCGGCCTCATCGACCAGATGAAAACAAGCCTCATCGAGCCGGCAGCCGCCGAAACGGCCCTGGCACGCCTTGACGATCCCGCAAGGGTCGCGGTGACTTATCAGCTCTATGAGAAGGAACTCCGAAGCATCAATGCCCTGGACTTCAACTCCCTTATCTTCGAGGCTCACCGCCTTGTTACGACCTTTCCCGCTATTGCCGCGCGATACCGACGGTCGCACCCATATTGGCTCATCGATGAATTTCAAGACACGAACAACGCACAATACAGGTTTGTCCGCGCGCTTGCTGGCGACGACTTCCGCAACCTCTTCGCGGTCGCCGACGATGACCAGATCATCTATCAGTGGAACGGTGCCAGCTTTACACAGATACAAGCCTTTCTCACCAACTTCTCCGCCGAGTTGATCCAACTGCCCACTAACTACCGCTGTCCCCCCGCGATTGTGGATGCTGCCAATCGTCTGGTGGTCTACAACGCACAGCGGACGAGCACCAAAGAGCCTCTCATAGCCGGCAAGACGGACCTGAAGTACCCGGCATCAGAACATATTCAGCTTCGGGTTTTCGAAACGGACGAAGAGGAGGCGGCCGCGATCGCTCAAGAGATCGCCGACCGCGGACGTTCCCTCTGGGGGCAGAGGCAGTCCTAGCGCGAACCAGGGCTCTTCTCGAAAACATGCATAAGGCGCTGCATCGGTGCCAAGTGCCTTCGGCCATCGCGCAGCGCCGTGACGACTTTCTTTCTGCGGAGTTCCGCTGGCTAGTCGCGACCCTACGCCAGCTCATTCGTCCACTGGATCGGCGCAACATCGCGGTATTAGTTCAATCGTTCAATCGCATGGCGGAGACCAACGTCGCCGCCGATCAAGTCATCACCGATGCGGAAGCAACGGGGCACAGCTATCTTGCCACTTGGCTAGAAGCAGCCAGGAGGCACAACCTCAAACCCTCTCAGGCTACGCTCCTCGAACTGCTTGTCCCGCTGACAGGTGATCCTTCGGCCGCCAAAGCCGCAATTGAGGCCGTTCTCGGCCAGTTTACGAAGGGCCTGGGCGGGCCAGATGCCGACTCTGATCTTGCGGAAGATATGAGCGCCTGGCGCGAACTGACTCGGGATATCGCAAGCCACATAGGCAAAAACGCCCCACTTGACCAATTCTTGCAGGAGCTACAGTTGCGCTCAAAAGAGCCCACTCCCAAACCCGGCACGGTCACGCTCATGACGATACACGGGGCGAAAGGCCGGGAGTTCGACTCTGTCTACGTCATCGGCCTTGCCGAGGACCTAATGCCGTCCTTTCAAAGCAGGCAGAAGGGTGACCGCAGCCCGGAAATGGAAGAAGAACGGCGCAATTGCTTCGTCGCGATTACACGCACCAAGGAGTGCCTAGTGCTTAGTCGTGCAGAGCATTATCGAGGTTGGAAAAAACAACCCTCCCGTTTTCTCGTCGAGATGGGTCTAGTCAGCTAAGCCGAAACTCGGCTAGATCAGGATCCGTTCGACTTCGTCAAGGGATACACTATCGCCCCGCCGGTCGTAAAGGCCGGTCGTGCGGGCGCTCTCGTGGTTCGCCCCAGCCTGAGCCACTAAGAGATACTTCGACCCTCTCATAAAAAGACCCCGGAAAAAGGCGGGTGCAAATCGCCGGCCTGTTGCAAATCGGCAACTGACGGATTCTCAGGCGGGCAAAGCGAACAAAATCGCCGCTTTGGGCACGCGTACTATTTCTGGCGCGGCATGAAGCAGAGTCTCCCGAACGCAATTTCCTTCTGTAATTAAGTCGGAATTTCTTGCTGGTCGATTTTTGGAGACATCAAGGTAAACCTCTCGTTTGCGACCGGCGGTCTCTCATGAAGTCGGCTACTGCGTCGACCGCTAAAGGCTTGCTGAAATAATAGCCTTGAATCTCGTCACACTGATTTTCCCGCAGGAACGACAATTGGGCTTCGTCTTCGACGCCTTCCGCAATCACCTTGAGCTTCAGTTGTTTTGCCATGGCGATGATGGCGGTGGTGATCGCCGCGTCATCAGGATTCAGGGCGACATCCCGAATAAATGAACGGTCGATTTTGAGCTTGCTGACCCGAAACTGTCTCAAGTAGCTGAGGCTGGAATAGCCAGTCCCAAAGTCGTCAATCGCGAGCTTCAACCCTAAAGCCCTTAATTCCTGAAGAACTGAAAGCGTCACGTCTGCACTAGTTAGTAGCAGGCTTTCTGTGAGCTCCAGTTCGAGGTATTGCGGGGCAAGGCCAGTCTCGCGGAGTACCCTCCTAATGAGTTCGCAGAAGCCCTCTTGGCGAAACTGTACCGCTGACACATTTACGGCCACCGGCACTGCGGGAAGCCCTTCGTCTTGCCATTTCCGGGCTTGGGAGCAGGCAGTCCTGAGCACCCACTCACCGATTGGCATGATCAGGCCGCTGTTCTCGGCAATTCGTATGAACTTATCAGGTGGCACGAGACCCAATTCCGGGTGTTGCCAGCGGAGGAG
>PLWX01000299.1 GCA_003151155.1 Acidobacteriaceae bacterium
AGACCCGGGCCGGCGTCACCACCGACAGCGCTCAACGGAGCATAGGCTGTCCATCCGGAGATTGGCGGGCCGTCGGGAATGAAGAAGGCGAGCATCAACACGACGAAGGCCAGGAAGGTCGTCCAGAACGACATCATGTTGAAGCGGGGGAAGGCCATGTCTTCCGCGCCGATCTGGATCGGAAGGAAGTAGTTGCCGAATGCCGCGAACGGTGCGTTGGTCAACACGAAGAAGACCATGATGGTGCCGTGCATCGTGAGCAGCGAGAGGTAATATTCCGGCGTCATCACGTCGCCCGGAGCACCGACCTTGCTCAGCAGGTGCAAGCCAGGAATCGGCGAGTTCGGCCACACGAGGTGGATGCGCATCAGCCATGAGAGGAACATGCCGATGACCACCGCGACCAAGGCAAGGCCGTAGTACTGCAGACCGATTACCTTGTGGTCAAGGCTGAACACGTGCTTGCGAATAAAACCTTGAGGCGGTGCGTGATGTTGTGTCGCGCTCGCCGAAGACATGTCGTGCATTCCGTCACCTCGCAAGGACTTTACCGGCACGCTCGGGCGCGCCGGGCCTGACTATTGTTGCGACGCCTTTTCCTTCAACCACGCGTCAAAGTCGGACTGCGACATCACGTTCAGATAAGCCTTCATGTTGTAGTGACCCAACCCGCAGAGCTGGGTGCAGACGATCTCGTAACGGCCGGGCTTGGTGGCGGTGAAGTGAACCATCAGATCGAGGCCGGGAACGTAGTCTTGTTGCACGCGCAGTTCACGCACGTAGAAGGAGTGGCCTACATCCTTGGAGTGCATCAGCAAGCGAATTTCTTTGTTTACGGGGATGCCAAGTTCGGCGGTCACAATGTCATCGCGCGATTCGACGTCATTCTGCGGATCGAGTCCGAAGAAATTCTGCGCGCCTTCGTCGATCTTGTCGGGATGCTGCGCACCGAGCTTACCGTCGGGTCCGGGATAGCGGAAGTAGAAGGCGAACTGGCCGGCTTGCGATTGAATGGTGAGTGCATCCGCGGGCGGCGGGGTGAAGTACTGCCCTGCCCAGGCCCGCTGGCCAAGAATGCCCAGAGCCAGCACCTCGGTTCCCACGAAGATTACAGCAGCGGCCACCATGACCTTGGCGCCGCCCGGAAAGGTGCGAATCTTGCCGGCGTCCTTGCGGTCCGCAAAACGGAAGACAAAGAAAGCCAGGACAAATTGTGCGGCAAGAAAGGCGAATCCAGCTTCGGCCATGGTGTCGGCCATTTGCTCATCGATCAAATGGCCGTGGGTGGAAATATCCTCGGCCATCGGGTACCAATGCATCACGATAGGGATCGCCGACCCTATGGCGATCAATACCACGATCACAGCGAACAGTTTGCCCATTTCGCTTCCTCGTCTTGTGATTACGATCTAAAGCAGTATTCAAAAGAACAGGAGCTGGAAGATGACTCCTGCAGCTCCTGGTTCGTTAGTAGGCTTTGCCTTTGAAGGTGAAGTTAATCGTCTTGGTTTCGTTTGCCCCACCGATCGTGACATCCTGCTGCTGCGTGCCGAATGTTTCCTGCCACGCGGTAACGGTGTACTTGCCGGGAGGCAGATCTTTCAGGCTGAAACCGCCGTTGTCGTCCGACACACTATAGTGACCGGTCTTGAGGACAACGATATAGCCGTGCATCCAGGGATGGATGTTGCACTTCACCGGAATGAATTCCGCCTGGTCGAACTTCGCATCCAGCGGTGCGGTTCCTGGCGGCTGCGACTTGTTCCACTCGCGGTTCACTTTGGCCAGCGGGTGAATGTTGTGCGAGTGCGGATCGCTATTGCTGATCTTCATGTCCTGGTTCACTTGCAGCGCCGTGATGTGCTTGATGTAGCGGCAGCCCTTCTGGTCGAGGGTCACAGCTTGCGAAGGCACTTTGCCTTCGTCATTTGCGCCCGCCGAGATGTACACCACGACATCGGCAAGGGTATTGCCTGCGCCGACCGTCGCCGTTTCCGTCGTCGGTGGCTTGGTCGCGGGGTAGTCTTTCGCACATGCCGGTTCCTTCGACATGTCGATGATCTTCTGCTTCGGCGTGGGGCCGTCAACCGTTACCTTGCCGCTGATCGTACCGGCCAACAGGCTGACCGGGCCGATCATGAGCGCGAGTGCTGCGGTACAAACTTGCTTCGTTCGCATCCGTATCTCCTGGGGGTAAGAACTCGTTGTTATTTTCCGCCGCTCGGAGGCTTGTTCTCTTCCTGCTGCGGAGCTGGTGTGCTCTCCTGCGCCGGTGGTGCGGCAGGCGGAGCGATTACTGGTATCTTTCCACCGGCAGCCTTCAGGACTTCGTTCTCTTTACTCGGACGAGTTGTCTGCAGGGTGCGGAGGAAATGCACTAAGTCCCATGCCTCATCCGGTTTGATGTTGTCCGCGAACGACGGCATCGGAGTTCCGTCTACACCGGTCATAAAGTCACGATAGATATCAGCGTTGGTCTCGCCGCACTTCAAACGGCCGCCGGTCGAGAAGTTGTACGGCTTGATTGGCATGTCTTTGCTGTCGGTCAGCGTGGCCGCCGAAGGACCATCGCCGCGTCCCAGCGGACCATGGCACTTCCAGCATTCTAACTTCACGAACAGCGCGTTGCCGCGCGCAATGCTCTCGATGTTCACCGGGGTTTCCGGAGTGATCTTGATTGCGTCACCCGGTTTCTCGGTCTTCCAACGCGGAGAGAACGTCTTGACATACGCAATCAGGTCGGCCCTGGTCTGCGGCGTCAGCGGTCTCCACTGTGGCATGTTCGAAGTGTTGAAGCCCCGCGTGATCGAGTTATACAGGTCTTCATCGGTAGGCAGCATGCCGGTTGGCGTCGAACGGCACTTGAAGGTCGCCGCCGTGAAGTCACGTGGCTTCGGTTCGATCCAGGGCGCGTTCTCGCCATTGCCATCGCCGTAAGGGCCGTGGCAACCAATACACCAGCGACGGTAGTCTTCCTTGCCTTTATCCGCGTGTCCAGTAACACTGCCGATGTGCGACACAAAGTCGTGAGTCGGCGGCGTTTGTGGAACGGGTTGTGGCATCCCGCCTGGAGGTTCCTGTGCGAGCGCCGGAACGGCGACCGCTATGGCGAAGCTAAAGCTCATAGACAGCAAACTTTTCGTTATCGCATTCATAGTCATCACCGTTTAGAAAATGAAGTCCATGCCGCCAAACAGACTGCTGTATGTCTGGTCGAGGAACGTGGTGGTGTTGGGGTTGAAAGCATGCTTCTGGCTCACGTGCGAGTATTCGCCGTGAAGCGCAAAGCCTGCGCGGCTGTGCATGAAGGGGTAAAAACGAACCGCCACCGTATTCGCCAGCGTATTGTTCGCGTCGTTCGGCAGCGCATCGTTGGGCTGTTGATGCATGAAGATCGCATCGTAGCGATAGGTGAAGATGAGCTGTGGATTCGGAAGGAAATGCGCCTCGACCATGGCGTTGTTCCACGATGGATTGTGGGAGCCCGTCGGAAGCACGGGAACCAAGCCTGCGGTGTCGACGTAATTCGCCAGGTAGGCGCTCTCCGCACCGTGACCGAACATTGGAGTCACATCGAACTTTCCGAAGTACAACAGCGCGAATATCGCTTCACGCGAGAAGATCCGATTCCCACGCCCTGTGCCGGGGATAGCAGCTCCGCCGGACGTAAGGTAGTAGGTCGGAGCTTGTCCGATATAGGCCTGCGCCCCGATACGTTGCAGACCAAGGCTTCCCGCGTTGAAGGCGGTGCTGGCAGTGATGTTCGCGTCGTAGGTGCTGCCGTAGGGGTTGTCGACGTTACCGTCGCTGCTGCTCAAGATCGCCGCGCTGAACCGGGTGTAATCGTTTTTGGAGTGTCCCATGAACTCCATACCCAGCTGGTTGTCACCGATTCCGAAGACGTTCGGGTTGGCGTCGCCAAAGGGAAGGAAATGATAGAACTGGTAGGACGAGCCGTTCGGAGAAAGCAAGAGCGTGCGCTTCTCCGAGACCAGGTTGTCAAGCTCGAACTTTCCAAATTTCAAGTTCGCCCACGAACTGTGGAACATGTTGTCGAACCGCACCCAAGCGGATTCGAAGTGGAAGGCGCCCGTCTCATCCGACGATGGCACGAGCAGGAACGAGATGTCTTTGTTAAGCGTTCCGGCGGTGAGGATGTCGAGGCCGGTCAGGTTGAAACTATGAGTGTTGACGGATTGATATCCACTGGCTGCCTGGTCCGTCGCGACTTTCCCAGTGTGCTCCAGATCCCAATTCGGCGTAATGCGAAACGCCACTGGCCAATAGCTCGGGTTTTGCCAGATCGGAGCGTCGCGGTCGTTCATCAACTGGTAGCCGTTGTCTTTGAAAGTCTGGCCGAAGTTGTTCAGCTTAGGCCAGGCATCATGGCACGCCGAACACGGCAGGCCATACTTCCTGGCGAACGCAGCAATCGCGAAGCTCGATTGGCTGCTCGATACGACGAAGATCAGGAGGAACATGACCGCCGCAAGCAACGATGCGGTTCTCGACCGCAAGCTTCCTGGGTGCCTGGCTACTTCCATCCGCATACCAGCTCCTGTGAACTCATGTTTCAAATTCGAAACCTCAACCACCATTTCGCGACAGGCGAGCCAACTGAACCACAACGCCGCAACGAATCTCTGTCCGTCTAACGAGCGTTCTTTCACCAACGCGGAAAGGCGCAGCAATCCGCGCCTCAACCGGCTTTTTCAGCAAAAACGTTTATGTTTCGAACGGAAAACGGAAAATCACCTCGAAAACCAGTTTGGGAAAATCCACAAAATTCCCCGCTGTAACCTTGACTTTCAAAGACGATTTATGAGCAACCCCGCAAACGGTTGGTGATATTACGCTTTCGAAAAACAAAAAGCAAATGGCTCTTTTGTGCTGGATGTATCCCGTAACTCATTAACAAAAACGTTTGGGTGATTTTCCCTTCACCTGACCCTCACCCTACTTGACAGTGCTCCTCGCCAGAGAGTACGAATGGCTGCGTATCCCTCAGCTCATGGTTCCTTGCCCATCCAAGCGCTCGTTTCGCCGCCCATTAAGCTCTGATCGGTACGGATGCACGTGCTTTTCAGCTCGTCTCGCAACCTTCCTCGCGGTGCTCGTGGTGCTGTCGTCCTGGTGCAACGCCGCCAGCCGCAAGGAGGTTCGCGAGTCTCCCAATGCGTTGAAGGTGATCCTGAATGCGCCCCTGAAGGACGTGATCCAAGCGGTCGAGCAGGTCGCCGGCGACACCGTGATCTACGGCACCCAGTCTTACCAACGCGAGAAGAACCTGATGGGCGCTCGTGCCGTGCAGACTTCCGACGCTTTCGGCGATCCGGGCAATGCCGGGACCGTCCTCTACAAAGTTGCGGAGGGTGTGCTCTCCCCGACTACTTTCAAGAACAGCGCTGACATGGGTACGATCACTGTCCGCTACGTCGTCACCGCGTTCGACGAGAAAAATACCAATCTCCGAATCGACGCCGTGTTTATCGAAAACTTCCGCAAGAAAGTGCATGAATCCGACGGCTCCGTCGAGGCCGGGGAGTTTGGCGAGATTCGTCAACGGGTGGAAGAGTTGGCGGCGAAGCATGAACTCGATCGCGAAGAGGCAGAGAGGATCGCTCGCGAGCGCAAGGAAAAGCAAGCGGAACTAGATTTGATGTCGCGCCAGGACACGGCTGCGGCGGCCGCGAAGACCCAAGCCAGCGCTCCTCTCTCTGCTGACCTGGAGAAGCGCGTCGCACGATTGCGCAAGCAGGCCGAATTGCGCGTCAAAGCCTCGGGCACTCAACTAAAAACAGCGCCTTATAAAGGCGCAGCCAATCTGCAAGCCCTGGCGCCGTATACCGACGTCGTGGTGTTGATCGTCACGCCCTATTGGTACGGCGTGCAGACCGTCGACGGACATCGCGGCTGGATCCACCGCAGCGAAGTGGAAAGTCTGCCATGAATCGTCTGCGAAGAGTATTCGGAGTACTGCTGCTGCTCTGCACCGCCTGCGTGATCGCAAGCGCCCAAAACACCGAGGCTCTTTCGCAGAGTTTTCACGCGCCGAAAGCGGACGTGGAGCAGGCACTGAAAGATCTGAATGCTTACCAGAGCGGTCGCCTGCCCTTTGTCGAGGGTTTTGTCGGGGCTATCGATCAGCCGCTCGCAAACTTCCAGCGCGCCTATTACCAGTACACCGTGACCGTGCAACAGAGTTCGGAAGCCGAAGTCCATGTGAGCGTGAACGCCAAAATCAGTGCCTGGTGCGACGACAAAGATGCATCCAAGGCCGGCTATCGGGATCTGCCTTCGAACGGCCGCCTGGAGGCAGACCTTCTCGATCGCTTGCGCGCGCGCTTGCATCAGCACTCTGCGGAAGTTGCGGCCTCACGCACTCCCCTGGTTTCACCGCGGCTATTGGGCACCACAGAAGCTCCGCCTGCAAGCACCACGACAACGCCCGAGGCTCCCAGCAGCGCCGCCGCTCCTTCCACTCCTGCGTTCCGTCCTTTTGCCAACAATCCAACGCCACCTACGCCGCCAACTAGGTCTACGCCGGATCAAGATGCCCGCTATCAACGTCTCGTCCAGGAAGAAAAAAGTTTGAACGAGGTGCTCGCCGCGCAACAACGGCCGGATAACCTCGTCGCCGTGAAAGCCGCGCATACTCCGATCGTGGCCAGTCCTGAGGAAGGATCGCGAGTCCTGATGTACGCGGAAGCAGAAGATGAATTCCAATTCCTGAAGAGCGATGGCAACTGGATTCACGTGCAGATCGCCGGCCTGAATCGTGGATGGATCCGCAGTTCCCAAGTGGAGAAGATCGGCGCGCAGGCATCGGCGGCGCCAGCGGCCGCGAGTACACAGGAAAGCTTCCGGGAAACCAAAGAGGAGACTTCCACTTTCCCTGGCGATTGGGAAGCTTTGCGTGGCAAGAACGTCAAGATCATCTGGGTGCAGCCTAACGGGAAGTCGACGCAGAAAGCGCGGTTGAACTACGCGGAGACGATCTTCAAGAAGCAGGTACCGCAGCTTGCGACACCCAATGGCGTGGAAGGTGTGGTTGTAGTGTTTGACGCTGCCGAAGGCGGCATGGCTGCGACAACCGTCGCTGCGCTACAACAGTGGGGAGCGGGAACACTCTCGGACGCTGCGTTTTTGAAGCAATGCTGGTTCGATCCGGCAGACGCATTTACGGCGGCTTCCGCTAGCCGTTAGCTTCAGCGCCATACTGGGTGCCAAGCTGTGCCTGCACCATCCTACCCAGCTTTCGCGGCGCCTTCGCGGGGAATTTGCAACTACAACAAAGCGGCGGTCTGCTAATTTCGTCCGTTGCGCCTATAGTTCATCTGGCATACAGTGAGTTTTCCCCAAGTTTGAAGGTGCTCATGGAAGAAAACCAGAATCGCATTCTCCTCTTAGTCACGGTCGCTGCCATCATCATCGGAGGCATCACGCTTTGGGTGCAGTACAAAGTGAAATCCAGAAAACCAGTGATTGGCTGGCACAACCTCGGCACGGAAACTTTCGACTTAAAGCCGAGTGCATACAAGACCTTCACTTACCGTGAGCTGCCGGCGAAATTCCGCGTCGAAGTGCAGGCCAGCGCTCCGGTTGCTTTCGGGTTCGTCACACCTGACACTTACGGGCATTTCACATCCACCGTGCTACAGGTTGATTTCGCGAACCAGCCCTGTGGCTCTGCCCCGGTGACGAGTGCGGATTTGAATTGCGCTACCGATTCGAGCAAGCGATATCTGTTGGTCACTGATTCCCGCGAAGATTCCGTTCCCGAAGCGAAGACTCACTCGAAGAAGGTTGCCGGCCAGACTGAGACTTCCACACAACCGGAAAATCACGTCACTCTTTCAATGTACGACTGGCGTTGCATTCAGTTCTGCGAAAACCTGCCCAAGTCGTAACCCTTAACTATGTCCGTATCAGCTACACTGACTGTCCATGAAGAAGTTTCCTTCTGCACTCCTTTTCTGTTCGCTTGCGACAGCCACGTTGGCTGCGCCGAATCCAGCGGAAATCAAGACCCAGGTCGACCAACTTTTGCCCCAGTTACGGGAACTCTATATCGATCTTCATCAGTCTCCCGAGCTATCGCTGCATGAGACCAGCACCGCCGCCAAGATGGCTGCTGGGCTGCGCAAACTCGGGTTTGAAGTCACCGAACACGTCGGCGGCACAGGAGTGGTCGGCGTTTTGAAGAATGGCGCGGGCCCAGTCGTCCTCATCCGCACCGAGCTCGATGCACTGCCGGTCGATGAACAAACCGGCCTGGCCTACGCGAGCAAGGTCCACACCAAGAATGCCGATGGCCTGGATGTTTCGGTGATGCATGCCTGCGGACACGACCTTCACATGGCGAGTTGGATTGGAACAGCGACTTTGCTCAGCCAGAACAAGTCTGGATGGCATGGGACACTGGTGATGGTGGGCCAACCCGCAGAAGAGATCGGGGCGGGCGCAGCAGCCATGCTCAAGGACGGTTTTCTTACCCGCTTTCCCAAACCGGACTATGCGATCGCCGTGCATGATGATTCCGCGATGCCCTCGGGACAAGTCGCCGTTACTCCCGGGCCGATCCTTGCGGGGGCAAGTTCGGTGAAAATCACCATCTTCGGGAAAGGCGGCCACGGTGCGGCGCCACAAACGACAATTGATCCAATCGTCATCGCAGCGAAAACCGTGCTGAGCCTGCAAACCATCGTCTCGCGCGAAATGAATCCACTCGAACCCGCGGTAGTCACGGTCGGGGCAATCCACGGTGGCACCAAGAACAACATCATTCCCGA
>PLWX01000247.1 GCA_003151155.1 Acidobacteriaceae bacterium
GCTAACTTGTGCAGACCTTCCCTAAGGAAATTGGGTCCTCCAAAGCCTGGCACAGTGAAATTTACAATTCAAGGGACGCCTGATTCACCTCTCACGTCTTTGCTCCTCCAAAAGAAGAAGGAAGTTAGGGCCCTCTTGGAGGTTAAGGGGGGGATCGTGGTGTGCTTGCTGCGTCCGAGAGATACGGAATTGTCCATTGTTTATACCGAGCGGAGGAACACGTACGGATCAATTTTTAGCAACTACTTTTTGTTAGACAGCATTGGCAGCATTCCGTGAGGATACCTTACCGCTGGGACAGGGCGTAACTACTCCCTTGCGCAGAATGCGCCTTCCGGAGGGCGTGCGTATTTTCGTGTGCTGGATAGACAATTGGAGTTTACTGCGAGCTTTAGTGAGGTCGATCCAACAAAAGCCCGGATCATTGCACAGAACTCAGTCAACCACGTCATTTCAGCACAATTCTCCGCAGGCGACGGAACAATCGTATTCTTGCCGATCCCTCAGGGTGTTCCAACCGAACGGGTGGGGGCAGCGTTGGTGCAATGCATAGACTCTTTGCTGTCAGGCAGCGCTGAAATCGAGGAGCCAAGCTGGGTCGGCGACATATCAGTGCCCGGAGCCCACCTTTATGACAACGATCTCGATAAATTGGGCGAAGAATTGAAAACGACAAAGAGCGCCATTAGGGAATTGGAAAAGAAGCGGGACGAACTCGTTTCGTATAAACGCTTGCTTTTTGGTACTGGAAAAGCGGTGCTGGAACCTACAGTTCGCGCTGCCTTTCGGTTGTTAGGCTTCGCAGTTCAGGAACCAGCTGAATACAAGGGTGAATGGGATATACAAGTGTGCCTCCCTGATGGGCGCGTTGCAATTGGCGAGATTGAAGGTGCGGAGAAGCTGGTCGATGTAGCGAAGTATCGCCAATTACTTGACTATGTAAATGACGAAGTGATGGCTGGGCGCGACCCCAAAGGCATTTTGATCGGAAACGGGTTTCGAAAGATCCTTTTATCGGAACGTGGTGAGCAATTTTCAGCGCAGGCTCTACGCGCTGTCATCCGCTCCCAGTTTTGCGCAATTCAGACATCCGAACTCTTCAGCGCAGTCTGCGCTGTTCTCGAAAATCCGAATGATGAGGCTCTGAAACTCCTAATTAGAGAGAGCATCCTCAAGACAAACGGCGAGTGGAAATTCGCTAAGTGAACGCTTACAACAATCGCGCGACGACAGAGCATTCTACAGTGCTCTTGAGTGTTGCCACATTAGGCAGCTTTCGCAGCTTTCTTCCGTTCAGCCCAGAGTCTTGTCATCGCTAGCCCACTTCGCCTCCGGGCTTCTGCGGACATGGGATGACCGGCTGGCGAATGAACGCTTCGCAGTTGTGCAAATATGCGTCGATCGCCATCCTCGGTTGATTTGTTACGCTCGTAGTTGATTGAGAATCGAGGTAATATCGAAGAACGACATTCTAGCGCAAGGATAAAACAGTAAGATGAGCAAACCTTACAACGTTTTTGTTAGTTGGTCTGGTCCTCGGAGTCGCCATGTTGCACTCGCGTTAAGCAATTGGCTCCCGATGGTGATTCAGTCGGTGAAACCTTGGATGTCGGAAAACGAAATTGACAAAGGTGCCAGGTGGTTTGCAGAAATCGGGCAGGCACTAAGTGTAATGCGCGTCGGAATTATCTGTTTGACACCCGAGAATCTGGAGGCGAGTTGGCTTCTCTGGGAAGCCGGTGCGCTTGCGAAGTCAATCGATGATCGCACTCGTCTGTGCACTTACCTATTGGGTGGGCTACAAGCGCATGAGGTGAAGCCGCCGCTTGGCCTATTCCAAGGCACCAAGTCCGAAAAAGAGGACACACGTAAGCTTATTCATACGATGAACAGAGCCGTCGCGACAGAAGACCCTCTGCCGAAACAAACGCTCGATGCAGTTTTCGAAAAGATGTGGCCTGAGCTAGAGACGGCACTAATCACTATGCCCGTAGTCCGTCAAGAAACGCCGAAACGATCGGTCGAGGACATGGTAGTCGAAATCTTATCGTGGGTCCGATCCGAGTCTGACCGCAGAATGGAAATGCAAGTGCCGCTCCAACCTGAGAACGACGATCGCATGATATATCGGACAAACAGAGCAGGAAGGTCGTCTATTTGGGACACCATTGGTTTGAGATCAACACAAGAACTAAGGCGGTTCGAGGAGCAGCGTCTGAAAGCTCTGGAGCCACTTAAAGATATCAAGATTTTTACAATCCGAGAAAAAGGCAAGGACGGTTTCTCGAAAGTGACCGGCTTTGATGCGAAGGAAAAGCCTGACGGAACGCTTACAATCACTGATCATACAGGCAGGAGTCTTGCAATATTCAAAAACGTTGAGGCGTGGAAGGAGTTCTATGCGAACTCGGAGTTCCACCCAGGAGAGCAAACAGATAAAGATTGATGCCCGGGCATCGCTGCCTGGAGGCCCAGCGGTATCCTGGCACGCGTAGCGGCTTCTCAAACATGAACGGCCAATCCTTCGGAGCCTCTTGCCGTTTAGATTCTTTCGCCATGGCGGGCATCGTACCATGTGACCAAGTTGGTCTTCATCAATTTCCGCCTTCCCCAGACTTCGCGCAGTGGGTATTTTGCCTCCAGCGCGGATTGACTAAAGCTTTTGCTTTTCCACGAGCCTAGCTCCCTAGACGCTCTATATGCGTAGAGCTTGTTACGCGTGTAGGGGTGTTCTAGAACCTCTCGGATTTTGTTCGCGCGCGTAAACTTTCCTAGCAGGTTGCTGAAAAACTCAACGAGCACCGTCGAGGGAGGCAGAATAGGGGATGGAAAACCATCATCCGCATCCCACGAATCGCTCCTAGGGCTTCCTGACGCGATCGATTTTTCACACTTTCGCAAAGGTCGAGTTTTTCAGCAACCTGTTAGGGCTTGCGAAAGCAACCCCGC
>PLWX01000020.1 GCA_003151155.1 Acidobacteriaceae bacterium
GTAAAAAACTGAAAGTTGTTTCGTCCATATTCTTTGGCGCAATACATGGCCGTATCGGCATGCTTGATCAGGGTTTCGCCGTCCGCGCCGTGTTCCGGGAAAATGCTGATGCCGAGACTGCAACTAATGTCAAAGGAGTGGCCTTGAACGACGAATTCAGCGGTCATCGCATCCATGAGCCGCTCCGCTGCAACGGCTGCGTCGGGGATGTCCTTTACGTCAGTCAACACGATGAGGAATTCGTCTCCCGCTAGCCGGGCCACCGTGTCTTGTTCACGCGACCATCTCTTAAGGCGTTCTGCAACGTCCTGCAGGAGAAGGTCGCCAACCAAGTGTCCGAGCGAGTCGTTGACGTTTTTGAACCGGTCGAGATCGAGGAACAGAAGCGCAACTTTGTCTTTTTGCCGACGAGCACTGGCGAGTGCCTTTGATAATCGGTCCTCCAGAAGAGCCCGATTAGGCAGCCCTGTAAGAGCATCGTAGTAGGCTAAGTATTGGACCCGTTCCTCAGCGACTTTGCGGTCCGTGATGTNNCCCTTTCTCCTCCACCTGGCGCTTGAACAGCTCGCGCTCGCTCGGGTCCACGAACACCTGGTAGGCAATGTCGGTGCGGTTCGCCATCAGCTCCGCCGGGGAGTCGTAGCCGTAGATCCGGGCCAACTCGGGGTTCACGCTCAGGTATCTTCCGCCCGGGGTCGTCTGGAAGATGCCGACTACGGCCTCGTTGAATATTCTGAAGTACTTCTCTTCCGTTTCTCGGAGTGCCTCTTCCGCCCGCTTGCGCTCGGTGATATCGCATGTGACCTTGGAGAAGCCCCGATGTTGCCCGGCCTCGTCGCGCAACGGCGTTATGATCACGTTGGCCCAGAACACGGAGCCGTCCTTGCGCACCCGCCAGCCCTCTTCCTCGAACCGCCCTTCGCGCGTGACCGTTTCCAGTTCCTTCGCCGGCTTGCCGCGCGCGACGTCCTCCCGGGGGTAGAAGCGCGAAAAATGCTGGCCGATGATCTCGTCCGCGCGGTAACCTTTGAGTCGTTCGGCGCCCGCATTCCAACTGACCACGTGCCCGCTCAAGTCCAGTATGCAGATGGCGTAGTCGGTGATGCTGTCGATCAGCATCGCGCGTTCCCGTTCCACGTTGTTAATTTGGACACAGGTCTCTTGGCGGCGTTCAACCATGAGGCCTCCTGATGAATCAATTTCTGGTTCAGGGGATTTGCCGTCACCGTAACGACGCCAACCAAGCCCCAAATCGCATGGCCAGGCGTCAGATTGTGGACTCCGATCTCATAGGATTCCGAACCAGATTTGCGTACCCATACCACCCGGAAATGTCCGTCCTTTTCGTGGCAGCGGACACCGATGACGGTACCGGGCTCACACTTATGATTAAGCCCACAAAGCCGAGCTCCCTCAGAGCTGATGTTGTGGGTATTGGCGAATTGGAGAAAGGGTAGTCCGTCAGCGTTGGTACCGTACACCTGAACCGGTAAGATCACGTCGCGGCGGGGCTCTCGGCAGCGGCGCAGAATCAGTTCAATGTCAGTGCGTTGGTAGGGAGGAGCAATATAGTCAAAGGCCCCCCGTTGCATTGCTTCCAGGTATTCCGACTCATCGATGGAGCGGGACGATACGACGAGAGGTGTGGAGATGCCGCGATCCTTTCCCCACCGCAGCAGTTCGCCATACCCTCCGGCCGGCAAATTGCGCTCGCACAATGTCAAGATTACGGGTTGGGTCGAAAGGATCTGCTGAGCTTGGTTGACGGTGTGCGCCGCAAGTGGAATCAGCTGGCAGTCGGTGAAGATCTGCTCCAGCGACTGCAAGGTTTGCGGTTCCGTGTGTGCAATCAGGATCTGAGATGCGGTCATGTTCTGTGCTCCTCCTTGCCCCGCTCAGCCGCGGACATGTAACGCTGATCAACGAACAGAACTATTCCGGCCGGCCGGCGCATCCGCCCCGCTCGAAGTGACACCCAGCACGAAGCTTAAACGAGTTGTGCATCCGGCTTTTGTGATGTGGGTCACAAATGAGATTACGGTAGTAAGTGATGGCTGGTCAGCGCGCTCATTGTTCGTAAGACACTCTCTGAAAACTTTCAACGACTCAGGCTGACGCCTGCGGCAAAACATAGCTGTTGTGTTACGAAATCAGAACGGAACTGTCGCTGTTTGCCTTCCGTAACTTGCACTTTTCCGTCATTGTTCGCACACTAGAATCTCTACTGTTTGCATCGAGTCGGGTTGGCCTTGAATAACGAACAACATAAGCGATGCCGCACGAGGCCGATGCGGCAGGTCGAAGCACGCGAGTGGTGGCTGTGGGGATTTGCTGTCACAGTCACGTTAGTATTGACGGCGGGCATCGTGTCCCTGACCTTCTCCGGCCCTCACCTCTTAGAGAACTCCGAGTGGCTTGATCTCAAGGAGTGGGTACGCGGGCTGGCATGCCTTGTGCTCCTATTCGATATCTACACGGTTTACCAGCAACTTCAACTCCAGCGAATCCGGCGCGAACTAACCCAGCGCAATCAGCTTTTTGAAGTGATCACCGAGAACGCAGCCGACATGATCGCGGTCATCGATGGCGCGGGGAATCGGCTCTATAACAGCCCTGCGTACCAGAAAGTTCTCGGATATTCGTCGGAAGAATTGAAGTTGACTTCGTCAGTGGAGCAAATTCATCCCGAGGATCAGCAGCGGGTACTAGAAGCGGCGGAGAAAGCACGACTCACGGGACGAGGGGAGCGGCTCGAATACCGCATACGCCACAAGGATAAGACGTGGCGCATTCTGGAATCAGTCGCCACCGCGATTCCAAATGAAAAGGGTCAGATCGAGAAACTTGTCATCGTCAATCGTGATATCACCGAGCGCAAGCGGGCGGAAGAGATGCTCGTGCACAATGCTTTGCATGACACTCTGACCAACTTGCCGAATCGCACCCTGTTTCTAGATCGGGTGCGACATGTACTTACGCTTTTCCAGAGGCACCAAAGCTATAAGTTCGCTGTGTTGTTCATTGATCTTGATGAATTTAAGGTCTTTAATGACAGCTTAGGCCATGCAGCTGGAGACGCCCTTCTAATACAGATTGCTCGCCGATTGAGCGGCTCCATTCGAGGTGTCGATACGATTTCGCGCTCGGTCCTGACGCAGGATACAAGCTCGGTTACGAGCGAAGCGAGTTTAGCGAGAATGGGCGGAGATGAATTCACGATTCTGTTGGAGGGCCTTAAAGATTGCGGCGATGCCATCCGCGTGGCGGAGCGTATTCAGGAGCGATTGGCCATTCCTTTTGTTGTGGAAGGTCACGAGCTAGTGGCGAACGCCAGTATCGGAATCGCCTTTTGCGCAACTTCATACATCAATTCAGAGGATTTGGTACGCGATGCTGAGATAGCAATGTACCGAGCCAAGCGGAATGGGAAAGCACGCTGTCAGGTCTTTGATAACGCGATGCACGCCTCTGCCGTCAAGAGATTGCGCCTCGAAACTGACCTGCGCCGCGCATTGGAACTGGGCGAATTCCGAGTTCACTATCAGCCCATTGTGTCGTTACACACCGGCACGATCACGGGCTTCGAGGCGCTGACGCGCTGGCAACGTCCGGAGGGCATCCTTGCACCGATTGAGTTCATCGCGGTGGCGGAGGAGATTGGGCTCATCATCCCCATGAATCGGCAACTGTTACGTGAAGCCTGCCAACATCTTCGATCCTGGCAGTCAGAATTTCCTTCATGCCCGCCCCTGACAATGAGCGTAAACATCACTTCCAGGGAGTTCGCCCAGCCCGATCTAGCCAGCGAGATCCGTAAAGCCCTTGAGGAGACCGGCGTTGATCCAGGCTGCGTGCAACTGGAAATCGTCGAAAGGATAGCCATGGGGGATGCGGAAAAATCTGGTCACGTGCTTTCGCGATTGAAAGCACTCGGCGTTCGCTTGAGCATCGATGATTTTGGCACCGGGTATTCCTCACTCAGTCGCTTGCACCGGATTCCAGTAGACACCTTGAAAATCGACCGTGCTTTTATTTCGAGCATAAACAGCGACCCGGAAAGCCGCGAGATCGTGCGGATCATCATTATGCTTGCCCACAATCTCGGCTTGAAGGTCGTCGCCGAAGGGACTGAAACGCAAGAACACATAAATTTGCTCAAGCAACTCAATTGCGAGATGGCACAGGGATACTTTTTCTCCCGNNAACAGGCGGTCATCTTTTCCCCTCGCGGTCCGGCTGGGACGTTGGTCATTGGGCGAGTTAGAAGCTGAAGAACGCTGGTGCCCCAGCCTACATTGAAAAAGCCTGGTTAGTTTGAAGTAGAATGCCAACACCCTGATCCAGACTGTTGAAAGGCTGCTCGGTCGAGCAGCTACAAAGACTGGATCGAGCTCCAGTTGAGATGAATAAGGGCCGCATCTGCTTCTCATAGGACTTGCCGCCCTTGACACTTGGGGAATTACCGTTCGTTTTGCCGAAATATCAGC
>PLWX01000157.1 GCA_003151155.1 Acidobacteriaceae bacterium
TCTATTTATGACTCAGGAGACTAGACTTCGGCGAATGAACCCCGCGTAAGTGCTGCACAGCGTTCGATCATCCCGGGCAGTACCGAGAAGTACGTTTCTCGGTACCACTCCGCAGGCGCATCGAGCGAATCCAAACGGTCACCAACGCCGGGCGCATTGCGAGGGCGATTGGCCAGCTCGGCAGGTGCAGGTCCGCTTTATTGCAATCCAAGTTCGACGAGTATCTTGGGATTCTTCTCTCCATTAGCGAGAAGCAGATGGCACGTGGAGCAGTCATTGGTGATCGTCTGTCCATCTGCGCTCGTGTGATTTCCATCGTGACAGCGGAAGCAGCCTGGCGAATCCATGTGACCGAGATTGTTGGGGTGCGTGCCCCACGTGACGTGCATGTCTGGGAAGATGTTGCGTAGGTAGATCGCGACGACTTCTTTCGCTGATTGTGCCACCAGGGACCGCTTCGCATGAAAAATATCCGGGTAGTTCTGCTGATAGAAACTCGTTATCCCGTCGCTGATCCGCTGGCTCGCTACGTCGCGACTGGAGTAATTCACCTTCAGGAGCTCAACCGCCGTCTTCCGAACGAAGGGAAGCTCTGCACTGATATGGCCAAGGGACATTTGCTTGTCGACGGCATTTTCAGGTAGCTCGAACGCATGCGTAGGACGGTTATGACAATCGACGCAATCCATGGCGCGCTTCTCACCGTTTGCCAATTGCTGAGGCGTCGACTTTATGTCGGTGGACGAGAATTCCGTGATCTTCCCCGCATCGTCGGTGTAATACACGACGGGGATAACCTGCCGTTCCGAGTCAGTGGAGATATAACGAATGCGCACGGTGTCGGAAAGGTGGTGGCCATGGATTCCGATTGATCCTTGCCAGGTATGTCCGCCGACTTTCATCAGTAAAACATTCGTCTGCGGTGTATTTTTCTCATCTCCTTCGTAGCTGGTTCGAACCAACAGTTTGTCGCCGGTGAAACGCTGGGGCCAGTGGCAGTGTTCACAGGTTTCGCGCGCCGGACGAAGATACTTTACCGGAGAAGGAATGGGGCGCGAGTATGTGTGAAAGGTGACAGCCCAAACCTGCCGCAGTCCGGAAACCTTCGAGCGCACAAACCACGAAGCGCCAGGGCCGATGTGGCATTCGACACAAGCAACACGAGAGTGCGGAGAGTTTTGGTAGGCGGTGTATTCGGGCTGCATCACGGTGTGACAGGTTGTTCCACAGAAACTCGTCGAATCCATGTATGCCACGCCGCGATAGGATGCAGTGCCTACGATTAGAAGGTTGAGAAGGGTCGCTACCGCTGTGTATTCCAGCGTCCGGCGTACCACGGGCAAGTGAAGGTCGATCGAGGGATACGTTTCCGGCAGGGTTCGGTCGCTGCGCAGACTTCTTCGACGGATCCAGATGCCGAGTGGAATCAGCAGCAATCCGAACACGAACATTCCCGGAAAAATCAGGAAGAACAGAAGTCCAATGTAGGGATGCGGCGGCCCCGGCAAAACGATTTCATAGAACCAGAAAGCAATCGTTGTCAGGGCCGTGCTCGTTGTGATCACTGCGCCCGTGAGCGTGATGGGGTTCTGGCCCAGAAAGTAAATTGGCTGCAACCAGTGCCAGATGTGCTCTCGCAGATTCATGTGGAGGCGATCTCAGAGATAGGTTTCACGATGCATCGTTTGGAACCGGGACGCTACTCATCATAAAGAATGAGCAATAGTGGACTTTTCTTTTAATGCGAACGGGTCATTATGTTGGGTGTTAAACCCGATCGCCGAACCGGGACAAATTAAACGAACGGAATCCGGTCGTCGAAGAAGCGAAACCGCAAAGGAGGCAATTTGACATCCTCAGGAAAGAACGCCGGAAGCGACACCCGCATCACGTACTTGGGCGTTACATACACCCTAACGCAACTCGCCCACCAATCTGAAACACCGCTCGAGACCTGTTCCTACTGCGAAGGAAGCGGACAGTTATATTCACGAAAGTGCACCTACTGCAAAGGTCGCGGATCGATCGTCCACAGGAAAGCTGCGGTCGATTAACCGCAGCCGCGCTGAACACGATTCTTGACCGAATGATCTTCAGCAATAGGGGCACCACTTTGACTGTTCCGGCCGCTTCCCGACTAATCGACATTCACACCTCCGTGGGATCGGACCGTCCGAGTTCGCCGTGGGTTCCCTTTGGTCTATGCTGCAATTGCCTGAGCTGTGTGCAAGGTAGATTGTGCAGGATTCGTTGAGTCGATGATCTCCTTCGCTTTTACTACTTCGGCGGCTGTTCCATGAGCGATGAGCAGAAACTGGTCGGTCTGGAGCGCCGTTTCATACTTCACGATGCTGTCCTTCGGAATGCCGATACTGTAGAGACCCGCTCCAACCGCTCCCAATCCGCCTACTACAACCGCGCCTTCGAGGGCTGCCACAATCCAGGCAACCAGCGGCCCGGCAACCAGAATTGGGCCTAGCCCGGGGATCATGAAAACAGCCGAGCCGAACAGAAGTCCCCAAAAACCTCCCCAGAACGCGCCGATCTTGCCCCAATACTTCATGCGATCGCCGGTATTGTAATAACCCACGACAGTTTCGTCGGTGTGGTAGCCCTTTCCAACAATCGACAACTTGCGCATGTCGACGCCACCACGCTGAAGTTCTTTCACCGCATGATCTGCTTCCGAATGTGTGCGATAAGTAGCAACCACTGAATTTTCTTTTGACATTATCCAATTCTCCCCGGCAACGTTCCGCGATTCTTGGAGCGTCGCCATATGTCACTAGCGAACTATCGCAGCACGCAACCCAAATAACTGATCTATATTGCACAGTCGCGGTTGTCGCAAAGGGTGATACTCCTGTCATGAAGTAGGACCAATCCAAGCAGCTGTAGTTTGCACTCGAACTAACGAGCCAACTGTCAAGGGCAGGCTGCATCGGCCAGGAGATGGCGTCGGTACGCCGAAACCAGCTGGAACATTGCAATGACCTGGTCTGCAATTCCGGAAATTCCAATGCAACCCAGAGGAAAAGCGAAATGAAAAACAACAGCTCGTTCAGAATGTTCATATTCTTAGTAATTCTTGGCGTCGGCGCAGCGTTGACATTCGTCATGCATCAGGGTTCAGCGGACTTCCACGGCTTTTGGATTCTCGGTGTGGCGATTGTGATTGCGTATGTCGTCTCGTCCTCAATTCAGATCGCGGATCAATGGAATAAGGCTGTGGTCTTGCGGCTGGGAAAGTTCCGCTCCCTTGAGGGTCCGGGATTGTTCCTGATTATTCCGCTCTTCGAGACGATTCCCTATTGGCTCGATGTCCGCGTCCTCACGAGCTCTTTCAAGGCGGAAAAGACGCTGACGAAAGATACCGTGCCCGTAGACGTTGATGCCGTGTTGTTTTGGAAGATCGTGGATCCCAAGAAAGCTGCGTTAGCTGTCGCCGACTACCAAAGCGCGATTGGGTGGGCCTCGCAAACTGCCCTGCGGGATGTCATCGGAAAGACGATGCTCTCGGATATGCTCGAGGGCCGCGACAAGATTAGTGACGCGCTGCGAAAGATTATCGATGAGCGCACCGAGCCATGGGGTATTCAATGTCATCTCGGTTGAGGTCAAGGATGTGCTCATACCGCCGGCATTAGAGGATGCGATGTCGATGCAGGCCCAAGCCGAACGGGAGCGCCAGGCGCGCGTGATTTTGGGAGACTCGGAGCGTCAGGTGGCGGAGAAATTTGGTGAGGCCGCCAAGACCTATGCCAACGATCCCATTGCCCTACACCTGAGGGCCATGAACATGCTGTACGAAGGTCTGAAGGCGAATTCGACGATCGTAATTGTCCCCAGCTCCGCCGTAGAAACTATGCAATTGGGCGGTCTTGCCGGGTTGACAGCGCTGACGATGGGGCTGGGGCAAGAACGTGCGAACAAGGAAAAGGAACTCACCAACAATGGCAACGGAGAGAAGCAACTGACGACCGTTTAGTCTCATTGTTCTGGAGAGCCGCAGAGTTCATCCAATGCCGATCCTTCGGAGGATCATTCCTGTCCATACCCATTGAAGATTACGCGATGATCGGTGACTGTCGCACGGCCGCCCTGGTCTCAAGGATGGGTTCGATCGACTGGCTTTGTGTCCCACATTTTGATTCGGCCGCCTGTTTCGCGGCGCTGGTCGGGACTGATGATAACGGGCATTGGTCAATCTCACCCGCGGAACCGGTCCGACGCATACGGCGGCGCTATCGGGAAGGCACGCTGATTCTCGAAACCGAATTTGAAACCGATAGCGGATCGGTAAAGCTCATCGACTGCATGACACCGCGCAGCGAAACTCCGGAATTGCTGCGGGTTGTATTAGGCATACGAGGACAGGTTCGGATGAATCTCGAACTCGTGATCCGATTCGACTACGGTTCGGTGGTGCCCTGGGTCCGGCGGACCGATAGCGGTATCTCGGCAATCGCCGGTCCAGATAAGCTGGCTCTTCGTACCGATGTCCCGCTCCGCGGGGAAAACTTCAAAACGTTGTCGACATTTACGGTGGCGGAAGGACAGAAGGTACCGTTTGACCTTACCTGGTTTCCCTCGCACCTCATCGAACCTTCCCCGCTGAACATTGAGCGAGCAATTCAAGAGACGGATCACTGGTGGAGGGAATGGGCGGATCGCTGTACTTATCATGGCCGATGGCGTGACGCGGTATTGCGTTCCTTGATTACTCTGAAAGCGCTAACATTCTTGCCGACCGGCGGGATCGCGGCTGCACCGACGACTTCCTTGCCAGAGCGTCCGGGCGGCGTGCGGAATTGGGACTATCGCTTCTGCTGGGTACGTGATGCGACGCTTACTCTCCACTCTCTGCTCGACGCCGGATACCATGACGAAGCGCGGGCGTGGCGGGAATGGCTCCTGCGCGCTGTCGCTGGCAGCCCTTCCGAACTCAACATTGTCTACGGACTACGCGGCGAGCGCAGGCTTAACGAACTAGAGTTGCCTTGGCTCTCAGGATATGAGAAATCCGTACCGGTGCGTATCGGGAACGCCGCTTCCAAGCAGTTCCAATTGGATATCTTCGGTGAGGTCGGCAACACGCTCTTTCAGTGCCGCCAGGCAGGGCTCGAACCGCCCAAGGACGAAGGCGAAGACATAGTGCCCGTACTCCTTGAATTTCTTGAGAAGGGATGGGAGCGGCCGGATGATGGAATTTGGGAAATGCGCGGTCCTCGCCGCCATTTCGTTCACTCCAAAATGATGGCGTGGGTCGCCGTCGATCGCGCGGTCAGGTCCGCAGAGCAGGGCTGGTTTCCAGGAGATATCGCGCGATGGAAGAAGCTTCGGGAAGCCATCCACCAACAAGTTTGCCGGCAAGGTTTCGACACAAGCCTCAATTCCTTTGTGCAGTACTACGGATCCAAGCATCTCGACGCAAGCATTCTCATGATGCCTCTGGTCGGCTTTCTTGCGGCGGATGACCCGCGCCTAATCGGCACAGTGAAGGCCATCGAAACACATTTGATGGACGATGGCTTCGTCGGGCGATACACTCAAGACCCAGCCGTGGACGGTTTGCCGCACGGAGAAGGAAAGTTTCTCGCCTGCTCCTTCTGGTTGGCAGACAACTACGTTTTGCAAGGCCGCCGTGACGACGCCGTGCGGATCTTTGAACGTCTTTTGGATATTCGTAACGATGTCGGCTTGCTTTCCGAAGAATATGATCCAGTCGCGAAACGTCTGCTCGGCAATTTCCCTCAGGCGTTCTCTCACGTCGGTTTGGTAAACACGGCCTTCAATCTAAGCCGGCGTTCCTCTCAGCCCGCCGTTGGCCCAGTCGCAGTCGCCGATCGGCGATGAGTCGCCGTCCGGCCGCATTCCTTTGCGATGAACGAGATCGACGCATGGAATGTTCCGATCGATCCAAGCTACTGGAGTTATTATCTCCACGTGATCACGGCCGGTGAAACACTGCAACAGCAGCAGACTGGTCAACCTGAAGCCTTTGTCGGACTTGGATTGTGCCAACCGCCATCAGAATCTATGATCACGTCAGCCGCCTTTGGACCCCAAGAACCCCGTTTGTAGGATCGA
Organism: Acidobacteriaceae bacterium; assembly: GCA_003151155.1. Taxonomy (GTDB): domain Bacteria; phylum Acidobacteriota; class Terriglobia; order Terriglobales; family Acidobacteriaceae; genus Korobacter. The sequence goes on from PLWX01000157.1 coordinate 6,091, forward strand.
ACGTGGTGGTGGTGCTTAAGAACCGGATCGACCACCGCCCAAGCAGCCTCGACCGCATCCTCGCGAGTGAATAGCGCTCCATCGCCGACCATAGCGTCGCCTAGGAGACGCTCATAGGGCGTTTCCTCGCCCGGTTGTTCTTCGAACAGGTAGAGCTCTCGTTGGTCGCCGACAAATTCTTTCCCTGCCCGTTTGACGCGAGCGGCGATGGCGATCGCAGCGCCGGGGGAGAGCCGGAAGCGCAAGTAATTGGTGGGTCCGGTCGTTGGGTCTGAATCAGAGAAAAGCCTCTGGGGCGGGGGCTTCAATTCCACCAATACTTCGGTCGCGGTGTCTGCCATGTATTTGCCGGAGCGCAGATACCAAGGCACGCCTTCCCATCGCCACGAGTCGATCAAGAGTCTTAGCGCGCAGAAAGTCTCGACGTCGGATTTCCTCGCCACATTCGCTTCCTTTCGGTAGCCGACGTACTGCCCGCGAACCAAGTCATCGGCCTTCAGAGGGCGCATCGCTTGAAAGACCTTGGCTTTCTCGGTATGCACGGCTCCAAAGTCCCGGCCGGCCGGCGGCTCCATGGCGAGTAGCGCGACGATCTGGAAAAGGTGATTCTGGATCACGTCACGAAGACAGCCAGCGGTTTCGTAAAAGGCCCCGCGACTCCCTACTCCGAAATCCTCGGACAAAGTTATCTGGACACTCGCCACGTAATTGCGGTTCCAGATCGGCTCCAGGAATGAGTTGGCGAAACGGAAATAGAGGATGTTCATGATCGCCTCTTTCCCGAGGTAGTGGTCG
>PLWX01000137.1 GCA_003151155.1 Acidobacteriaceae bacterium
CCTCGCTTGGCCCGAGCGGGCTAGTTTAGCCGGAGACCTCTCATTCACGCTGGTTCAATCTCTGGGGAGCACATCAGATCGAAGAGTACAATCACGACCGCCCTCACCGGGCGCTCAACAACCGAACGCCACGCGAAGCCCAGGCGGGCTTCGCACAATCTCAACCACTAACTAAAACCGAGGCCCTCTGTGTCTAGTTTAAGAGGGTGCACTACAAGTCCATGCCAAATCTCACTCAGACGGATCGCCAGTCAGTGCACGTGCACAAACCGTCCTGGCACTCTGTTCGAGTGCCCCAACCTAATCCACGACATTCTGTCCGCCCATAGAGTCAGAATCCCTGTGATTGGAACCTGAATTAGAGGGAGGATTAAGTATGGCGATGAATCGCGACCTCCGGCTTTCTGGCCTATTTCTTTGGAATTTGCTGCCAGCGATACGACACAATCGGAGGGGGCGCTCTGTCGTGCAATAGCCAATTACGAAGAAGTTGTAGTTGTCATACAGCAGTTCGTTCGCTGTCGGGAAGCGCTTGCGCATCGCTGACCTGCATTCGCGAATCTGCTTGCCCATAACGGGATCGAACTTAGCGATAAAGCCCTTTAGCTGCTGTTCTGGGGTCTCTGGCATGCATCATGTTAGCTTGTTCGCTTGCCACAAACGGCTATGTCCCGAGGAGACACCCCCCATGAAACGCAATGTGTTGATCCGATCAATCCTTGTGCTCCTGTCGCTTGCTTTGTTTGGCCTGACAGCCTACCTGTCGTCCAAACGAGTTTCAGCGCAATCAGCGGATGCACAATCCCGAGTCTACTTTCCTTATCCTCCCGGCTTGATTCCCTCCGATCTACCGAAGGAGGCCAAACGGGTGGAAGGAGAGGTGGACGCCCTCGAAAGAGAAGCTTTCGCGCAATGGAAAGCGCTCCCTCTCAACCCGGGGACTGCTAAGAGGCAAGTTGAACTGCTCGGAAAGCTTGAGCTCTTCGACAGAAACCTTTCCGTAAACAAAAACGAGGCGTGCAGTTTCTGTCACATGCCTTACACTGGGTTCAGCGGTCCGATTTCTTCGGTGAATGCAACCGTAGTTGCTTACCCGGGATCGGCGCGGTGGCGGTTTGGCAAACGAAAGCCGCAGGGCTACACCTACTCACCGCTCTATCCGAAGCTGCAATACAACCAAACGCTGGCAAATTTCTACGGTGGAAACTTCTGGGATCTGCGCGCTACCGGCTATCGAACCCAAAGCCCGGATGCTGAACAGGCGCAAGGTCCGCCGCACGACACTCAGGAAATGGGACTGCCTGACACCGCATGCGTCGTTTATCGAATTGCGAAGGGAAAGTACGCATCGCAGTTTAAGACTGTGTGGGGCCCGCAGGCGTTCGAGATTCACTGGCCTGCGGATACAGAAAAAATCTGCAGTACACCCGCTGGCGATTTCGGGACAAACCAGACTCCGTTATCGCTTAGCGCTGAAGATCGAGGCCAGGCAAACGCTGCGTATGACGAATTCGCACTTTCGATCGACGCTTACGAGGCTTCGCCCGATGTTAGCGCTTTCTCCTCGAAATTTGACGGCTACCTTGCGGGTAATGCGCAGTTTCAGCTGACATCGAAAGAAAAGGCCGGCTACGACATCTTCCGGGGCAAAGGCAATTGCAACTCCTGCCACCTCGACGGCAGGTCAACGGCACCCGCACCTACCGATCACGGTGCCACGGATTCCGGAGTTGCCGCTTCCGTGGCTCCGCTCTTTACGGACTTCACTTCAGCCAACCTGGGGCTTCCGCGGAACAAGGACAATCCCTTCTACTTCGAGAATAAGCCTGACGCTTTTGGGTTTATTCCGAATCCCGCGGGAGCAGCGTTCACCGATCTGGGGGTGGGACTCTTCCTCCGCAGCGAGTCGGGGACGAATCCTGACACCGCAAACTGGCTTCCACTTGCGCCCAAGTTTGACGGGTTCATGCAGGTTGCGACGGTTCGCAACTCAGACATGCGGCCCTATCCGACGTTCGTGAAGTCCTACATGCACAACGGATACCTCAAGAGTTTGAAAGAGGTCGTCCACTTCTACAACACGCGCGACACTTACAAATCAACCGCTGCCGACGGAAGTTGCCCAGCCGCAACCGAAAAGTTGACTTGTTGGCCGGAGCCCGAGGTCCCAGCAACCAAAGATATGACAATCGGCAGCCTCGGGTTAACGGAGCAAGAGGAAAACGAACTGGTCGCGTTCCTCAAGACTCTCACGGACGGCGCCACTCGTCCCTATCCGGACAAGAACTCGTTCGGCAAGGGTGCGACGAGCGCTACTAGCTCCGACGAACAAGCCCCACAGCCATAAGCCTGCATTGTTGTTCCTGTCTCTTGCGACGAGGGATTCGCCGCAAGAGACGAATTTTTCGAGCTACGAAGTTTCGCGAGGTAATATATGCGTAATCTACTGTTGTCGCCTGCAGTTCTGTTGGCGGTGATGGGTTTCGCCAGTTCGCAAGATCGAATACAACCGCAAATCCTACCTGAGCATATAGTAGGGCCGCCAAGAGTGGAGCGCGTGGACTCCACTTCGGCAATCATTCGTTGGACAACGAACACGGGAGCGAGCCATATCGAATACGGTGTAGTGCGATTCGGCACAGATCCAAAACATTTATCGCAAGTTGCGAAATCTCCAAACCGATGGAATCCTGACCTTCCGAAGATGACGCACCGCGTGCAGCTCACCAACCTGAATCCTGCGACGACTTACTTCTACGTGGTGAGCGCAGAGCGCGGTGACAACACGCCGATGGAAGGCGTTTCGAGATCTACACGGAAGTTTGTGACAAGCGCGCGTTGAACGGATTTTCATTTCAAAACGCGACAACGATGCCCCGGCTACTCGGGTTTACCTCTTCCTGCAAGACTGGCGCGCTACCCTTATCCCGATGCTCGGCATATCCTCCCAGAGCTGCCGACGCCTGCACGATTGGTCAAGGTCTGGTTGCTGCGAGTGAAATGGATCTAGACTGGCGTCAGTTGTCGTTTGTCATACCCGGCTGGCTGGAATTTGAAGGCCAGAAAAAGATTATTCTCCGAATTCCTGCATTTCCTCGATCGAAAAGGAGTCACAATGGCTGTAGGCACTTGAAGGAACATCATCACACCGATCGCATTGGCTGGCTGCGCGCAGCGGTGCTGGGCGCAAACGACGGCATACTGTCAACATCAAGTCTCGTGCTTGGTGTTGCAGCCGCGCAAGCGACACACCGTAATCTGTTGATTGCAGGAATGGCTGGGCTGGTGGCCGGGGCCATGTCGATGGCAGCCGGAGAGTATGTTTCTGTCCATTCGCAGGCAGACACCGAAAGAGCTGATTTGGACATTGAGCGCGTGGGGCTAAAAACAGACAATAAAGGCGAACACAAGGAGCTTGCGGCGATTTACATCGCTCGTGGGCTCGATCCTACTCTCGCGAAACAGGTTGCTCAGCAACTGATGGCGCACGACGCGTTGGGCGCCCACGCCAGAGATGAGCTAGGCATCTCCAAGAAGCTTCGCCCGCGCCCTATTCAAGCAGCGTTGTCATCGGCCGTAAGCTTCGCTCTCGGTGCATTGATGCCTCTCTTAGTCACAGCGATAGCTCCGGAGCAGGGATTGATCCCCCTTGTATCCGTCTCTTCGTTGGCGTTGCTCGCACTTCTGGGTGGACTCGCTGCACGCGTGGGTGGGGCAGGAGTGATGATCGGCGCAATACGCGTGACGTTCTGGGGTGGATTGGCCATGGCGATGACCGCAGGCATCGGCTGGCTATTTGGAGCAGTTGTATGAGCAGAACGAATCGGAAGTTCCACTAAAACGATTCCGACATATCTTGAGGACGAGCGCCAAAAAGGTAGAGACACTCAGCTGCGGACGGAAGAAGAGGCTGCTAACGCGGCTGCGGGCAAGGACGATGTGGAGCGCGAGGCGAAGAAGAGCCGAGCTCTCACGCGAATCGCGAAAGACTATGCGCCCGTGATCGCCGCAAACGCCGAAATCGAGCGAGACCACGATTTCCTCGGAAGTTGTTGATTTACTTGGTGGCGGCTAGTGGACTCGAACCACTGAACTACGGATTATGAGACCCCTTCCCGTTGTTGAAAACAAAGAAAATCAACAAGATAGCTCGGCAGAATCCGGCAAAATCCGGCAAAATCCGCAACCTGGGCGCAACCAAGAAAAGGAAGAAGACTACTACGGAGCTTAGTCGGTTTACACTGTGTTGCCCTCAAAAGCAGCTACGGACTAACTCTGGACTTCAAGCGAGGCGCATATGCAGCACATCTGGACAAAGGCATCGAGAAGAACCTGGACGCTGCCCTGATCCAGAACAAGATGCACGACAACGTGAAATACGACGTGAAGAGCGGCGTAGTCACGCTGACCGGAGAAGTGATCTCGTAAGCCCTGCGCTCGGGATCAGCGTCACGCCTCCCGACCCACCATCGCCCTCGCGGCTGCATCGTGCGCCAAGGCCATTTCCTCCAGGCGGATACGCTGGCGCAACAGCAGCAGGTTGGCGATTGAAAAGACAGCCATCGTGATGAACGCCCGCATCAGCAGCGGCAGGAAGACAAATTCCAGGACCACCAGCAGGTAATTGGGATGCCGGATCCAGCGGTAGGGCCCCGTGCGCTTGCGTCCTTCCCCTGGCACAACGATGATGCGCACATTCCAATTCTCACCAAGCGCCGCCATGCACCACCAGCGTCCCACCTGCAGCCCGGCCAGGACCGCCAGGCACGCATAGCTCAGAAGATCAAGCGGGATGATCCACGGGAAGGACTCCAGGGCCAGGGCGGCGATGAAGAGGCCGTGCATGAGGGCAATCCGCTGAAACGACGCGGGGAAGAATTCTCGGCCGCCACGAGCCAGCAGAGCCCGGCGGTGGAGACCGGAAATCACGACTTCGAAGAGCCTCACGGCCAGCAACCAGCCGAAAATCCACAGCAGCGACACGATTCACACTTCCAGCAAAGCCAGTTCGGCTGAAAAACCAGGCCCGAAGGCCGACAGCAAGCCGTATCCGGGCTCGGGCTTGATGTTGTTCTGGAACCACCTCTCCAAGACCGCCACCACCGACACCGAAGAGATATTGCCGTGCAGGCTCAGGACCTCTTCGGTCAGGGCCAACTCCGACGTATTCAGGTGCAACGCCTCCCGGTAGGCATCCACGACCCTGGCCCCGCCGGGATGGATGAAGTAATGGCTCATGTCGCTCGTCTGCAGATCCTTCTGGGCCAGGAATTGCGAGACCAGCGGAGTCAGGTTCTGATTGATCATGGCCGGCAGTTGCGGCGAAAGGACCAACTCCATTCCTTCGTCCAGGAAATCCCAGCCCATGATGCGGTAGGAATCGGGATACAGATGCGAGCACGAAGCCAGCACACGCGGCCCGCTCGAACCGGTCTCCGCCCCGGCCAGCAGCACGGCGCCGGCTCCATCGCCGAACAGCGAGGTGGCCACCAGGTTCTTCTTTGACAACTCCCCGGCCATGAATGCCAGGCTGCAAATCTCCAAGGCCACCAGCAAGGCCCGCGACCGCGGCCGGGCCAGGCAATAGTCGGCGGCGCGCGTAATGCCAACCGCGCCGGCGGCGCAGCCCAGTCCCCAAATCGGCACCCGGCTGACCGACGATTTGAAGCCCAGGCGATTGATGAGATACGCGTCGAGCGTCGGCGTTGCGAAACCGGTCGAAGAGACAAACACGATCTGATCCACATCCTGCGGCGTGCAGCCGGCCGAGGCCAGACAGGACTGCGCGGCCCGGACCATAAGCTCCAGCCCATCGTGCTGATAAATCTGGTTGCGTTCGGCCCAGGTGTGCGGATGGGCGTGCCAGTCGGGCGGACGTACGAACTGCCGCCGCTTTATGCGGGAATGGTCGAAGATGGCCAGAATCTTCTCCAAGTCGTCGATCTTCCCGGCGAATTGTTGGGCCACGGCGGCCCTGACGAGTTCCTGGGGGATGTCGTTTGCCGGAGCGGCGTGCGCCGCCGCCACGATCACCGGATATTCCTGGTTCTGCTGCTTCATGTCACCTCGTCCTTGCCCAGGACCACGTTGTCGGGGTTCGAATCCCACGCTCTCCGCCAGACTCCTTTTGGCGACGCGAGTATTTCCGAACGGGANNCCACGCTCTCCGCCAGACTCCTTTTCGCTGTTTTTACTCAGCATTTCGCCAGCAATCGTCGAGACTCAGATTCGTTGACCATGGCGACAGAGCCCGCGGCGGTTGCCGCCGCCCCCGCCTGCAGCGCTTCTCCCGCCATGGACGCAGCGGCGGACGCTAAGAAGCCCGCCGTCATCACGACTGCCACGGCCCATGAGAGAAAGCCGTGAGCCGTGTCGCGGAAGAATACTTCATCCGTAT
>PLWX01000156.1 GCA_003151155.1 Acidobacteriaceae bacterium
AGCGCATCCCCGTAACGCTCCTCGAGAGCATTGAGCATGACATCGAGTTCATGGCCGTACCTTCGGCATCCTTCGCGTCGCTTACCGAAAGTGGTGCGAATGATGCGGCTCTATACCTGAAGAAATCCTGAAGGGCGTCTACCTGCTCGATGATAACTGGCTGGACGTTGGACGACCTTATTGACTTGGCTTGCCATCAGGGGTAACGTTCGCCCCCATGAGCTGTGAAACCTGCCACCGCTACTGGCAAGACGTGGAGAGAACTAAGATTCTGTTGCAGACGGCCGAGTATGAGCGCGACCTAAAGCGCACCACCAGACTTGTCGATCAAGACCCTCAGACGCTCCTCGATGCAGCAACTCAGGCGGAAGGCGACCATCAAAACGCGACGGAACGATGGCACACTCATTGGGCCACGCACCAACGCCAACCCTGAAGCCCTTGCGTTTTCCATCAGCCCTTCATGATTTGGTTCCCCTTTTCGTTGTGCCATAACGGGAAATTCTTCCCGGTTTTGCCGTAATGTCCGCTTGCGATGTGTCTTTCCTTGCTCATAAGAGCTTACCGTTTGCCATAAGTTCAGGATGCGACAGAATGAAGGCACTACGTTCGTCCGGTTGTTGCCCAACATAAGCCCACGCGATTCGTTCAGCCTCTCCGTACCATAGAATCCGCTGGAGTAGGGCGATCGAGCGCCCACTACCGTCTTCGAGATACCACCGGGCGGGACTCTCACTTTTTAGCGCGGGGCGAGCTATCAGCACAGACGAGACATCAAGGCTGGCCCCATTTCGAATTGGCCCCCACCATTCGGGATGGCCGATCGGTACCCAAGTGGCCAGCTTGCCGCGAAGAGCCAATTGGCCGAGTGCCCGTGGCTCGCCGGGAAAGATGTGATTAACGACTGCGCACTCGAGCAAATCCGCGACACCGAACTCGACGCAAGCCCAATCACGGTAGGCCGCCAGAACGCCGCACTTGAGCCCACAAGCGTGCAGCTTCTTGTCTATTTCGTCGGGATCATCCCAACGCCACCCGTCCATGTCTAATATAGGGGGAAGCCCCTTTTTACGGCGATCGTAAACCGCGTAACGTCGAATAACCTCTTCGCGGGTAACGCCATTTCGCTCCACTCTCATCGATAAAATGATTCTCGAGTGATCCACACTGTTCGTCAAGCAGGGATGTTCGAATCAGATGCGAGCGGATTTATCGGGTGGTAGGCTCTTGCGATGCGTGTCATCGTCAACTTTCAACACCGGAAGGGCTGGTGGATTCATACCATCGCGGAAGACTGTCGCACGACGCTCGGGCCCCATCTTCATGTCGCGAGCGAGGCGACGTTGCTACGGTTGTTTCGCTACCTGGGCGCGACGGATGTTGCTTTGGATGGTGCCGAGAGGGAATTACGCATGTGGAGCAGAGGGGGGATTCACATCGACGTGCCGGAAGATCGGCTCCCGCTACTCAAGGTGAGCTACAGACCCACGGCCGCGGCACAAGCTCCCACGCAGGCATCCCAACCGAGCTGATCGGGGGTAGTGGGTCAGTTTGAAATCAGAGCTGATCGGATTAGATCTTGTGAATGCGCTCTAACTCTAGACCCGGTGGGTTGCAGGATGGATCGAATGTGATTTTGAAGTGCTCAAAAAATCCTATACGACCAAGCAATCCACTAAGGGGGAGTATCTCAACGAAGGCGGCGCGGATACTTATTGCATGTTCGCCGACATAGAGCACGACAGGATGAACCCACGCATCCTGCTCCCCACCAATACCAGCTCTCTGTTCCTTTTTCCCGCTTTTCAGGTCGATACCTATCAAATCCGCCGGAATTATCCCTTTGACAAATCCAGCACCTTAGAGCCAGTCGTTTCAGTGGATTTTCAGGCGCCATCTGACAAAATGGCGGCGTGTCGCCGGAAGATCAGGAAGAGTCCGCCTATCTAAACGAAGTGCTGACTGTACTACTGGATTCGCTTGCCCGCAAAATTCGCGGCAAGTGGTATCTGGTAATCGATTATCGCAATCGTCGCAAGACGAAGGTGATCGGCGCCGATCGCAAACTCGCAGAACAGGTCCGTCGCGCAGTGGAAGCTAAGCTCTCCCTCGGAGACATGGGCATCTTCGCCGAAGATGACAAATCCCAGTCGTTCGACACCTATGCCGACGCTTGGATGAAAGACTATGCGCGGGTTGAATGTAAGAAATCCACTGCGGATGGCTATGAAGGGGTTCTACGGCAGTATCTTCGCCCGCGATTCGGGAAAAAACAGTTGGATCAGGTCTCGCGCGACGACATCAAGGTGATGATCAACGAGCTAATCGCCAAGGATCTCTCTCGGAATACGATTCGCAACGCACTCTGTGTAATCCGAGGAATGTTCAACCAGGCTGTGGAAGAGGGAGCACTCTCGGCAAATCCGGCATCGCGACTGGGACGCTTCACCCGCACCGCCAAAGGCACCGAGACGAAAGGTACGGCATTAACGTCGGTAGAGGCAGCCACGTTCCTCGAAGCAGCTAAAGAAATCTGCCTTGAGTATCACCCGCTGTTCCTCGTTGCTTTGCGCGCCGGCTTACGCCGCGGCGAATTGGTTTCATTGCAGTGGGGAGACGTCCAACTGGGCAAAGACGAGAACGACGAGAATCGTTTCTTCGTGGTGCGGAATAACTACGTACGCCGTGAGCACACGACCACGAAGAGCAAGAAGCACCGGCGCGTAGATATGTCGCGCGAAGTTCGCAAGGAATTGGCTATTCTTCGCGACCAGCGCCTCCTGACGGCGTTCCTGAGCGGAGCGAATGACATCACCGCTCAACTCGTGTTTCCAGGCCCAGACGGCGGCATTCTGGACCCTGACAATCTGTACCACCGTTACTTCCTTCCCGTTCTCACGAAGGCGGGAATCCGCAAGATCCGTCTGCATGATCTTCGGCACACATTCGGGTCGCTCTTGATTCAGGCTGGCGCTTCGATCGTGTACGTTAAGGAACAAATGGGACACAGCTCGATCCAGGTCACCGTCGATACATACGGCCATCTCATCCCGGGCGCGAACGTTTCGTTCGTGGATCGATTGGACGCCGTTCCATCGCCTGCAAAGACAGAGCCGCAAGTATCCGCAAACCATCCGCAAACGCCGATAGTGGGGGATACCCAAATCCCCTCGGAAGTTGTTGATTTGCTTGGTGGCGGCGCGTGGACTCGAACCACGGACCTACGGATTATGAGACCGTCGCTCTAACCAGCTGAGCTACGCCGCCATTCGGGGAGGCAGGCCGCGGATTGCGGCCGAGGAAGGCGAAACGCGACTGCATTCCACCTGCTTTCGATTCTATGCGGCGAAAAATGGGGTGTCAAACTTGCATGCGTGGGAATGAAGGTCGCGGCGCGATCTATTTCTGTTCCCGCCAACCTGCAGCCACTTGGCGAGAAGGGCGCAGGTTGCGCCATCACAGTCGGCATCTTAGCGGGTTAGCACCGTGTGATAGGGATCGAGAACGATCTTCCTTCCGGTGGCGCGATAACGTAAGCGGAAGTGAGTTTCATTGCCGACGGCGAAGACTCTGCCGAGGTACTCGAATTTGTCGGCCGCCTGCGCGTAGACCGGAACGGAGGTTACGAGATCGTCCGGCGCATATTTCTGGTGAATGGTTCCACTGACATATTCGAGTTCGCCTTGCTTTGAGAACTTGGTACCTCTGACTTCGAGTGCGGGGATCGCGGTACCGTTGACCCATCCGTCAAAGAACCAGTCGAGGCTCTTGCGGCCTTCGAAGCGCAGCGATTCGGGCAACACCTCTTCGAAGGCACGACGGAAATCGTCGGTGCTCATGGCGTTGTCGCGATGGCGCTGCAGCACGGTGCGCAGGACCTGCACGAAGAGATCGTCGCCACTGATCTTCGCCTTGCTGCGAGAACCGCGCGAGCCGTCTTCCAACATGCACCGCAGCATGTGAATGAGCCAGGATCCACGGCCGTACGCGATCGCCTGGTAGCCGTCAGGAAACTTTGCGGAATTCAAGCGCAACCCGAGGGTAACCGGACCGGCTTCGAACAGGTCTCTACCATTACGCTTGGAGAGAAGCTGACTGCGATAGCCATCCATCAGGATACGAACTTTGTCGGGTTGGTCCTGCTCCGACATCAGCATCGCCGAGTAGTTGGCGAGTGCTTCCGAAAGCCACTGGTCGCGATAGGTATCCCAAAAAACCTCGTGTCCCCACCACATGTGCGCGACTTCGTGACGCAGCATCAGGGTCCCGAAGAATGCTTTGACGAAGTCGTTCATGCCAAGTTGGTCGCGTTGTTGTGGAGTGAGGAAGGTGTAACTCGAAAGATAAATCAGGCCTGGCCATCCCTGGCTTTCGGGTCCGGGAAACTGCGTGAGGCGCAAGGATGAGAATGGATAATCTCCCAGGAGCTTATCGTAAAACTCCACGGTACTGGCGGCATCGCGAGCAATTTCCTTGGTGGTGGACGCGGGATCGATCTTCAGCGGAGTGTTGATTTCGTCAAGCGTCGGCGCTTTCCACGGGCTGCGACGCTTCTCAAGGACGGTGGAATGGGAAGTGGGAAAGTCCTTCTCTACGCCGTGCGAAGCATAGGCGGCAATCTCGACTGACCCGGCAGTGGCGCGGGTTTCAACGTAGGCTCCAAGATTGAAACCAGCGACCGGGACGGGACGCTCCGAAACCCAGTGACTGGTGCGCATCTCGCCGTCCAGCGTTTCGTTGGTCTTTCTGCCGATGGACACCAGGGTCCAGCCCTTGGGATATGTGAAGCTCAAATCGTAATTCGAGGGCGTGAGACCGAAGTTGGGATACCAGGTGCCGTGAGCGCCGACGTAAAGTAAGCCATTGCCGGCATCCGCCAGCACCGAACCCTGGTAGGTGAAATGAAGGTGCAGTTGATCGCCGGCTTTGCAAGGTTCGGGAAGCACAACAGCAACAAAATCATTGCCTTGCCGTGCGAGTTGGGTACCCTCGATCGCCTCGTTCTGGAGAAACTCTACCGGGACATCGCTGAGAGTGACCTGCTTGAGGTGCAGGTTATGTGAGAGTTCGAAGAACACCACACGCGGTCCGCCCTGGCGCACTTTGATCACGAGATCCGCTTCGGCGGAGATGTCGTCGGGCGGATGGATGGTGGCTTTGATCTTGAAGTCGTCAACATGCAAGGCATCGGCGGCGCGCAATGGAACGGCACCGTCCGCTTTATGATCGCGGACTTTGCGTTGCGCGAACGACATCCAGAGATCGTAGTAAGTGGCGCCCTCGACGGTTTCGCCTTGTCCCACGACAATTTGTTCCGGATTGCGCGAGTCGTAGAACAGATCGTACAGCCCAAAGTGGCTGCCTCCAATTCGGGCATGCAGGAAGTGGTCGGAGATGAGCTTTCTCCCTTTCTCATCGGTGGCGGGGCCACTGGTAAAGGAGGCCAGCAGGCGGAGGGCATCGACATCCGCAAGGCGCTCGGCGGGTGCATTGAATTGCTCGATGTGCGAGGCATCGACATCTTCTGGCGGCCGCAGGAAAGGTTTCAACTCTGCCAGGATGTCGTCATTGAACCGGAAATAGGCACGGGTGAACTTGTCTTCCAGTACCCCTGCCTTGGTAAATAGCCCCAAGGACTCCTTCTCGGTGCGATTGGGAGGGCGCGCGAGGAGTTCGCCTTCTCCTTCGAAATACATGCCGGTGATGTGGCCGTCGACCTCGCGGGTGAAAATGACGAGCCCATCGTTAAGAAAGATGTGCAGGTCATCGCGTTCGAGAGTGGCTTCGCGAATCTTGAAGACTTTTGCGGGATCGAGTTGGACCGTGCGGAGAGCGTGGTAGAGAGGAAGGACGCTGTGCTCTACCGCGGGGCCTTCCGCAGCAATCGCCGGGGTAGCCGAGGCAAACACAAGGAGAAGCGATGCGAGCCGTAAGCACGAAAGAACGGTACGTTCGAGACCTCGGTGCAGCAGAGAAAACGGGATAGAATGCCTCGACATGCGGACTTCGGCCATCCTTAATTTATTGGTTCTCGCCGTATCAATCGGAATGCAGGCCGAAACCATCGTACTGAAGAACGGCACAAAGATCGTGGTCGATTCCGTCCACGAAGAGAACGGAAAAGTTCGTTACGAAATCGGCGACGACAGCTACGCTATACCAAAATCCGCAGTCGATCACATTGACAGCTTCGGCTCTGCCTCTGCATCGCGACGATCTGCGGCAGTGCCAGACTTTGTACCGAAGACAACAGAACCTACTTTCTCATCGAACGTATCCGTCAACGTCATCAAAGATGATCGCGTGGACGACGCCGAAGTGGCAAAGGCGGAAGCCAGCGGAGATGATGACGTGGCCGCCGTGGCCAACGCCCAAGCCGGACGCTTCTCTCTCGAGCAAGGCGACCGCGACGCCGCCGTGCGGTATTTTGACCGGGCTTTACGCTTCGAACCGAACAACGCCACGGTTCTGATCAACTACGCAGCTACGCTGGTCCGGATCGGGCGGCCGCAGGATGGTTTGCCACTGGCGGAGCGCGCGGTCCGGGCGGCGCCAGAGTCGCCGGACGCGTGGGCTGTGCTCGGTTACGCTCGTCTGCAAGCCGATCGAGCCAAGGATGCGGTGACGGCGTTCGAAAAATCATTGCGGCTTCGCCCTGACCCTGGGATCCAGGAATTTCTCGCGCGCGCCCGGCGTGAAGCGTCGGCCGGAGCTGACTTTGTGGATGCAGAGAGTGCTCACTTCACTCTGCGCTTTGAAGGCCATTCCGTGCAAAGCGGCTTGACCAGGAGCATTCTCGAACAGTTGGACGGAGATTACGACAGCCTGGTTAGCGAGTTAGGGACGGCGCCGGCGGGCAGCATCACGGTGATTCTCTATCCGGAGAAGGATTTTTTCGACGTAACGCACGCCCCGACATGGTCCACGGCGCTCAATGATGGGAAGCTACAGATCCCGATCCGCGGGCTGACACAAATGAACGGCGAGCTTGCAAGAGTGCTGCGGCACGAACTTACCCATTCCTTCGTAAACCAGATCAGCCGGGGGCGCTGCCCCTTGTGGCTGAACGAAGGCGTGGCTCAACTGATGGAACCGCGGACCACAGCCAGTGCGGGTAGCATGTTGGCAAGAGTCTTCAGCCAGCAGAAAGAGGTCCCCTTGAGTTCCCTGGAACAGTCCTTACTGGGCCTCGATGATGCGGGCGCCGCGATCGCGTATGCCGAATCCCTGGCAGCCGTGGAATACATCCATGAAACCTACGGCATGAGCGACGTGCGAAGGCTACTGGAGCGCATTGGCCGGGGAGACTCCACGGAAGCGGCCTTGCGAGGGACGTTCAACGTGGGTTACGGCCAGTTCGAACAGGACATCGCCACCTACCTAACCAGCAAGTACGGCAACTAGCCGCCACTCTATCTAATTGTGAGCGCGAAAGAGTTGTGATACTTTTTCCTGCTCTGGAGCGCGGCCATGAATTTGTCGTTTTTCCACCCTGAAAAGCGTGTCTATCGTCGTCCTCAGCCGGCAGCCGTGCTTGACCTGCCCGGCGCGCACTTCTTCGCGCTGTATCGTGGAGCGCGCACCGGTGGAGACTTCTACGATTTCGCGCACATCGGCAACCGGGTGCTTACCCTGTTCTGCGATATCTCGGGGAAGCGCGATGAGGCGCTTCACATCGCTGCTGCGGTCCAGGACACCTTTCAGCAACGCGCTCCCGAGTTGTTCGCGGGGAAGGATATCAACGATTCAGACCGACTCAGCGACCTGCTGATGATCGTGAATCGTACGATTCTGGAAACAGCGAAGGGACCGCGATTTACTCCCGCGTTCCTCTGCTGCTTCGACCTTGACTTGGGAACGCTGACTTACATTAATGCAGGGCACCTCCCGGCGCTCACCCGCGATGGAGAAGGAATCGGCAGCCTTGATGCAAGTGGTCTGCCTCTCGGACTTTTTACACACATTACCCATGATCCGCAGTTCTGCGTGCTCCGGCCGGGGACTTCGTTGCTGCTGGTCTCCCGCGGCGTAATTGAGACGAAGCGGCACCGGGAAGAGTTCGGGATTGAGCGGGTGAAAGAAAGTTTACTAGCCGCGCAGTTTGAGAATGCAAGCGAGTTATGTACCGCGATCCAGGCTGCCGCGCAGCGCTTTCTGGAAAACAAACTGCCCGAAAATGATTTGACGACCCTGGCGATGGTCCGGCCTCAAGCTGTCGCACAAAGCATGTCGGCCTAACCAGCTCTGCCGAATCGGCACCGAGAGTTCATCGTTTGCTCACGGGAACCATTCCCGGGGCGTTCTATACTCCATACTCCTTCACGCGCTCTCTGGAGTGCATCTCATCCCTTGGAAAGCGAGGTTCTCCCCATGAAAAAACCCCTCGTCATCGGCGGCATCATTGTTGCGGTCATTGTCGTCATACTTGCCATCCTGCCGCTGCTCATCAACGCGAATTCGTTCAAGCCGCGGGTGCAGGACGAGCTGACTAAAGCGCTCGGACGCCCGGTAGCGATCGGCGATCTGGATGCCTCGATCTACTCGGGCGGCATCACGGCGAAGAACATCACCATTGCCGAAGACCAGGCATTCGGGCAACAGCCGTTCATCCAGGCACAGGCGTTGAAGATCGGCGTCGAGATAATTCCGCTGATTCTCTCCAAGAAGGTCAAGATCCAATCGTTGACCTTGCAATCGCCTGAGGTTCACCTGCTGCAGGACCAGGCGGGCAAATGGAATTTCGCCTCGCTTGGCGGCCAGAAAGACACGAAGAGCAGCCACCCGGGAACGGAGACCAGTTCTGGCGACGAGGTGTCAGTCAACAAGCTGGATATTGAGGGCGGGAAGATCACAATCGGAAAGGTCGGTGAACCCCTCCGGACCTATAGTGATGTCGGCCTCAAGGCGAGCGATCTCTCCTACACCAATGCGTTTCCTTTCGAAGTGACGGCGAAGACTCCGGGCAATGGCAGCCTCGACATCAAGGGCAGCGCGGGACCGATCAACCAGCAGGATTCGTCCGCAACCCCGCTCCAGGCGGATATCACGGTCAAGAATCTGGACCTCGCCACGACTGGCTTTACGGATCCGAAATCGGGGATCGCCGGGAGTGCCGACTTCACGGGTAAGGTGAAGTCGGATGGAACGGAAATTGACAGCGGCGGCGACATCACCATCAAGAACGGAAAGTTCGCCCCGGCGGCACAACCTTCGGGTGTGCCGATTACCGTAAAGTACGCGGCAAATTACAAAATCGCGCAGCAGATGGCGGACATTACGAGTGGCACCATCAATATCGGCAAAGATGCCGCACAACTCACGGGAACCATCAACATGAAGCCGGCAAAACCGGTGTTGAACGCAAAGCTCAACGGAAACGGGCTGGCAGTTCAGGAGTTGGAAGCTGCGCTGCCGGCGTTCGGCGTAGTGCTGCCACCTTCGGCAAAATTGCAGAATGGCACTGCCAATGCCCACTTTGCGATCACTGGGCCTGCGGATAATCCGGTGACGGTCGGCGATGCAGCGCTGAACAATGCAACATTGCAGAACTTCGATCTTGGTTCGAAGCTCAAGGGTATCGGATCGCTGGCCGGAATTTCTTCGTCCAAAGATACAGTCATTCAGCAGCTCAGCTCGAACCTGCATAACTCGCAGCAAGGGACACAGGTCACGAACCTTGTCCTCATCGTGCCATCGATCGGCACCATCACCGGACAAGGAACCATCGGCGCCAACGGAGAGCTGGACCTTCACCTGGTACTCAAGCTGACGAGCGGAATCGCGGGTGCGGCAGGTGGTGTGATTTCGCAAGTCGGCGGGTTGGGTGGCCTAACCAAGGGCGCGGGAGCGAACGGAATTCCCGTAACCGTGAAAGGCACAACACAAAATCCGCAATTCCTGCCGGACATGGGTGGTCTGGTGAAGAACGTGAACCCGTTGGGGAATACGACGAAACCGGATGTTGGCGGGATCGTGGGCGGGCTGTTCGGGAAGAAGAAGCCGAAATAAGTCGATCAACAATAACGACTATCGCACTGGGGCGGATTGCCGCGGCGAGTGAAACGCTGCGAGAATCCGCCCTTTGATTCGCTCGCGATTTTGTAGGGCGTAGCTGGCGCAAACTGACGCGGCGAGAATTTCGGACAAAGACGTGAGCGAGTTACTCTTCGAAGTCGGCAACTGCCTAACTGCTGCTGGGCTTTACCGTGGCGGTCAGTGTGCCTTGTACCTTCGTCCAGTCGTCGGTAATTCGAGCGAAGGCGGTTTGTTTGCCGGAGACAGGATCGAAAAGCAAAAGTTCCTCGATGGTATCGAGGACAGCACGGCTGCCGTTTTCGTCGGCCGAAACGATTTCGGTATAGACGGCGCCATACACAACGTAAAGCCGGGAGTTCCACTCCAGCAGCAGCGGCTGGTTGTTGTTGAGCGCGGTAAGTAAGTTGGTAGCGGCGGGCAGTTTTCCATCAGTTGGATTCACCGCGCGATATTCGGCGTCGATGATGACGGAACGCCCGTCTCCGAGAACGTGGCGCCCCTGCAGTTTAGCGGCGACGTCCTGCAAAGAAAAGAGAGGGGATTCGCGGCAGCGACCATATCAACGAGGGAAGAATCTTTTCCGCAACACCCGTCCGGATTTCTGAAGATGGTTTCCAGGGCCGCGGCGAGAGGAGACGTTGCATCGGCGTTACGCGCGACATGAAAACGCAGGTTGCTTACCTGAACAACCTGGTCAGGATTGGTCAAATCTGTGCGCGGGAAATCCAGGTAGCCAGCAGCAGGAAGGCGAGGACGCGCATCATTCGCATCGTAGACCTCGTAACGCGATGATTGTAGTATTTGCAGGAGGAGTGTGCAGCAGTAAAAAATTGTGCGAGTACCGGTTCTAAAAACTAGAACCACTCTCCGGCTCTCATCAGCTTCTTTACCTTGCGCTTAATGAGATCGCGCTTCAACGCGCTCACATGCGAAATATAGAGCTTGCCGTTGAGATGATCGGTTTCGTGCAAGAACGCGCGAGCGAGCAGGTCTTCGCCGGTGTGCTCGAACCACTTGCCATGTATGTCCTGGGCCTTCACTGTTACCTCGCGGGCTCGAGTTACTTTCTCGCGGAAGTCAGGAATGCTAAGGCAGCCTTCCTGCGAGGTGATGCGGCCCTCAGTGTGAACGATCTCCGGGTTCACCAGCACGAGTTTGGCGTTGGGATCTTCTTTGAACGTAACGTCGATCACAGCGATCCGTTTGCCGATGCCGATCTGCGGCGCGGCAAGGCCGACACCGTGAGCTTCGTACATGGACTCGAACATGTCTTCGACGAGCTTTTTGAGACCTTCGTCGAATTCGGTGACGGCGTCGGCAGGCTTTTCCAAAACAGGCTCACCGAGTTTTACGATGGGATAGATCATTCGTGTCTTAGTGCGGCTTAAGCCGCTTCATCAAATTTCGATCGTAGGCCAAAGCGGACTCTCGCTGCCTCTTGCTGTCACCACCACTCACGTAATGCATCAGGGCATGAGTTTAGAACTTTTGCAACTGTTGGCAATAGCCTTCGTAATTCCGCTTGAACTCAACGACAGAATCGCCACCAAACTTTTCTAAAGCACACCCTGCGAGGGTAATCGCCACCATGGCTTCGGCCGCGACGCCGGCGGCGGGAACCACACACACATCGGAACGTTCGTAAGCAGCCTTCACCGGCTCTCGAGTCGCAAAATCCACCGAGCCCAGCGGACGCCGCAAGGTTGAGATTGGTTTCAGATAACCGCGTACCAGGATGTCTTGCCCGTTGGAGACACCGCCCTCGATTCCACCCGCGTGGTTCGATGATCGAGTGAACCCCGTCAGTTTGCCGGCGCTTTCACGGTTGTAGCCGATTTCGTCCTGCGCGCCTGAGCCCAACGTGGCGGAGACGCTCACGCCTTCGCCGATCTCCACGGCTTTCACGGCTTGCAAAGACATGACCGCCATCGCGAGCAATCCGTCGAGACGTCGGTCCCACTCCACGTACGTTCCGAGGCCGGGTGGCACGTTGTGCGCGACCACCTCGAAGACTCCACCCACGGTATCTCCGGTGCGCAGCACGAGATCGACTTGCTCTTTCATGCGCTGTTCGGCGTCGGCGTCGGCACATCCTAAGAGAACGGCGTCGCGTGTCGCGAGTTCAGCAATTTTTTCCCAGGGGACTTCGGCGTTTTCAAGACGTGCCGTACCGACCGCGATGACGTGGCTCAACACTTCAGAGCCCATTTCCCGGAGCAGCAGTTTGGCGATCGCACCGGCAGCCACGCGCGCGGTAGTTTCGCGGGCCGAGGCGCGCTCCAGAACGTAACGCGCTTCCGGAAAGTTATATTTCAGAGCTCCTGCCAAGTCCGCATGGCCAGGGCGCGGAGACTTCACCGCTTTGTGCTTCTCCGGATCACCGGTTTCGACGGGCAACGACTCCTGCCAGTTCTTCCAGTCATTGTTCTGGATCAGAATCGCGATCGGAGAGCCGATGGTTTTGCCGTGATGCACGCCCGACAGGATGTGGGCTGTATCGCGCTCGATCCGCATGCGTCCGCCGCGCCCGTAACCCTGCTGGCGACGCCAGAGTTCCCGGTCGAGAAACGCCTGGTCGATTGGCAGACCTGCCGGGACGCCACTTAGGGTGGCAACCAGGGCTTCGCCGTGGGACTCGCCTGCTGTCTGAAAGCGCAACATAGGAAACATTGATTGTAAAGGATGTCACGAGAGTAGCTCATCAGAGACTCTCAAATACCTTGCAGGTAAACTTTTGATGCAATTGCACCTTAGCCCATAAGGTTTTCGGGCTAGAATGAGCAGAGACGAAGTGGGGATAGCGGTACTCAGGTGGTCATCCATCCCCACATAACTGCCGCTGCATCAACGAGTACAGGTTCTAGGAGTTGGGATGCCCGCGCTGTTGCCCATCAAGGAGTCGCAACGAGAGATCGTTAACCAGATTTCGCAAGCGCTCCAACCGCACTTCGCGGAGATACGAGCGCAGTGGCGCAGCCAGATGTTCTCCGAGTTCCAGTTGGACGGGCGCGCGATGGCCGCCTTAGAGCGGCTTACGATTGGTACCGGATTCCGAGTCTTCAGCCATAGCGACGTGGCGGTCTTCCACGAAAATGCCAGCTATAACGGCAAGCGCCTGGCAAAGCTGCAGGTGGATACACGCGTCATTTCTCGCGCGCTCGATATTTATCTCGAATTGCTGGCGCCTTCCCTGCGCGATACGTTCGGTGGAGAACGCCTGACCGAAGTCATCAGCGCGCTCGACGCATTTTCGTACGCAACTTATGTCGCGGTTTCCGGCGCGTACTTCGACAACCAGAAGTCGGAATCGGCAGCCCTGCTTTCGGTGCTTGACGCGGAGCTTTCCGCCAGCGGACTTGATGCCCTTCTGGAGCGCGTGCTGCTGATTACCACCGAAACTTTCCGCGCCAGCATTGGGATCATCCTGCTGCGCGATGGCGACGCGCCGACGCTGCGGGCTCGTGCACAGGTCGGCTTCGGTCCGGATGTTGAGAATATCGAAATCGAATTCGGCACTGGCTTTTCCGGGCAGATCGCGGCCAGCGGCGAGCCGGGTATTCTGCCGGATATTTCAGACTCACACGGTCTCTTGAACCCCTTCTGTCGCGATAAAGCAAAGGCCTTGTGGGGGGTGCCGCTCAAGACAGGCGATAAGGTCATTGGCGTAATGCTGATTGGCTTCGAGAAGCCGTACGGATGGCTTCCCACCGAGCACGAACTACTGCGCGCGATTGCTGATCGCTCGGCATTGGCGATTCAGCGTGCGGGCATGACCGACGCGTTACGGGAGCGCGAGGCGCGGATTGCCGAGCTCTCCGGACACTTACTGCGAGCGCAGGAAGAAGAGCGCAAGCGCATCAGCCGCGAACTGCATGATGAAACCGGCCAGGCGCTGATGGTGATTCGACTCTATCTCGGAATGCTGGAATCTACGGTTTCTACGCGGGCGGCGAAGACGAAGATCCACGAGACTCTGGATGTCGTCGATCGCACGATTGAAGGCATCCGCAGGATCATTGGACGCCTCTCACCACTGGTGCTGCAGGAACTCGGCTTGATCGCGGCGATTCGCAAAGAAGCCAAGGACTTGGCGAAGAGCGCCGGGGTGAAAGCCAAGGTGAGTGTTGGCGACAACGTCGGCAGACTTTCGCCGGTCACGGAAACCGCGGTGTATCGTGTTGTGCAGGAAGCACTTCACAACGTGGCAAAACATGCGAATGCGACCACGGTCACGATCCAGTTGCGGCGCGAAGGCGAGTTGCTGAAATTGTGCATCGAAGATGATGGGGTAGGTATTAAGCAATCCCAAAAACCGAACCCCGGCCGGCGATCGTTTGGGCTGGCTGGCATGCGGGAGCGGATCTCGACCTTGGGCGGTACTTTGAAAGTCGGATCGGCTGGCAGTACCGACGAGGGCAGCGGTACAAGGATTGAAGTCGTGGTTCCAGCGGCGTCGGCAGGTGATTGGCACGACCGCGGATTAACCACGTTGCAAGAATCAGCAGAAGTTCGGGCTAAAAGCGCGATATAGTTCGGCACGTCAGAAGGTGAGATATGGCCAAGATTCGTTGCGTACTCGTGGACGATCACACGCTGTTCCGGCAGGGCGTTCGGCGTTTGCTGGAAAGCGAAAGCGACTTCGAAGTGGTTGGGGAGTCTCCCGACGCCGGCGATGCAGTTGAAAAAGCCCGCGAACTGCGACCTGATGTCGTGCTGATGGATATCGGCATGCCGGGACTCTCTTCGTTCGAAGCCGCGCGGCATATCAAGAAGAACCGTCCCGAGACCAAGATTCTTTTCCTCACCATGTACGAGGATGAGGATTACCTGGTGCAATGCCTCGAAGTCGGCGCCGCCGGATACGTGCTGAAAGATACGCCATCGACACAACTGGTTGCCGCGGTGCGCGACGTGTATAAGGGCGGAAAGTATTTGAGCTCGCAAGTACTCGGCAAGCTTGTGGAAGATTTTCGCGCGCGTGTACGCGACGCAAAGTTGCGCCCACGCATCTCTACACTTACCCCGCGCGAGCGCGAGATCTTAAAGCTGCTTGCCGAAGGCAATTCGGTAAAAGAAATCGCGGTATTGCTTGGGCTAAGCGTGAAAACGGTGGAAGCGCATAAGTTCAACCTGATGCGCAAGCTTGATATTCACAATAAGGCGCAATTGGTCACTTACGCGATCCAAAAGAAGATCATCAAGATTCCAGTCAACCAATAAAGCGGTCTGACTCCGTTCCCCGCGAGGTCGGTCATGTCGAAGGCACGGATCCTGTTCGTGGATGACGAGGCGAGCATCCGCCTTACTCTCCCTGAGATTCTCAAGATGCATGGCTTCGAAGTGCGCAGCGAAGGCACAGTTTCCGCCGCTCTCGCTGCCATCAATGAAGACCGCTTCGATGTGCTGATCGCCGACCTGAACATTGGGATGCCGGGCGATGGGTTCACCGTGGTAAGCGCGATGCGTCGCACCCAACCCGACGCGGTCACCATCATCCTCACCGGGTATCCGGCGTTTGAAACCGCACTGGAAGCCATTCGCAGCCAGGTGGACGATTACGCCGTGAAGCCAGCCGATATTGAAGAACTGGTACAGGTGATCGAAGATAAGTTGCAGCACCGCGTGCCGCATCGTCCGATGCAGCGTAAGCGGGTGGCGACGATCCTGCGCGAAAACACCGACATGATCATGAAGAATTTCATTGAGGATCTGCGAAAACTTCCAGAAATCGCAGAACTGAATCTCGATGACCAGGCTCTCGGCTACAACGTACCGCATATGCTCGGCGAACTGGTAGCAATTCTCGAAGCAGGCCATGGCGCGCAACGTGCACGGCTGAGTCGTTCTTCAGAACACGGGCGCACGCGGCGCGACCAGGGTTTCACGCTCCCCATGTTGATCGCCGAGCACGGCATTCTCCGACGTTTGCTGCTGAATGTGGTGCAAGAGAACCTGCTGGCCCTCGACGTGAGCAACGTGATCACCGACATCCTCGAGATCGAAGACGCGGGAGAACGGCAACTGCGCGAGACGGTAGAAGCGTTTATCAGTTCCGAGAAGATCGCGGCATAATCAGGAACGCTCTGCCAGGTCGGCGAGAGTTTTCAAATCTGAAACTTCAAGGTCAGGCTGCTCCTGGGCAGCCTTTGTTGCGCCATGACCCGGAGCGCGATGTACCCACACCGTCTTAAATCCCATCGCTTTGGCGGGAACTACGTCGTGATAGACACTCTGCCCAACGTGCAGCACGCGGTCGGGCGTAGTTTTGCAGCGATGCAGCATCTCCAGCCAGTGGGCGCGATCTGGCTTGTAGGACTTTACCTGCTCGGCGGTAATGACAGCGTCGAAGCGTACTTCAAGCAGCTTTGCGGAGTCCGCAAATAGATGGTCATCGATGTTCGAAAGGATGACCAGCTTGTATTTCTTCTTCAAACGTTTCACCGCTCCAACCGTGTCGGGATAGGGCCGCCAGTGCTTGAGTGAATCCGGAAGAGAGTCCATTTCCCTTTCCGTAGCGATGAAGTCCTTCTGCTTCCCGAACTCGCGCACCACGCCGCGCAGCACATCGCGATAACGCTGGTAGGGATTCTGCAGCCGCGGTTCGAGTTCCCCATAAACTGCCAGCACCGCGGCATCACTGAGGATTACCCCATGCTGCTGCAGGATCGGCTGCAGTGCGCCAAGAATGCCGTGCTCCCAATTGATGAGGGTGCCGTAGCAGTCGAAGGAGAGATAGACGAAGTTGTCGAAGGCAAGAGACATGCGAGTTGATTCTATCCAATTAAAAAGCCCGGCACGCGGCCGGGCCTCTACGAACCACACAACCTACTGCACATCGACCGGCTGGAGAATCTTGAAGCTCAGCACAGTCTCGGCCGGCATGACGAGGTCCTTGTTGCCTGTATAGGCTGCGCCCGCAGTGCCCGCGCCGCCACCCACGAGAGCGCCGATAGCAGCTCCTTTACCGCCGCCGGCGATACCGCCGATGATGGCACCGAGTCCAGCGCCGCCGCCGATCGCGACTGCGCTACGCTTGCCTTTGCTCTTCTCCGCTCGAGCTACAGATGAAGTCTGTAGCGGGTAGCGCTTGTCGTTGATGGTGATGGCGTCGAGCGAGAGGCGCAGCTTCGCGCCGCCCTTAAATTTTCCCAGAGGTGCCGCTTCGACCACGGTTCCCGTAGCGCGCGCGCCGGATGGAGCAATGGTCTGGTCCCCTACGACCAGCGGCTCTGCCAGGGTCGCGGTAAATTGATCGCCCGAATTGCTGGTCTTGGTGCTGATCGTCTGNNTCTGCCGGCTGACCGGCGGCGGGTTGTTGCGCCTGCTGGGTATTGTCTGCAGGCTTCTTGCTGCAAGCCGCGCCCCAAGCAAGCAGGCTCACGGCCATGGCGACGGAAAGAAGTTTCGAACGCATTGCACTCCTCCTGGATTCATTGCGGAAAGCTGAATAGGTCCGGACAGATGAGCAGCTAGCACTAGCACTTTTGTTGCAGACTCGATAATCCGACGCAACACGCTGCCGTGCCGGCCTTGACCCGAGGGAAATTATTTGCCGTCGGGCGTTGTTTTTTTCGCGGCAAAATGCGACTGCAGATCCAGCAGACTCTGCGATGAAACATTGACTGCTTCCGTGGTTGCGCTCGCCGCAAAAGCCACCACCTCGGTGACCGTCGCTTCAGCAGGGGCCTTTTCCTCGGCTGGCGCTTCAGCCTCTGCAACCTTTGGCCGTTCGAGGAACCGCTTGGAATTCAGCAAGGGACGCGCCATCGACGGGTTGTAGCTTGTCCAGGGACTCTCGTTCTCAGCCTCGCGTTCGAACTGTGCCCGCATGGCCTCCATTTTGGAATCGAGGTCGTCCATGTAATGCAGCAGGAGCGCTTCCGGGAACATCGGCAGCTTGGGCGATCCGAAATCGTACTGCCCGTGATGGCTGATGATCAGGTGCTCGATAAGGATTTTGAGTTCGGCCGGGAACTCGGGAATCAGCGCGATTTTCTTGTGCAGCATCTCGAGCTCGATGATCATGTGCCCGAGCAACTGCCCTTCGGTCGAGTAGCCGAACGAACGCGCGTATGTCAGCTCGTGGATCTTTCCGATGTCGTGCAGAAAGACGCCGGTAAATATCAGGTCGCGATTGACCATCGGATAGTTGCGCACGATCAGGTCGCAACTGGTAAAGAGGGACACCACGTGGTCGAGCAAGCCGCCGATGAAGGCGTGGTGCAATGTCTTCGCCGCCGGCGCGCACTTGTAGGCGCGGGCGATTTCTTCGTCCCCCATGAAGAGCTTCAGCAGCTGCTTGAGCTCTGGCTGCTGCATGGACTCGACAAATTCCTCGACCTTCGCCCAAAGCTGGTCGACATCTTTCGTGGTCTTGGGAAGGTAGTCGTCGTACTCCACTTCGCTGTCGCCGACTTTGCGGATCTTGTGAATCGTCAGCTGCCAGCGATTGTTGTACTTGTTGATCAGGCCCTTCACCTTGACGAAGTCGTCCTGCTCAAACGCGTTGAGGAACTCCTCCACGTTGTCCCACATCTTCGCATCGACGGAACCGGAGCGGTCACCGAGCGTGAGCGCGAGATAAGGCTCACCATTCTTCTTTGCCTTGATCTGTTTCGACACGACGACGAACTGGGAGGTGATGACCTTGTTTTCCTGCTGGGCACAATCGCGGAGGTAAAAATCCTTCATTCGGGGGACCTGCGTTCAAGATGAATGTTTATCGTACGACAGCGCGTGTAAAGAAAACATCGGAGAAACGCACCTAGTCCGGATTTTGCGCGGGAAACTATCGGCCCGGGGGATTAAAGGAAGGTGGCTCGGGGCGGCTGGAGATTCCATAACGCTGCCACAACTTGAACCACGGATTGTTGGCATAGATTTCATCGTGCATGCGGTTCGCGACTTCGCGGTCGGAAAGCGTGATCGGACGCGGATCGGGCAGCGCGTGGATCTCCTCCAGCAATTTGATTTCGGCAATTGTCTTTTCGATATCCATACGAATTCCCAGATATTTTACGCAACGATCTTCCCAGAAAGTGTTTGTTGCTGAAAAAAGAAACCGGGGCGGTTAGCCCCGGTTTTTACTTGATTTATTTTAATCGCGTACTCCGTCAAGGAACGCGCGTAACTTGCGCGATCGAGAAGGATGACGCAATTTGCGCAGCGCCTTCGCTTCGATCTGCCGGATACGCTCACGGGTAACGGCGAACGATTGTCCGACTTCTTCGAGCGTGTGCTCGGAGCCGTCTTCCAATCCGAAGCGCATCTTGATGACCTTCTCTTCGCGCGCGGTCAGCGTGCGCAAGACCTGTGCTGTCTGGTCCTTGAGGTTCACGTTGATTACGGCTTCGGCCGGAGAGACCATCGAACGGTCTTCGATGAAATCGCCCAAGTGCGAATCTTCTTCTTCGCCAATCGGCGTTTCCAGCGAGATCGGTTCCTGTGCGATCTTCAGCACCTTGCGAACCTTCGCGACTGGAATATCCATGCGCTTGGCAATCTCTTCGCTGCTCGGCTCACGCCCAAGCTCCTGCACCAGTTGACGCG